>JBDSLT010000346.1:0-32791 GCA_039916265.1 Casimicrobiaceae bacterium | reverse complement strand
TTGCCGATGTGCTGCGACGACTCCATCAGCGCGTGGGCTTGCGGCGCGTCCGCCAGCGGGAACTGCGCGTGGATCACTGTCTTGATGTCGCCGCGCTCGAACAGCGGCCATACTTCGCGGCGCAGCTCGCGCGCCAGCGCGGCCTTGCGCTCGAACGGGCTGGCGCGAAGCGTCGAACCGGTCACGGTGAGGCGCCGCAGCAGGATGTGCCGCCAGTCGCACTCGATGCGGCTGCCCTTGAGGAACGCGATCTGCACGAGCCGGCCCTCGAGCGCCAGGCTCTTCAAGTTCCTGGGCGCGTAGTCGCCGCCGACCATGTCGAGTATCACGTCGACGCCGCGCTTGCCGGTGATGCGCGCGACCTCTTCGACAAAATCCTGCGTCTTGTAGTCGATCGCGTGATCGGCGCCGATGGCGCGGCAGAACGCGACCTTCTCGGCGCTGCCAGCCGTCGTGATCACGGTCGCCCCAAAGGCTTTCGCGAGCTGGATCGTCGCGAGCCCGATACCGCTCGTGCCGCCGTGCACGAGCAGCGTTTCGCCGACGGCGAGACGCGCGCGGTCGAACACGTTGTTCCAGACGGTGAAGTAGTTTTCCGGTAGCGACGCCGCCTGCTCGAGCGTCTGGCCGCGCGGGATCGGCAGGCACCACGCCGCGGGTGTTGCGCAATATTCGGCGTAGCCGCCGCCGGGCGTGAGTGCGCACACGTCGTCGCCGATCTTCCAGCCGTCGGCTTCGGGACCCAGCGCGACGACCCGGCCCGCGACTTCGAGGCCCAGGATCGGCGACGCGTCGGGTGGCGGCGGGTACGTGCCGGCGCGTTGCGCGCAGTCGGGCCGGTTGACCCCGGCCCATGCGACCTCGATCAGCACCTCGCCCGCCCGCGGCTCGGGCACCGGCGCTTGCGCGAGGCGCATCGCGTCGGGCGGTCCCGGCTCGCGGACGGTGATCTGCTGCATGCTGGCGGGTATCGGCATCGTGGAATCTCGCGGACGAAGTCGCGGCGATTCTAAACGAATCGCAGCGCCGCGGCGCCGCGCGCTACACTCGTGTCGCCCCTCGCCTGCGCGCATGGAACCCTCGCCCGCCAGAAATCTCGCCTCGCTTCTCGCGCGAAGTGCGCGCACGTGGCCGCGGCTCCCCGCCGTCGCCCGCGGAGCGCAGGTGCTGCACGACTACGCTTCGCTCGCGGCTCGCGCCGCGCGGACCGCCTCCGCGCTTCGCGAGGCGGGACTCGAACCGGGCGATCGCGTGCTCATTGCATCGCGCAACATTCCGGCGTACATCGAGACGCTTTTCGCGTGCTGGTGGGCGGGGCTCGTCGCGGTGCCGGTCAACAACAAGCTGCACCCCAGGGAACTCGCCTGCGTGCTGGAGGACAGCGGCGCGCGGTGGATCTTCGCCGACGAGCGCTGGTGCGAGGCGCTTGCCGGCGAACCGGCGACATCTGTCGCGGAGCGAATCGTTCTGCTGGGCGGGCGTGACCACGACGCGCTTGCGAGTAACGCGCGAATGCTCGACGTCGTCGCCGTCCGGTCGGCCGCGCCGGCGTGGCTGTTCTACACGAGCGGCACGACCGGGCGGCCGAAGGGCGTCATCCTCTCGCACGGGAACCTGCTTGCGATGGCGCAGGCGTTCCTCTGCGACGTCGAAGCGGTTTCCCCGGGCGACGCGATCCTCCATCCCGCGCCGCTGTCGCACGGCTCGGGCCTGTACGTCGTGCCTCACGTTGCGCGCGGTGCCGTGAGCGTGGTGCCGGCATCGGGCGGCTTCGACGCCGACGAGATCGTTTCGCTGCTCGACGCCTGGGACCGCGCGTTGTTGTTCGCCGCACCGACGATGGTGCGCCGACTGATTGCGGCGCCGGCAATCGGCAGCGCGCGTCTCGACCGGCTGAAGTGCGTCGTCTACGGCGGCGGCCCGATGTACGTCGAGGACTGCAAGGCGGCCTTCGCGCTGCTCGGGCCGCGCCTCGCGCAGATCTACGGGCAAGGCGAGACGCCGATGACGATCACCGCGATGGATCGCGCGCTCCTGGCCGATGCGATGGCGCGCGGCGACGATGCGCGGATCGGCTCGGTCGGTGTGGCGCAGCTCGGCGTCGAATTGCGCATTGCCGATGAACACGATCGTTCGCTGCCCATCGGGGCGATCGGCGAAGTGCAGGTGCGCGGCGCCACGGTGATGCAGGGCTACTGGCGCAATCCCGCGGCGAGCGCCGCCACGCTCGCCGGCGGCTGGCTGCATACGGGCGACCTCGGCGTCATCGACGGCGACGGCTTCCTGACGTTGAAGGACCGCTCGAAGGACCTCATCATCAGCGGCGGATCCAACGTCTATCCCCGCGAGGTCGAGGAGGCGCTGCTGGCGCACAGCGACGTTGTCGAGGTTGCGGTGGTCGGCCGGCGACACGCCGAGTGGGGCGAGGAGGTGGTCGCGTGCGTCGTGTCGCGCAGCGCGATCGGGGACGCCGCGGCGCTCGAGCGCGCGCTGGACGCCCATTGTCTCGAACGCATCGCGCGTTTCAAGCGGCCGAAGGCGTACGTGTTCCTCGCCGAGTTGCCGAAGAACGAAACGGGCAAGGTGCTGAAGACGGCGCTGCGCGCGCAGGTGGCGCGGACATGACACCGATTGCAGTCGTCGTCACGCCCCCGCGCGCACGCGCAGCGCGTGCGTGCGCAGCGTCCATGCGAGGAGCGCGGCGGCGAGCGCCGCGCCTGCCGCGAGCGTGAACACCGTCGGATACCCCGGTCCTTCGAGCAGCCGGCCGCCGAGCGCCTGCCCGGCGCCGATTCCGCTCACGATGCAGGTGGCCGTCCACGTGAAGGCCTCGGTGGCGTAGCGCGGCGGCGCGATCGTCGTTACCAGCATCGCGGTCAGCGCGAACACCGGCGCGATCAGCGTTCCCGCGACGAACGCCAGCGCGCCCAGTGCAACTCCCGAGGCGGTCGCCGCCTGCAGGGCGATGGGCACCGTCATCGCGGCGAGGATGCGCGGAAGCTGTCGGTCGGCCCGTGTCTGAAGGTGCAGCGCGCCGTAGACGAGGCCGCCGAGCGCGCTGCCCGCCGAATTGATCGCGAGCAGAACGCCGGCCAGCGGCGGCGCGCCGGCAAAGGTCGCGTAGCCCGGATAGGCGACCTCCGTAAGTCCAAGGCAGAACGTGAACAGGAACGTCACCCCGTACACCGCGATCAGCCGCGGCTCGGTCAGCGGTCCCAGCAGGTGTCGCTTGCCCTCGGCGGACCGCGGCCAGTCCTTCAACGCGGGCGACAGCGCCAGCAGCGGCACGGCGAGGGCGGTGAAGACGATCGCGACGGCAAACGCGGCGCGGGCCGATGCCGCGGCCAGGACCGTTGCCACGATTATCGGTCCCAGGGTGAAGGCGAGCTCGATCAGCACGCCGTCGATCGAGAACGCCATCATGCGCATGCGCTCGTCGTCGAAGCGGTGGCGCCACATCGTGCGCATCAGCACGCTGATCGGCGGCAGGAATGCGCCGCCCAGCGCGGCGAAGGCGATCAGCGTGCCGGACGCAAGGCCGAGCGGACGCGCGAACAGGACGACGGCAAGCGTTGCCGGGCACACGAGGCCGGTGACGACGAGAATCAGCCCCGGTCCGCGGCGATCGACGATGCGGCCCAGCAGCGGCGCCGTCACCGCGGAGGCGAACAGGCACGCGCCGACGGCGGCGCCTGCCGTCGCAAAGCTGTCGCTCAGAGCGCGCACGTGCAGCAGCAGCGACAGCGACAGCGTGCCGACGGGCATCCGCGTGACGAGCGCCGTGACGAGCAGCATCGGGACGTCCGGCTGGCGGAGAAACGCGCGATAGCGCGCGACTGCATTCGACAGCATCGTGCAAGTCAGCCGGAAACCAGGCGGGGAGTGTCGGACACCGGAAATTAAGTAGGGTCAGACACCACATCCCGAGACCGCGAAGATGCAGATGTGGTGTCTGACCCTACTTGATTCGAGGATGTGGTGTCTGACCCTACTTAATAGATCACGTGAACGTTATCGGGCGCGAGCCACTCGCGCAGGCGCTCGATCAGCACGTCGTCGAGATTGACGCGCCAATCGGGCGGCAGATCGATTTCGCCGCCGATGCGCGCGTTTCGGTAGGCGATCGTGACGGGCTTGTCCCCCGGCTTGAAGGGCCGCAGGATCTCGGCTAGCCGCTCGGCGGACGCGTTGCCGTTGCACGCGAGCTTGAGGCCCTTCGCCCAGCGCTTGCGAAAAGCGGCGAGGTCGTAGACAGCCTCGGCAATGATGCGCATGCCCTGCACCTCGCCCTCGTCGGAGACCCGCTGCATCGCGCGCACTTCGACGATGACGAGCTGATCCTCGCGCAGCATCGCGCGCGCGCCGTCGTAAGTCTCGTTGTAGACGAGGATTTCCGCACGGCCGTGACCGTCGTCGAGCGTGACGAACGCCATCTTGCCCCGCCGGCCGCTTTGCGTGCGCAGCGCGGTGACGATGCCGGCGACCATCACGCGGTCGCTGCGCGGCGTGAGGTTCGCAAGCGACGTGCGAACAACCGACCCGAGTTCGGCGGCATAGCCGGCGAACGGATGCCCGGACAGGTAAAAGCCGAGCGCCACCTTTTCGTGGATCAGGCGCTCGGCATCCGTCCAGTCGCGCGTTGCGACCAGCGCCGGCATGTCGGACGCGGCATCATCGCCGAACAGCGACACCTGCGCCTTCGCGGCGTCCGCTTGCTCGGCGGCGCCGAGCGCGATGCCCACCGACGCGAGGAGCGCGGCGCGCCGCGCGTCGATCGCGTCGAAGGCGCCGGCGCGTACCAGCGCTTCCACCGCGCGGCGATTGACGCTGCGCTTGTCGACCCGGCGACAGAAGTCGAAGAGGTCGCGAAACGGCCGGTCGGCGCGCGCGGCGACGACGGACTCGATGGCCACCTGTCCGGTCCCTTTTACGGCGCCGAGGCCGTAGGCGACACGCTTGGTGTCGACGGGCTCGAAGCGATAGCCGGACGAATTGATGTCCGGTGCGAGGATCGTGAGCCCTTGCGCGACGGCGTCGTCGTAGAAGGTCTTCACCTTGTCGGTGTCGTCCATCACGAGCGACAGGTTCGCCGCCATGAACGCTGCGCCGTGATGCGCCTTGAAGTAGGCGGTCTGGTAGGCGATGAGCGCGTACGCTGCGGAGTGCGACTTGTTGAAGCCGTAGCCGGCGAACTTCTCCATCAGGCCGAACAGATGCTCGGCGCGTTGCCGGGGGAGACCGTTGCCCTGCGCGCCCGCGACGAAGGTGTCGCGATGCAGCGCCATCTCCTCGGGCTTCTTCTTTCCCATCGCACGTCGCAGCAGGTCGGCGCTGCCGAGCGTATAGCCGCCGATCTCCTGCGCGATCTGCATCACCTGCTCCTGGTACACCATCACGCCGTAGGTAGGCTCGAGGATGGGCGCGAGCCGCGGATCGACGTACTCGACGCGCTCGCGGCCGCCCTTCCGCGCGACGTAGTCGGGGATGAGCTCCATCGGTCCCGGGCGGTACAGCGCGACCAGCGCGACGATGTCCTCGAAGCGGGTCGGCGGCGCCTGCTTCAGGAGGTCGCGCATGCCGCGCGATTCGAACTGGAACACCGCGGTGGTATTGCCGCGGCGGAAAACGTCGTACGACGCGTTGTCGTCCAGCGGCAGCGTCTCGAGCGCGATGTCGATGGCAGGATCGAGCTTGCGCACGTAGCGCAGCGTCCAGTCGAGGATGGTGAGGGTAGTCAGGCCGAGGAAGTCGAACTTGACGAGCCCGACCGCTTCGACGTCTTCCTTGTCGAACTGCGACACCGGCGCGCTGGCGCCGGCCTGCACGTAAAGCGGACAGAAGTCGGTGAGGCGTCCCGGCGCGATCAGCACCCCGCCCGCGTGCATGCCGACGTTGCGCGGCAGGCCTTCGAGCTCCTCGGCGAGCCCCAGCAGCTCACGTACTTCCTCGTCTTCGGCCTCGCGCTGTGCGATCAGCGGCTCGACCTCGCGCGCGTAGATGACGTTCGATTCGGGATCGCCCTTGCGCTTTTTCAGCGTCACCGTCTTGCCGGGCTGGAACGGGATCAGCTTGGCGATGCCGTCGACGACCGAATACGGCATGTCGAGCACGCGCCCGACGTCGCGCACCGCGGCGCGCGCCGCCAGCGTGCCGAAAGTGGCGATCTGCGAGACCGACTCCGCACCGTATTTCTTCCTGACGTAGTCGATCACGCGGTCGCGGCCGTCCTGGCAAAAGTCGATGTCGAAGTCGGGCATCGATACGCGCTCGGGATTGAGGAAGCGCTCGAACAGGAGCGCGTAGCGCAGCGGGTCCAGGTCGGTAATGCCGAGCGAGTAGGCGACGAGCGAGCCCGCGCCGGATCCGCGGCCCGGCCCGACCGGCACATCGTTCTCGCGCGCCCAGTTGATGAAATCGGCCACGATGAGGAAGTAGCCGGCGAAGCCCATTTGCACGATGGTCTTCGTCTCGAAGTCGAGGCGCGCGACGTACTCGGGCCGCCGCTCGTTGCGTGTCGCCGCATCGGGATACAGCGCGGCGAGCCGCCGCTCGAGGCCCGCCGTCGCCTCGGCGCGCAGGTGATCGTCGAGCGTGCGGTCGGGCGGCGTCGGAAAGACCGGCAGGTGGTTCTTGCCGAGCGGAATCGTCAGGTTGCAGCGCTGGGCGATCGCGACGCCGTTCGCGAGCGCCTCGGGAAGATCGGCGAACCTGGTCGCCATCTCCGCCTGGGTGGCGAAATACTGCTCCGGTGTGAAGCGGCGCGGCCGCCGCGAGTCGGCGAGCACGTGCCCTTCGGCGATGCACACGCGCGCCTCGTGCGCGCGGAAATCGGCGCGGCGAAGAAACTGCACCGGATGCGTCGCGACGACGGGGAGCGCGAGTTCGCCGGCCAGCGCGACGGTCGCGCCGACCAGCGCGTCGTCGTCCGGGCGGCCCGCGCGCTGCACCTCCAGGAAATAGCGCTCCGGAAAAACCGCCGCCCATTCGCGCGCGACCCTCGCGGCGCCGCCGGCATTGCCTTGCAGCAACGCGTGCCCGACGTCGCCGTCACGCGCGCCCGACAGCGCGATGAGGCCGTCGGTGCCCTCGCCGAACCAGTCGCGGCGAATTTCGGCGCGTCCGCGGTGCTGGTTGGTGAGGTAGGCGCGCGTCAGCCATTCGCAGAGCTTGAGATAGCCGTCGCGGGTCGCGGCGAGCAGCAGCGCGCGATAGGGCTGGTCGCGCTCGGCGTCGTGCGTGACGAACACGTCGCAGCCGGCGATGGGTTTCACGCCGCGCGCGCGCGCGGCGCGGTAGAACTTGATGAGCCCGAATTGATTCGCGAGGTCGGTGAGCGCCAGAGCCGGCATGCCGTCCGCCGCTGCCGCAGCGACCGCGTCGTCGATGCGCACGGCGCCGTCGACGATCGAGAATTCGCTGTGCAGCCGGAGGTGAACGAACGCCGGTTGATTCATGGACGGCGTCGCGCGTAGGGCAGGGTCGTAGCAGGAAAGGCTCGTCGCTGAATCATGGAAGCGTCACGAAGGCACACCAAGAAAACGTAGCGGGAACATCCTGGAAACGTCGTGGAAAGATCGTGGGACGTCGTCGAACGATCGTGGAAACGTCGTGGAAACATCGTCGGAGGGGCGCGAAGACAGCGTGGCAGCGACAGCGGAATCCTCGCGCGTCCGGATGTTAGAATTCTACTCCGTTCGATTCGCAGGAACGAAGCGCGATGACCGCCCGTTTTGCAACACGCATGCACGCGCAGAGGCCGCGCGCGATGACGCCGATCGCGTGCGCGGCGATCGTCCTGATGGCGCTCGCCGGCTGCGCGACAACGCCGGCGGGCGGTCCCGGCGCGCCGTCCCCGTCCGCCGTGCCGGGAGAGCCGCCGACCGAGAGCGCGCCCCCGCTGCCGCGCAATGTCGAGCCGCCCGCACCGAAACTCAACCTCTCGGGATTTCCCCTGCCCTATCGGCAGGGCTACAGCGACGGCTGCGAAAGCGTCAACGGACCGGAGCGCAAGGACGCGACCCGCTATTCCTCCGACATGAATTACCGCACCGGCTGGGTCGACGGACGCGCGTTGTGCAAGAAGAAGTAGCCGTCGCAAAGCGCGACGCGACGTCGCGATTCGTCGATCTGCGTGGGATGCGCCATCACGTGCTGACGTGGGGCAATCCGGACGCGCCAAAGCTGTTCCTGATGCACGGCTGGATGGACGTCGGCGCGTCGTTCCAGTTCCTCGTCGACGCGCTCGCCGGCGATTGGCACGTGATCGCGCCCGACCTGCGCGGCTTCGGCCGTTCCGAGTGGCAGCCGCAGGGCTACTGGTTCCACGACTACATCGCCGATCTCGAGGCGCTCGTCGACCGTTTCGCCCCGGACGAGCGGGTGAACCTTGCCGGCCACAGCCTCGGCGGCAACATCGTCATGCATTACGCGGGCCTGCGGCCCTCCCGGGTCCTTCGCCTCGTATCGCTCGACGGCTTCGGCCTTCCCGATGACGACGCGGGCGACGCGGCCGTGCGCAAGACCGTCAAGTGGCTCGACGCGATGAAACAGGACCCGACGTTCAAGCCCTACGCCGATCTCGGCGCGGTGGCCGAGCGCCTGCGCAAGACCAATCCGCGGCTGCCGCGCGACAAGGCGCTGTTCCTCGCCGCGTACTGGGCCGACCTGCGTCCGGACGGACGCGCGCAGCTCAACTCGGACCCGCGGCACAAGCTGCCGTTTCCGAGCGTCTACCGCATGCAGGAGGTCGAGCGCATCTGGCAAGCGATCGTCGCGCCGACGCTTTGGGTGGCGGGCGCGCAATCGCACATCCTGCGCTGGCTCGATCCCGTGCACAACGCGCCGGACGCGCCCGCCGATTTCACCGGCGTTCGCGCCCGTCTTGCGAACATCCGCGGCGCAAGGCTCGAAGTCGTGGCCGACGCGGGCCACATGATTCATCACGACCAGCCTGCCGCCGTCGCCTGGCTCGTCGAGTCGTTCCTCACCGCGCCGTGACGGCCGCGCCCGACCTCGCGAAGCTTCGCATCGACCGCGCCGTCGCGCCCGTCGCGCGGCGCCGGCGCCGCAAATGGGTATGGCTCGCGTTGCTGATGCTCGCCGTGGGCGCGGCCGGCGCATGGTTCATCTTCGCGCCGCGGGTAGCGAGCGTGCAGACAACGCCGGTCGTGACGGCCTATCCGTCGCAGCAGTTCGTCGTGCTGAACTCGACGGGCTACGTCGTCGCTCAACGCAAGGCGGCGATCGCCTCGAAGGCGACCGGCCGCCTCGAATGGCTCGGCGTCGCCGAAGGATCGCGGGTCAAGGCCGGCGACGTCATCGCCAAGCTCGACAATCGCGACGTCGTAGCGCAGGCGGCGAGTGCCGCCGCCAGCGTAGGCGTCAGCCGCGCCGCGCTCGCGCAGGCGCAGGCCGACGTGCGGGACGCGCAGGCGCAGCACGAGCGCAACGTCGAGCTGGCGCGCAAGGGATTCGTATCGGCTGCGGCGCTCGACACGTCGAAAGCCCGGCTCGATCGCGCGACCGCAGGCGTGGCGAATGCGCGCGCAGCGATCGGCGTCGCCGAGGCGAACGCGCGCAACGCGCAGGTTTCCGTCGACTACGCGCTCATTCGGGCGCCCTTCGACGGCGTCATCCTGTCGAAGGCCGCGAACGTCGGCGACCTGGTCACGCCCTTCTCGAGCGCCGCCGACTCCAAAGGCGCCGTCGTGACGATGGCCGACATGAGCACCCTCGAAGTCGAGGCCGACGTCTCCGAATCGAGCCTCGCCAAGGTCAAGGTCGGCATGCCGGCCGAGATCACGCTCGATGCGCTTCCCGACGATCGCTTCCGCGGCCGCATCAGCCGGATGGTGCCCACGGTGGACCGCGCCAAGGCGACGGTGATGACCAAGGTCAAGTTCGACGCCATCGACCCGCGCATCCTGCCGGAGATGAGCGCGAAGGTGAGCTTCCTGTCGCAGGACGTGACACCCGAGCAGCAGCAGCCGCTCGTCGCGGTGAGCGCCGACGCGTTCGCAAAGCGCGACGGCAGGACGGTCGTGTTCGTCGTGCGCGACGCGAAGGCGGCCGCGGTGGCGGTCACTCCGGGTGCTGCGATCGGCGAGCTGACCGCCGTGACCGGCGGCGTGAAGGCGGGCGACAAGGTGGTGTTGCGGCCCGACGCCAAGCTCACCGACGGCAGCGCCGTGAAAGTCGAGTCCAAATAAGTGGGGTCAGAGACGACATCGCGTGACGCCCGCGCCGGTGCGCGCGCGGGCGCCAGCGCGACAGACCCACCGCTGGTCGCGATCCGCGCCCTCTCGAAGTATTACGCGCGCGGCGACCAGATCATTCCGGTGCTGGTCGACATCAATCTCGACGTCCGGACAGGCGATTTTGTCGCGCTGATGGGGCCGTCCGGCTCGGGCAAGACGACGCTGCTCAACCTGATCGCCGGCATCGACAAGCCGTCGTCGGGCGAGCTGCGAATCGCGGGCGTCGACATCGCGAGGCTGGCGGACGCGGATCTCGCGGACTGGCGCGCCGCCAACGTCGGCTTCATCTTCCAGTTCTACAACCTGATGCCGGTGCTGACGGCGTCCCAGAACGTCGAGCTGCCGCTGACGCTGACCTCGCTGTCGCGTGCCGATCGGCGCGAGCGGGTCGCGCTCGCGCTTGCGCTGGTCGGGCTCACCGACCGCGAGGACCACTACCCCAACGAACTGTCGGGCGGACAGCAGCAGCGCGTCGCGATCGCCCGCGCGCTCATCACCGACCCCACGCTGATCGTCGCCGACGAGCCCACAGGCGACCTCGACCGTACGACGGGGGGCGAGATTCTCACGCTGCTCCAGCGTCTCAACGACGATCTCGCCAAGACGATCGTCATGGTGACCCATGACCCGAAGGCGGCCGAGAGAGCGCATCGCCTCGTGCACCTGGAAAAGGGTGTGCTGGTCGACTAACCCCGCGCCGAACCGCACCGCGGCGAGCCGCTCCTCCATCCCCACCGGTCATGTTCGTAACGCTCCTCATCCTGCGCAGCGCACTGCGCCACACGCTGCGCACTTCGCTCACGGTGTTCGGCATCATCGTGGCGATCACGGCGTTCGGGCTGCTGCGCACGGTCGTCGACGCCTGGTATGCCAACGCCAACGCCAGCTCGTCGGCGCGGCTCGTCACGCGCAACGCGGTGTCGCTGGTGTTCTCGCTGCCGCTCACCTACGCGCAAAAGGTCCGCCAGGTGCCGGGCGTAGCTTCGGTCGCCTGGGCGAACTGGTTCGGTGGCGTCTACGTCAGCGAGCGCAATTTCTTCGCGCAGTTCGCGATCAGCGATCCGGGTTATCTCGAGATGTACCCCGAATTCGTACTCTCCCCGGACGAACGCAAGGCGTTCGCGACCGACCGCACCGGCGCCGTCGCGGGGCGGCGTCTTGCCGACCTCTACGGCTGGAAAGTCGGCGATTCGATCCCGTTGCGCGGCACGATCTACCCCGGCACCTGGACGTTCACGCTGCGCGGCATCTACGACGGCGCCGACAAGGGGACCGACCAGTCGACGTTCTTCTTCCACTTCGATTACCTGAACGAGGCGATCAAGAAGCAGTTTGCGCGCCGCAGTGACCAGACGGGGGTGTTCATCGTTCAGCTGAAGGATCCGCAGCAGGCAGCCGAAGTCTCCGCGGCCATCGACGCGACGTTCAGGAATTCGCTGGCCGAAACGCGGACGGAAACCGAGAAGGCGTTCCAGCTCGGGTTCGTCGCAATGACCGAGACCATCCTGCTTGCGATCCAGGCCGTGTCGTTCGTCGTGATCGTGATTATCATGGCGGTGATGGCGAACACGATGGCCATGACCGCGCGCGAGCGCTATACCGAGTATGCGACGCTGAAGGCGCTGGGCTTTTCGAACGGGTACGTCGCCAGGCTGATCTTCGCGGAGTCGCTTGGACTCGCGCTCGTCGGCGGCGCTGCGGGAATCGCGCTGACATTTCCGCTCGCGCGCGCCTTCGCCGACGCGATGGGCGCGCTCTTCCCGATTTTCTTCGTCAGCGAGCAGACGGTCATCATGCAGCTCGTCGCGGCGCTGACCATCGGCGTTGTCGCAGCGTGGATTCCCGCGTGGCGCGCCGCGCGCATCCGCATCGTCGACGGCCTGAGGGCGGTGGGCTGAGCGGATGCAACGTCCCGGCGATCGTCGAGGCGTCGGGGCGGCGGGCCTGCGAGGGCGCCTGAACATTGAAGCCGTCGCAGGCCCGCCGCCCGGGCGCCGCGCGCAAGGCGTCGTTCAGCCTCACGCCGACTGTTTCACTGGTCATTGATCGCGCGACGACTGATGGCGATTCCGCTTTCCTACATCGCGCGCAATCTCGTCGCGCGCCGCCTGACGACGATCCTCACGGCGGGCGGCATGGCGCTCGTCGTCTACGTGTTCGCGACGGTGCTGATGCTCGCCGCCGGGCTGGAGTCGACGCTGGTGTCGACGGGAGAGGATGACAACGTCGTCATCATCCGCCGCGGGGCGCAGACCGAGGTGCAAAGCGGCATCGACCGCCGGCAGGCGTCGATCGTCGAGAGTCTGCCCGACATCGCAACCGGACAGGACGGCGCGCGTCTTGCCTCCAAGGAGCCGGTGGTGCTGATCAACCTGCTCAAGCGCGACACGGGCAGCGCGTCGAACGTCGTGATTCGCGGCGTGACGGCGCAAGGTCTCACGCTGCGTCCGAAGGTGAAGATCTCGGAGGGCCGGATGTTCCGGCCCGGCACGTCGGAAGTGATCGCCGGGCACTCGATCGCGGCCGGCTTCAAGGGCGCGGGCATCGGCGAGACGGTCCGCTTCGCGTCGCGCGACTGGGAGGTCGTCGGCGTGTTCGACGGCGGGCGCACGGGTTTCGATTCGGAAATCTGGGGCGACGCCGAGCAGATGCTGCAGGCCTTCCGCCGCACCGGCTTCTCGTCGCTGCTCTTCCGTCTCAACGACCCCGCGCGCTTCGACGACGTCAAGCGCGAGATCGAGAGCGACCCGCGCCTCACGCTCGAGGCGAAGCGCGAGCGGCGCTTCTACGCCGAGCAGTCGGAGTCGCTGTCGAAGTTCATCACGTACCTCGGCACGTCGATCTCGATCATCTTTTCGATCGGCGCGATCATCGGCGCGATGATCACCATGTATGCGAGCGTCGCGTCGCGAACCGGCGAGATCGGCACTCTGCGCGCGCTCGGCTTTTCGCGTGGATCCATTCTCGCCGCGTTCATGATCGAATCGCTGCTCCTCGGCCTCCTCGGCGGCGTGGTCGGCCTGCTGGCCGCGTCGCTGATGCAGGCGCTCACCGTTTCGACGACCAACTTCCAGACCTTCGCGGTGCTCGCGTTCTCGTTCACGCTGACGCCTCGCATCGTCGTCCTGTCGCTGCTGTTCGCGCTCGCAATGGGCTTCGTCGGCGGCTTTCTGCCCGCGGCCCGCGCCGCGCGACTGAAGATCGTCGATGCCCTTCGGGCAACGTAGATGACGATCCGCGGCCCGGTCGCGTTCGAGCGGCTGCGGCCTGCGGAACGCCCGTGACGACCGACGCTCGCGCCCCCAGCGCGGCGACGCTGTTTGTCGCCGCCACGCTGATTTGGGGCTCGACGTGGCTCGGCATCAAGTACCAGCTCGGCGTGGTCGCACCCGAGGTCTCGGTGGTCTACCGGTTCGCGGCCGCCGGCACGCTGCTGGCGCTCTGGTGCGTGGCGACCGGGCGCTCGCTGCGCTTTCCCGGCCGCGATCACCTGTTTCTTGCCGCGCAGGGTGCACTGATGTTCGGCCTCAACTACTCGGCCGTGTACGTAGCCGAGGAGCATGTGACTTCCGGACTCGTCGCTGTCCTCTTCTCGACGATCGTGTTCATGAACCCGATCCTGATGCGCCTCGTCCATCGCACGCCGCTGTCGCCTCGCGTGCTGGTGGCGGCGGCACTCGGCGTCGCGGGGGTCGCGCTGCTGTTCCTTCCCGATCTCCTTGCCGCCCGGCAGGGCGGCAACGCGGCGCCCGGCGTCGCTTACGGCCTCGGCGGGACGGCGGTCGCGTCGGCCGGCAACATCGTCACGCTGCGCAATCAGCGCGTCGGCATCCCGCTCTTTCCCGGCACCGCCTGCGCGATGCTGTACGGCGCGCTCTGCGTGTCGCTCCTCGTTTTCATGCAGCGCCTGCCGTGGTCCGTGGACGCGCGGCCCGCTTACTGGTGGTCCTTCGCCTACCTCGTAGCGTTCGGCAGCATCGCCGCGTTCGGCGCCTACCTGACGCTGATGAATCGCGTCGGTCCTGGGTTGTCGGCGTTCGTCGGCGTTCGTCGGCGTCACGACGCCCATCGTCGCGCTGTTGCTCTCGACGCTCCTCGAGGATTACCGGTGGACCGCCGTTGCGGTGGCGGGCGTGTTCCTCGCGGTCGTCGGCAACCTGATCGCGCTGCCGAATCCGCCCTGGCGGCGCGCGCGCTAGCTTTCGCCGGTCGCATCGCGTGCGCCGCCGCACCCGTTATTCGAAGTGCAGGCCGAAGTCGGCAATCAGCTTCTTCCAGCCGTTGAGGTCGGCCTCGATGATTGCCCGGAGGCGTTCAGGCGCCCCGGGGATCAGCTCGACGCCCTCGCGCTCGAGCCGGGCGCGGGCGTCGGGCTGCGCGAGCAGCTTGCGGACCTCCGCATTCAGCCTTTCGACCACGCCCGCCGGTGTGCCGGCAGGCGCGACGATGCCCCAATAATTGATGACGTTGGCGTCGCCCACGCCTGCTTCCTGCCAGCTCGGCACGTCCGGCATCTGCGCGACGCGCGCAGCACCGGTCACCGCCAGCACCTTGACGCGCTTGTCGTGCATCTGCGCCAGCGCCGCCGGGATGGAGGCGGTGATCGCCTGGATCTGGCCGCCCAGCAGGTCCTTCGTGGCGTCGGCGATGCCCCGGTACGGCACGTGGACGATCTCGACGCCGGTCCGCGCCTTGAGGAGTTCGAGCGCGAGGTGATTGATGCTGCCCGTCCCCGCCGAGCCATAGTTGAGCTTGCCGGGCTCGCGCTTCGCGAGGGCGATGAACTCGCGCATCGAGCTCGCCGGAAGGTCGCCTTTGACGACAAAGGCCAGCGGTCCCGCGGCGATCGGCGCCACCGGCACGAATTGCCGCAGCGGATCGTAGCCGGGATTCTTCTGCGACGCCGCGACCGTCGTGAACGGTCCGGCGACGAACAGCAGCGTGTAACCGTCCGGCTCGGCGCGCGCAACTTCGGCGGCGCCGATGGCGCCGCCGGCGCCCGTCCGGTTCTCCACGATCAGCGGTTGGCCGAGCGACTCGGATAACTTCTGCGCGACGAATCGGGCGACGCCGTCGGTGCCGGCCCCCGGCGAAAAGGGCACGACGAGACGGACGGGCTTCGATGGATAGCGACCCTGCGCGCCGGCAGACAGCGGAATGGCGAGCGCCAGCGACGCGGCGACCAGCATCAGCATGTGCAACGGTCGAGTCATGATGAGCGTCAGCCAGATTGACGGAAAGCCCGCGAGGATGGTCGCCGCGCATGCCGGTGCGATGACGGCGTCAATCCTCGCCGTCCTTGCGAATGACGTCGACGTTGTCGATGAGCCGGGTCGAGCCGAGCGTTGCCGCGCAGAGAACGATCAGCAGGTTGGGATGATCGAAGCCTTCCTGGTGCGGAATGCGCAGTCCCAACCCGTGCCGGACCGCGAGATAGTCGACTTTCCAGCCGTTGCGCGCGAGTTCCGCGCGGCCGTTCGATTCGAGGTTCGCGTAATCGGTGCGACCGGCGGCGATCTCGTCGGCGATCGCGCGAAGCGTCCGGTACAGCCGGGGCGCTTCGGCGCGCTCCCCCGGCGACAGGTAGTTGTTGCGCGACGACAGCGCGAGGCCGTCGTCGGCGCGCACGGTTTCCGCCGGCACGATCTGGATCGGCAGGTTGAACTGCTGCACCATGCCGCGCACGAGCTTCAGCTGCTGGCGGTCTTTCTTGCCGAAGACGGCAATGTCGGGCTGCACCAGGCTGAAGAGCTTCAGGACCACCGTGCAGACGCCGTGGAAGAAGCCCGGTCGGAAGGCGCCTTCGAGCTCGTCGGCGAGCGGCGGCGGTTGCACGCGGTAGAGTTGCGGCACCGGGTACATCTCGTGCTCGCGCGGCGCGAACAGCACGTCGACGCCGCATTTCCCGAGGCCCTCGCGATCAGACTCGAACGTGCGCGGATAGCGGTCGAAGTCCTCGTTCGGGCCGAACTGCAGCCGGTTGACGAAGATGCTGGCGACGACGCAGTCGGCGTGCGCGCGCGCGATCTGCATCAGCGAGAGGTGACCTGCGTGCAGGTTGCCCATCGTCGGCACGAACGCCACGCGCGCCGCCTGGCTCAGGCGATCGCGCAACTCGTCCGCCGACTCCGCTACATCCATCCCACCCCCCTCACGGCGCGCGCCGGCGCGAATTCCGCAATCCGGGCGCGGCATAGATTACCAGCCTTGCGGCACGTCGCTCCGGGTCACTCGGAGCCGAGGTTGAAGAACTCGCGCGCACCGCGCATCGCGGCGATCTTCTGCAGCAAAAGGTCGACGTGGCGCGGGTTGTCGACGAAATTGAGCCGCTCGCTGTTCACGATCAGCACCGGCGCCTCGTCGTAGCGATAGAAGAAGCGCGCGTACGCTTCCGCGAGCCGCGTCAGGTAATCGGCGGGAATCGCGCGCTCGAAGTCGACGCCCCGCCGGTGCACGCGCTCGATCAGCGTCGACACCGGCGCCTGCAGGTAGATGACGAAGTCGGGCGTCGGCGTCTGCGGCTTCAAATGCGTGTAGACCTTCTCGTAGAGCGCGTACTCGTCGTCGGACAGGTTGAGGCGCGCGAACAACGGGTCCTTGTCGAGCAGGAAATCGGCCACCGTCGGGCGGCGGAACATGTCGAGCTGCGCGAGGCCGCGGAGCTGGTCGGCGCGCTGGAACAGGAACGTCAGCTGGGTGGGCAGCGCAAAGCGTCCCATGTCGTCGTAGAAGCGCGCCAGGAAGGGGTTCTCGTCGGGCTGCTCGAACAGGTGCTCGGCGTGAAGGCGCAATCCCAGTTCGCGCGCAAGGCTCGTCTTGCCGGCGCCGATCGGCCCTTCGACGACGACGTAACGGCAGTGCTCGAGGTCCATCGTCGGTACGGGAAACTCAGTGCGGGTGGTGGGAGCGCGTCGGCGCGATTCGCTGATGGCGCAGGCGCGCGAGGTGACTGCGCGCCAGCGCCCGGCCCGGTATCGTGGCGGCCGGCGCAACGTCGGCGAGCGGACGCAGGACGAAAGCGCGCTCGTGCATGCGAGGATGCGGCAGCGTCAGCGCGCGCGTGGCGAGGCGAAGGCGGCCGTATAGTAGCAAATCGAGATCGAGCGAACGCGCCGCATTGCGGGGCGAATCGCCGTCGCGCCGGCGACCCTGGCGGCGTTCCATTGCCAGCAGCTGCGCCAGCAGCGCCCGCGGCGCCAGGGAGGTCGAGAGCATCGCGACGGCATTCACGTAGTCGGGCTGCGGTTCCTGCGTTCCCACCGGAGCGGTTGCGAAATTGCGCGAGGTCGCGACGAGCGTCGTGCGCGGCAGGCGCGCGAGCCGGCGTGCGGCGCGCGCGAGCTGGCGCCGCGGATGGACGAGGTTGCTGCCCATGCCGACGAAGGCAATCGTGCGCGCCACGATCGTGCGTCAGTCGGCGGGCGGCTCGGGATCCGGGGCGTCGTGGGCAGGCGTGCCTCCCGCCGTTGCGTCGGTGCCGGCGTGGCCGCCCTGCTTGCGGCCGCGGCCGCGCGGGCGCCGCCGCTTTTTCGGCGCCTCGTCGGGGCGCAGCATCGCAGCGCGCTCTTCCTCGCCCGCATCCTGGAAGCGCGTCCACCAGTCGACGAGCGCTCCGGGCACCTCGCCGCTCGTGCCCCGCAGCGCGAGGAAATCGTAGGCGGCGCGAAAGCGCGGATGCTCCATCAGGCGAAACGGCCGCGATCCCGCGCGCTGCTCGAAGCGCGGCTGCAGCGACCATATCTCCTTGATCGTCGCCTCGAAGCGGCGCGGGATGGCGATGCGCTGCGCCTGCGCCGAGAGCACCTTGTCCATCGCGTCGAACAGCGCGGGCGCTGGCTTTTCGCCGCGCTCCTTTGTCTGCTTCCACGTCGCGAGCACCTCGTGCCACAGCAATGTCGCGAACAGGAACGCCGGCGACACGCCTTTGCCTTCGCGCACGCGAAGATCGGTTTCCGCGAGCGCACCCTCGATGAATTTCTGCCCGAGCGGCTGCTCGAGGATCACGTCGAGCAGAGGAAGGAGTCCATGCGACAGGCCGTGCGCGCGCAGGCTCCTGAGCGTTCCGACGGAATGGCCGGACAGCAGCAGCTTCTGCATTTCGTCGAACAGCCGCGCCGGCGGGACGTTCGCCATCAGCGCGGCGAGGCGTGGAATCGGTTCGGCGGTCTTCGAGTCGATCGCCAGGTCGAGCTTCGCAGCGAGACGGACGGCGCGCAGCATCCGGACGGGATCTTCGCGAAAGCGTGTGACGGGCGGGCCGATCAGCTTCATCCGGCGCGCCCGGACGTCCGTGACGCCGCCCACGAAGTCCCAGATCGCCTCGTCGGCCGGATCGAAGTAGAGGGCGTTGATCGTGAAGTCGCGGCGCGCGGCGTCCTCCGCCTGCGTGCCGTAGACGTTGTCGGAAAGGAGTCGCCCGTGCTCGTCGGTCGCGTCGTCGCCGGTCTGCGCGGCGCGGAACGTCGAGACCTCGATCACCTCGTTGCCGACATGGACGTGCACGAGGCGGAAGCGGCGGCCGATGATGAACGCGCGCCGGAACAGCGGCTTCACCTGCTCCGGCGTCGCGTCGGTGGCGAGGTCGAAGTCCTTGGGTGCCAAGCCGAGCAGCAGGTCGCGAACGGCGCCGCCGACGATGAACGCCTTGAAGCCTTCGTCCTGGAGCTTGCGGATGACGGTGCGCGCGGCGTGCGAAAGCTGGTCGCGACGGACCGGATGCTGGTCCGGCCCGTAGATCCGCGGTTCGCGTTTCTGCCGGCCGGGCATCAGGCGGGCAAGCAGGCGGCGGATCATCGGGCGGGATTCGTGCGGGGCGGTCGTCACGCGCCCAGGGCGGGCGCCGGTCGGCGTTCGGGCGCGGATGTTAACACGCGCCGTCGATTCCGACCGCCCGCCAGCGCCCCGGCCCGAGTCCGGCGAGTGTCCACGGGCCGACCGCGAACCGGACGAGCCGCAACGTGGGGAGTCCGACGGCGGCGGTCATCCGGCGCACCTGCCGGTTGCGCCCTTCGCGCAGCGTGAGCTCGAGCCACGCCGTCGGAATGGCGCGGCGAACGCGGATCGGCGGCTGGCGCGGCCACAAGTCGGCGGGCTCGTCGACGGTTCGTACCGTCGCCGGCCGCGTGACAAAGTCGCCGAGGTCCACGCCATGGCGCAATGCCGCGAGCGCTGCCGCCTCCGGCGTTCCCTCCACCTGCACCCAGTAGGCCTTGGGGAGCTTGTGCCGCGGAGAGGTGATCCGCGCCTGCAGCGCGCCGTCCGCCGTCAGCACGACCAGTCCCTCGCTGTCGGCGTCGAGACGGCCGGCCGGATAAACGTCGGGCACGTCGACAAAGTCCTTCAGCGTCGGGCGCGCGCCGTCGCCGCTGAACTGGCAGAGCACGCCGAAGGGCTTGTTGAATAGCACGACGCGCGCCCGTTCGGGCCGCGGCTTCGGCGTTGTGCGCAGCGGTTCGGGGCGCTTGGCGCTGGTGTTCAAGATGCCGGATAATGATGGGTTTGAGACGCAAAATCGACAGCATCGCGACGCAATATCATGGCGAAGCCCCGCTCCCGGGCGTTACGCATTCCGCAGGAGATTCCATGTCCTCGTACCAGCACGTGAAGGTCCCGGCCGGCGGCGCCAGGATCACGGTCAATCCCGATTTCAGCATCAACGTCCCCGACAACCCGATCATCCCGTACATCGAAGGCGACGGCACGGGCCTCGATATCACGCCCGTGATGATCAAGGTCGTCGATGCGGCGGTCGCCAAGGCTTACGCCGGCAAGCGGAAGATCCACTGGATGGAGATCTACGCGGGGGAGAAGTCCACCCGTGTCTACGGGCCGGACGTCTGGCTGCCCGATGAAACGCTGACGATCCTCAAGGACTTCGTGGTCTCGATCAAGGGTCCGCTGACCACGCCCGTGGGCGGCGGCATCCGCTCGCTCAACGTCGCGCTGCGCCAGCAACTCGACCTTTACGTCTGCCTGCGGCCGGTGCGCTACTTCAAGGGGGTGCCGTCGCCGGTCAAGCACCCGGAAGCGATCGACATGGTGATCTTCCGCGAGAACTCCGAGGATATCTACGCCGGTGTCGAATGGGCGGCGGGAAGCGAGGGCGCGAAGAAGGTCGTCGACTTCCTCATCAACGAAATGGGCGTCAAGAAGATCCGCTTCCCGATGACCTCGGGCATCGGCATCAAGCCCGTGTCGAGCGAAGGCACCGAGCGGCTCGTGCGCAAGGCGATCCGCTACACGATCGACAACGACCGCAGGTCGGTCGCGCTCGTTCACAAGGGCAACATCATGAAGTTCACCGAGGGCGCGTTCCGCGACTGGGGCTACGCGCTCGCGCAGAAGGAGTTCGGCGCCAAACCCATCGACGGCGGCCCGTGGTGCTCGTTCAAGAATCCCGCGACCGGCCGCGAGATCGTGATCAAGGACGTCATCGCCGACGCCTTCCTGCAGCAGATCCTGCTGCGGCCCGCCGATTACGACGTGATCGCCACGCTGAACCTCAACGGCGACTACATCTCGGACGCGCTGGCGGCGGAAGTCGGCGGCATCGGCATCGCGCCGGGCGCCAACCTGTCCGACACGGTGGCGAATTTCGAGGCGACGCACGGCACGGCGCCCAAATATGCGGGCAAGGACTACGTGAACCCCGGCTCGGAGATTCTTTCTGCCGAGATGATGCTGGTGCACATGGGCTGGAAGGAAGCTGCGGCGAAGATTACCGAAAGCCTCGAAAAGGCTATCGGGGACAAAGTTGTAACCTACGATTTCGCGCGGCTGATGGACGGTGCCAAGCAGGTTTCCTGCTCGGGCTTCGGCCAGGCGATGATCGAGCGCATGTAGCGCGGCGACTGCCACCGCGATTCCGGGGCGCGTTGCCGGGCGTCGCTGGACGAGCCCGGCAACGCGAACGTCAGGCCGATTGGATGTTAGCCGCCTGCTTGCCTTTCGGCCCCTGGGTGACGTCGAAGCTGACCTTCTGCCCTTCCTTCAGACTCTTGAAGCCCTGCATGTTGATCGCCGAGAAATGGGCGAAGAGATCCTCGCCGCCATCGTCCGGAGTGATGAAGCCGAAGCCCTTTGCATCGTTGAACCACTTGACTGTACCGGTTGCCATACAACGTGTTCCTCACAGGAATGAACGAGCGCCTGAAGCGGCGCGGCCTCCCTTGCGCAATTCCTCGCGCGCAACATGGCTAACGGGGAACGCGCCCGGCCGTCCCGCTGCACCAGACACGCCATTTTCTACGCGCGGTGTCCCGCCGGCGTCAAGCAGACGCCCGTCCGGCGCCTTTCCCCTTGAAAAAACTGTTGCAATCATCAAACATTGACCCCACTTCCCGAGGAAATCCGTCGCGTCAATGTCGAAACAGGAGCAGAACGGCAGCGTTCTCGAAGCCGAGCGAACGCGTGTCAAGCCGCCGCCGTTGTTCAAGGTCATCCTGCTGAACGACGACTACACGCCGATGGACTTTGTCGTCGTGGTGCTCCAAACTGTATTCACGATGAGTCGGGAAAAGGCGACGCTGGTCATGCTGCAGGTTCACCGCGAGGGCATGGGCGTCTGCGGAACGTTCACGCGGGAGGTCGCCGGCGCAAAGGTCGACCAGGTGCACGAGCTCGCGCGCAAGCACCAACACCCCCTGCAGTGCACGATGGAGGAGACTTAAGCGTTAAGGTGTTTATCCGGAAACGTCTTCCGGACAACGCCGCAGTCGGAGGTTCTGAGGAAGCAAGATGATCGCGCAGGAACTTGAAGTCTCCCTTCATATGGCTTTCGTCGAGGCCAGGCAGAAGCAGCACGAGTTCATCACGGTCGAGCACCTGCTGCTCGCGATGCTCGACAACCCGTCGGCCGCCGAAGTGCTCAAGGCCTGCGGCGTCGACCTCGAGGAACTGCGTGGTGTCCTTGCCGATTTCATCAGCGAGCACACGCCGCGCCTCGCCGCGCACTCGGACGCGGATACGCAGCCGACGCAGGGCTTCCAGCGCGTGATCCAGCGCGCGATCCTCCACGTGCAATCGTCGGGCAAGAAGGAAGTCACCGGCGCCAACGTGCTCGTCGCGATCGTCGGCGAGAAGGAGTCGCACGCGGTCTACTTCCTGAATCAGCGGGGCGTGACGCGCCTCGACGTCGTCAACTACATCGCGCACGGCATCACCAAGACGCCGCAGAACAAGCAGGAGAAGCCCTCCGAGTCGAAGGAGGAGAGCGAGGGGGGCAGCGAGTCGCAGGGCGCGCTCGACGCCTATACCGTCAACCTGAACCAGCTCGCCAAGAACGGCAAGATCGATCCCTTGATCGGCCGCGAGCACGAGCTCGAGCGCGTGATCCAGGTGCTGTGCCGCCGGCGCAAGAACAATCCGCTCCTCGTGGGCGAGGCGGGCGTCGGCAAAACGGCGATCGCCGAGGGCCTGGCGCGCCGCATCAACGAGGCCGCGGTGCCCGAACTCCTGCGCGAGTATCAGGTGTTCTCGCTCGACATGGGCGCGCTGCTGGCCGGCACGAAGTATCGCGGCGATTTCGAGCAGCGCCTGAAGGCGGTGCTGAAGCAGCTCGCAGACAACCCCAAGTCGATCCTGTTCATCGACGAAATCCACACGATCATCGGCGCCGGCGCGGCGTCGGGCGGTACGCTCGACGCTTCGAATCTGCTGAAGCCCGCGCTGTCCACCGGTGCGCTCAAGTGCATCGGCGCGACGACCTACGGCGAGTTCCGGCAGATCTTCGAGAAGGACCACGCGCTGTCGCGGCGCTTCCAGAAGGTGGACGTGCCCGAGCCGTCGATCGCGGAAACGATCGAGATCCTGAAGGGACTCAAGACACGCTTCGAGCAGCACCACGGCGTCAAGTACGCACCGGCCGCCCTCACGTCGGCGGCCGAGCTCGCCGCGCGGTTCATCAACGACCGCCACCTGCCCGACAAGGCGATCGACGTGATCGACGAGGCGGGCGCTGCGCAGAAGATCCTGCCCAAGTCGCGGCAGAAAAAGATCATCGGCAAGACCGAGGTCGAGGAGATCGTCGCGAAGATCGCGCGTATCCCGGCCAAGAACGTCAGTTCCGACGATCGCAATGCGCTGCGCACGCTCGATCGCGATCTCAAGAACGTCGTGTTCGGTCAGGACCGCGCCATCGAGGCGCTGGTGTCGGCCATCCGCATGGCGCGCTCGGGACTCGGCAATCCGGTCAAGCCGATCGGCAATTTCCTGTTCTCCGGCCCCACGGGTGTGGGCAAGACCGAAGTCGCGAAGCAGCTCGCCTATTGCCTCGGCATCGAATTGATCCGCTTCGACATGTCCGAGTACATGGAGCGGCACGCGGTGTCGCGCCTGATCGGCGCGCCGCCGGGGTACGTGGGCTTCGACCAGGGCGGACAGATGACCGAGGCCGTCACCAAGCATCCGTACAGCGTGCTGCTGCTGGACGAGATCGAGAAGGCGCACCCGGACATCTTCAACATCCTGCTGCAGGTGATGGACCACGCCACGCTGACGGACAACAACGGCCGCAAGGCCGACTTCCGCCAGGTGGTGCTGATCATGACGAGCAACGCCGGCTCGCGCGAGATGAGCGCCGGCACCATGGGCTTCGCCACGTCCGGCACCGGGGACGCCGACAAGAAGATCGCCAAGAGCCGCGGCAAGGAAGCGATCGAGCGCCTGTTCTCGCCCGAGTTCCGCAACCGGCTGGACGCCATCGTCACGTTCAACCCGCTGAACTTCGAGGTGATGGAAACCATCGTCGAAAAGTTCATCCTGCAGCTCGAGGCGCAGCTCGCCGAGCGTCGCGTCGCCTTCGTCCTCGACCCGGCCGCGCGGGCGTGGCTGGCGAAGAAGGGCTACGACCCGCTCTTCGGGGCGCGCCCGCTGGCGCGCGTGGTTCAGACCGAGGTGCGGGATCCGCTGACCGACGAGATCCTGTTCGGGCGCTTGGAACGCGGTGGGACGGTCCGGATCGGGCTCGAGGACGACAAGCTGGCGTTCACCTACGAGCCGGTGCCCGAGACGGTCGACAGCTAGACACTCTGCCTCGCGCTTCCAGCACCCGCGACCGCTCCTTCCCTTCCTGACTCAGACGACTCGTCGCCGCAAGCGGCTGGATTCGGACGTCCAGTTCTTGCGCGTCGGCAGGAGACGGACGACGCACGTGTAATCGCGCTCTTATTCCCGTCTCGATTTGAGACTTTGAGACACGGGATGAAGCGCGACGACCCACCCGTCGTATCCAGACGTGTCTCCATCGCCAATTGACTGGAGGCCGGGCGTCGAATTAGGTGCCGATGCCCGGTCTGAGAGCCCGACTCGTGTGCACTATCGAACATCACACTGTCGCTACTGCGAGTACCCTCCAACACTCGATTTCCGCTCTTCGCATTCGGGTCGGCCGCCGCGTGGACGGCGTGGTCTGGTAGCCACATGAGCAAGAACACCGCCCAGGCACCCGTCGCCAACGCCTATCTCGTCATGTCTATGACGTGTCGGGATTGTGACGGCTCGGCGAAGCCGGTGGGCAGGCTCTGGGCGTGGTCAAGGAAGTGCCGGTGTGTCAACGGCGCAGCGAGACCCGTTCCTGAGATCTGCCCTTGGCACAACCAGGCATGAGACGCCCGCTTCGCGTCCTCCATCTCGAGGACTGCCCTCGAGACGGCGAAATCGTCCGACACAGATTGGACGCCGACGGACTGGACTGCACCATCCTGGTAGTCAAGGACAAAGGCGGCTTCGAAACGGCCCTGGCAAAGGAACCCTTTGAGCTCATCATCTCGGATTACAACCTGCCCGGGTACGACGGGCTCGCCGCGCTGAAGCAGGCGCAGGCCGTGCAGCCCGACGTGCCCGTGATTCTCATCTCCGGGACCGTGCTCGAGGAGCAGGCGGTGAACTGCCTGCATATCGGCG
Organism: Casimicrobiaceae bacterium; assembly: GCA_039916265.1. GTDB lineage: Bacteria > Pseudomonadota > Gammaproteobacteria > Burkholderiales > Casimicrobiaceae > VBCG01. The sequence goes on along the minus strand of JBDSLT010000346.1, from coordinate 7,634 downwards.
CGACCGACTACCTGCTGAAAGAGCGGCTCGGTCGCCTCGTGCCGGCGGTGCATCGGGCCGTTCAGGAGGCGGACAGGCGGCGCGAACGGAAACGGGTCGAGACGGCGCTGACAGAGAGCGAGTCGCGAAAAGCCGCGGTCTTGGACTCGGTGCTCGATTGCATCGTCACCATGGACGCGGACGGGCTCGTGCTCGAGTTCAACGCCGCCGCGGAGCGAACCTTCGGCTACACGAAGGCCGAGGCCATCGGGGGGCAGCTCGCCGACTTGATCATTCCGCCGAGATTCCGGGATCGGCATCGCGCCGGGTTGGCGCGCTACATGGCGACGGGCGACGGACCGTTGCTCGGCACGTCCACCGAGATGCTGGCCATGCGATCGGACGGCTCCGAAATTCCCGTGGAACTGGCGATCACGGCGATTCGTGCCGGTTCGGCCGCCATCTTCACCGGCGTGCTGCGCGACATCACGGCGCGCAAGCGCGACGACGCCACACGCGCCCGCCTGGCCGCGATCGTCGACTCATCGGACGACGCCATCTTCAGCATGGACCTGGACGGCACCATTCTCACGTGGAACGGCGGTGCCGAGCGGCTGTACGGGTATCCAGCGAGCGCGATGATCGGCCAGAACCGCGTCGTCCTCGTCCCGGCAGACAGGATCGCAGAGCTCGTCCCGATCATGGACAGGGCCGCACGCGGGGTCGCGGGTGTGGCGGTCGAGACGAAGCGGATTCGGAAGGACGGATCGATCGTCGACGTGTCGCTCGTGATCTCGCCGATGACCGATCCTTCCGGGCAGGTCACCGGCGTCTCGACGATTGCGCGGGACATCACCCCACAGCGAGTGGCGGAAGCGGCCGTCCGTGGTGAACGGGACCGGGCGCAGCGGTTCCTGGACACGGCTGAAGTCATCCTGCTCGGCCTGAATCCTTCCGGGCAAATCACGCTGGTGAATCGCTACGCCTGCTCCCTCTTCGGATGGCCGACAGAAGAATTGCTCCGCCTGGACTTCGTCGACACGTGTGTTCCGGCCAGGATGCGGGCGAACAGCAAGATCGAGCTCGCCCAGATGCTCTCCGGGCCCCTGTCCAGCGTCGGCGAGAGCGCGATCGTGACCAGGTCTGGCGAAGAGCGGCTGATCGAGTGGCGGAACACGCTGCAGTACGATCACGACGGGCGGGTCACCGGAACCCTGAGTTCCGGCACGGACATCACTGAACGAACCGCCGCAGTCGAGGCGCTGCGGCAGGCAGCAGAACGCACGCGGTTCGCGTTGGCAGCCGCCAACGTCGGCATCTGGGATCTCGACTACACCACCGGCATCCTCTGCTGGTCCGACCCCATGGCCGCCCAGTACGGCCTGCGGCCGGGGACGTTCGGTGAGACCTTCGACTGCTTTGTCGCGCTGGTTCACCCCGACGATCGGGCTTCCCTGCTCGAGACGATCAAAGAGGCGACGAAGTCTGGCGCCGACTTCGCCACGCAGAACCGGGCGACCTGGCCCGACGGTTCGACGCACTGGCTGCGCGGCGCGGGTCGCATTCTGATTGACGGACGTGGCGCACCGGTGCGTGGCGTCGGGATCTCCCAGGACGTGACCGAGCGCCAGACGCTCGAAGAGCAGTATCGGCAGGCGCAGAAGATGGAGGCCGTCGGACAGCTGGCCGCCGGCGTGGCGCACGATTTCAACAACCTGTTGACTGTCATTCTGGGCTTCTGCGAGCTGCTGCTGACAGATCTCGATCCGGCCGACTGGAGCTACGCCGACATCGCGGAGATTCAGAAGGCGGGCACGCGGGCCGCCCGTCTGACGAGGCAATTGCTGACCTTCAGCCGCAAAGAGATCATTCAGCTGACACTGCTCGACCTGAACGCGGTCGTCGGCGACGTCCGCAGCCTGCTCGACCACCTCATCGGAGAACAGGTCGTCATCAAGATTGAGATCGGGGCCGACCTCGCCCCAGTGACCTGCGATCACGGGCAGGTGGAGCAGGTCATCCTCAACCTCGCGATCAACGCCCGGGACGCCATGCCGAAAGGCGGCACGTTGACGATCTCGACCGCCAACGTCGACTTCGACGAGGCCAACGCCAGGATGCACGAATGCGTGAGGGCCGGTCGATACGTGGCGCTTCGAGTGGCGGACACAGGTACGGGCATGTCGCGGGAGGTGCAGGCGCACATGTTCGAGCCGTTCTTTACCACCAAGGGAGTAGGCAAGGGCACCGGACTCGGCTTGGCAACGGTCCACGGCATCGTGACGCGATGCTTCGGCGGCTTCAGCGTCGAGAGCGAAATCGGCCGGGGCACGTCGTTCACGGCGTATTTTCCGCGGGCAGATACGGCGACGCCGAGGGTCGCCGTACCTCCAGCCGCCGTTCGGCCGCGTCGGGAGTTGAAGACTGTACTGCTGGTCGAGGACGAAGGAGCGCTGCGCGCGGTGACCCAGAGACTGCTGGTTCGATTGGGTTACACGGTGCTGCTCGCCGCCAACGCGGCCGAAGCGATGCAGTTGTTCGCGGACAATGCGTCGATCGACCTGCTCTTGACGGATGTCGTGATGCCGGGCGCCAGCGGACCGGAACTGGCGGTGCGGCTGGTGGCCGAACGACCGGCCTTGAAAGCCATCTACATGTCAGGTTACACCGACGAAGCGATCGTCGACCAAGGTGTCCTCGCTCCAGGGGTCGCCTTCCTGCACAAGCCGTTCAGCTCCGAAACGCTCGAACGAAAAATCCGCGAGGTGGCCGATCGGTAGCACCTGTCCGGCCCGTCACGACCCCAGGGTGTCGCGAAGTGTCGCGTTCGAAATGAGTTGCCATGCTGTATGAGTTCGTCACCACGTATCGTCATGCGATCATCGATCGGGCGCGGCAGAAGCTGACCGCGCGGCCGTGGCCGTCGGCATCTCCGGAGGAGCTCGAGAACGGTGTGCCTCTCTTCCTGACCCAATTGGCGGAGAAGCTCCGATCGGAATCGACCGGCGCGGCGCATTCTCCGGGCGCCATTGGCTCGACCGCGACGCGCCACGGGCGCGATCTGATGGCCGTAGGGTTCAGCGTCTCGCAGGTCGTCCACGATTACGGTGACATCTGCCAGGCCATCACCGAAATCGCCATTGAACAGAACGCCCCAATCACCACCGACGAGTTCAAGACGCTGAATGGCTGTCTGGACACGGCGATCGCGGAGGCGGTCACCGAGCACGCGCGCATCACGGCAGAGTCGAGGTCACACGAAGAATTGGAGCGATCGGGACACATCGCTCACGAGACCCGTGACCTGCTCAACACCGCGATTCTCGCCTACCAGACCCTGAAGAACGGCACCGTCGCCATCAACGGCAGCACTGGGGCCGTCCTGGGCCGAAGCCTCATCGGTATACGGGACCTCGTCAACAGCACGCTCTCAGACATTCGGATGGCCGCCAACCAGCAGCGGCGCGAGCGGATCTCGGTGACGTCGTTCCTCAACGACCTCAGGGCGGCGGGCAGTCTCCACGCCGAGTCCCGGCGGCTCCACTTCGTGATGGATCCCGGCGATCCCGCGTGGGCGGTCGACGCCGACACACAAATGCTCGCCTCGGCGGTGACGAATCTCCTGAACAACGCCTTCAAGTTCACACCAGCCGGCGGGCACGTCGTGCTGAGAGCACGAACCAACGAAGCGAGGCGCCTGCTGATAGAGGTGGAAGACGAGTGCGGCGGGATCCCCGCCAGCGCAGGGGATCCGTTTCAGGCGTTCGGCCAGCGGCGGAGCGGAGACCGGACGGGCCTGGGCTTGGGGCTGTCGATTGCTCGTAAGGCTGTCAGGGCGCACGGGGGAGACATCCACATTCGCAACGTCCCTGGCAAGGGCTGCGTCTTCATCGTCGACGTACCGCTGGCCGCCGAAGCGGTGCCGGTTTCCCCTGGCGTCGCCGAGTAGCAACTAGCCCAGTCGCCGGCCCATGTCACATCGGCCGCGGTCATCTCGTCCTCCTTGTCAGAAGCGTTCTGATAGAGGAGGACAGATGCTGAAATGGTTGATGCGGAAGGGGATCGCGGCGTTCGAGCGGAAGTGGCAGTACGACGCCAGCTACATGCACGAGCTGATCGACGCCGACCCTGTGGCGGCCTGGAAGTTCTCGCGGGCGGCGGCCATCGGCTCGTATCGGAAGGACGTGCCGCTGGCGGTCTGGACGGCGGCGGCGATCACCGCGGTCCGGCACGAGGACTGCGGCCCGTGCACGCAACTGGGCGTGCAGATGGCCGAGACATACGGCGTCGACCCCAGGGTTTTACGCGCCATCCTGGCCGAGGACGCCGCGGCGATGCCCGACGAGGTGGCGCTGGCCTGGCGGTTCACGCGGGCGGCGCTGGACCACGACCCGACCGTGGACGAGTATCGCGCCGAGATCGTGCGCCGCTGGGGACCGCGCGCGGCGATCAGCCTGGCCTTCGCGATGGTGGCGTCGCGCACCTATCCGACGGTCAAATACGCCATGGGGCACGGACAGTCCTGCCAGCGCGTCATCGTCGCCGGCACGCCGGCCGCACTGAGCCGGCCCGTCGCCGCCGCCCGGCACGCATGAGCACCGATCCCGCCGCCAGCTTCGAGCCGCACCGCCGGCGCCTCCGCGGCCTCGCCTATCGCATGCTCGGCTCGATGGCCGAGGCCGAGGACGCCGTGCAGGAGGCCTACCTGCGCTGGCACGACGCCGCTCGCGAGGACGTCGATGAACCGCGGGCTTTCCTGATCACGACGACGACGCGGCTCTGCCTGGACGTGTTGAAATCGGCGCGGGTGCGACGGGAGGAATACGTGGGCCCGTGGCTGCCCGATCCCGTCACCGACACGTCGGCGCTCGCCCCCGACACGCAGACGGAGATGGCCGAGGACCTGTCGGTGGCGCTGCTGCTGGCGCTGGACCGGCTGTCGCCGCTCGAGCGCGCGGCGTTCCTGCTGCACGACGTGTTCGACTACTCGTTCACGCAGGTCGCCACCGCGCTGGACCGGAACGAGGCCGCGTGCCGGCAGCTGGCGAGCCGGGCGCGGACACGGGTGCGGGAGGCGCGGCCAACAGGTCCGGCTCCGGCACGAGGCAGACGAAACGAGATCGACCCGAAGCACGCTGAACTGGTGTCAGCGTTCCTCAGCGCGTCACAGTCCGGTGATCTGGCGACTCTGACGAGTCTCCTGGCCAGCGACGCGCGCCTGGTCCCCGACAGCGGCGGCAAGGTTCCCGCGGCGACGAACGTCATTTGCGGCGCCGACCGTGTGGCGGCGTTCCTGGCCGGCGCTGTCAAGAAGGGATGGACCGCCGACCTGATCAGCCGCCTCGACACGATCAACGGTCTGCCCGGCCTGATCGTAACCGGACCCAACGGCCTGGTGCAGACCACTGCCTTCGAGTTCGAGGGCGACCTGATCAAGACGATCTACGCGGTGCGGAATCCCGACAAACTGAAGCACCTCGCCTGACGCGCTCTGTCCAGGCGGGTTGGCTATGATGCCTTCGTGCCTGCCACGACCATCGCGCTCGGTGTCGCCCTCATCATCCTCGGCCTCGGCGGCTATGGCCTCACTGGCACGGCCAGCCTGACGGCGCTGATTCCCGCCGCCTTCGGCCTGCTTTTCGTCCTGGCCGGCGTGCTGGCGCGCGACGACCGCAAGCGGATGCACGCGATGCACGCCGCCGTCGTGGTCGCGCTCCTGGGTTTCCTGGGATCGGCGCGCGGCCTGCTGGGGATCGGTAAGGTCTTCGACGGCACGGCCGTCCGGCCAGCCGCCATCATCTCGCAGACGATCATGGCGCTCCTGACGCTGGGCTTCATCGTGATCGCCGTGCGGTCGTTCATCCAGGCACGCAGGGCCCGGCGTGCCGTTGGTTCGCTGCTGCTCGTGCTCTGTGCGGGCTCAATGGTGCCCGCACTGGCTGGCGCTCAATCGCCGCAACGACCGGCTGCACCCGCGAAGTCGGACGATTTCCGGGTGATGACTTACAACATCAAGCACGGGCAGACCAACGCCGAGTGCGCGCAGCCCGCGGCGACGCCGGGTCAGCCGCCGTCGCCCGACTGCAATCTCGACCTGCAGGCGGCGGTCGCCGTGATTCGCGAGCACGCTCCCGACATCATCGGCCTGCAGGAGGTCGACCGGTTCTGGGCCCGCAGTGGCTACCAGGACGAGCCAGCGGTGCTGTCAGCGGCACTCGGCATGAAGGACGCCTGCTACGCCGCGAACCTGGACCACCCGGCGGACGCGCACGCAGACCGGCCGCACCAGTACGGGACCCTGGTCCTGAGCCGCCATCCGATCGTGTCGTGCAGCACCACGCCGCTGCCGCGAACCGGTGCCAACGAACAGCGCGGCCTCACCCTGGCGGTGATCGACGTGAAGGGCGTGGCGCTGCGGTTCTACAACACCCACCTGCACACGACCGAGGCCGATCGGCTGCTCCAGACGGCGTCCATCGCCCAGGCGATCGACGCAGCCGATCCAGGTCCGACGGTGATGGTCGGCGATTTCAACGCCACACCCACGGCGAAAGAACTCGAACCACTCTTCAGCCGCTTCGTCGATGCCTCGAGGGAAGCCATCACCAAGGTCTCAGACAATCTGGACGGGCGGACGTCGCCCGCCATGCTCGACGGCGAGCCCAGGAACCGAATCGACTACGTGTTCGCGTCGGCGCCACCCGAAGTCCGCACGGCCTACGTCCCCATCGATGCGAGAACGCGGCTGGCGGCCGATCACTATCCGGTCGTGGCGCTCCTCGCGCCGCCGACCAGGACCGCGCCGCCGACCCTCGTCAAGGTGGCGAAGATCTGGGACGAGGCCGCGCACAACGCCTTCACCGACTTGATTCGCTGGCGCAACCGCTGGTACTGCACGTTTCGCGAGTCGGACGCACACATCGGCGGCAATGGTCGCATCCGGGTGCTGATCTCCACCGACGGCGACAGCTGGACGTCGGCCGCATCGATGGCCGAGGACGGCATCGACCTGCGCGACCCGAAGCTGTCGATCACGCCGGACGATCGCCTCATGGTGGTGGCCGGCGGCTCGGTCTATGAAGGCACCCGTTACATCGGCCGACAGCCGCGGGTGCTGTTCTCGTCGGACGGCAGCGCGTGGAGCGCAGCAGAGCGCATCCTCGCCGAGGGCGACTGGCTGTGGCGCGTGACGTGGCACGAGGGCACCGCCTATGGCGTCACCTACCGGACGAAGGCCGACGACCCGGACGAATGGACAGCGACGCTCGTCTCGTCACGCGACGGGCGGACGTTCCAGGAGGTCAGGACGTTCGAGGTCGACGGCCGGCCGAACGAGACGACGCTGCGGTTCATGCCCGATGGCGAGATGGTGGCCCTGATGCGGCGCGAGAGCGGGAGTCGCTACGCCTGGATGGGGCGCAGCCGCGCGCCCTACACCGCGTGGACGTGGCGCGACACGTCGCACCGGATCGGCGGGCCCAACTTCATTCGACTGCCCGACGGAAGCCTGTGGGCGTCGGGCCGCAGCTCCATCGGCAGCCCGAAGACCGTGCTGGCCAGGCTCACGCTCGACGGTACCTACGAGCCGGTGCTCCGGCTGCCTTCCGGTGGCGACACCAGCTACGCCGGCATGGTGTGGCACGACGGCCTGCTGT
>JBDSLT010000345.1:0-14513 GCA_039916265.1 Casimicrobiaceae bacterium | reverse complement strand
ACGGTCGCCGCGGGCGTCGCGAAGGCGAAGGCCGACCACGTGACGATCGCCGGCCACGACGGCGGCACCGGCGCGTCGCCGGAATCGTCGATCAAGCACGCCGGCACGCCGTGGGAGCTCGGGCTCGCGGAAACGCAGCAGACGCTCGTGCTGAACCGGCTGCGCGGACGCATCGCCGTGCAGGTCGACGGCCAGATGAAGACCGGCCGCGACGTCGTCGTGGGTGCGATGCTCGGCGCCGACGAGTTCGGCTTCGCGACGGCGCCGCTGGTCGTCGGTGGTTGCATCATGATGCGCAAGTGCCACCTCAACACGTGCCCGGTCGGCGTCGCGACGCAGGACCCCGTGCTGCGTCGCCGCTTCACCGGCCAGCCGGAGCACGTCGTCAACTACTTCTTCTTCGTCGCCGAGGAAGTGCGCGAGATCATGGCGCAGCTCGGTTTTCGCAGCTTCGACGAAATGATCGGCCGCGCCGACCTGCTCGACACCAAGCCGGGAATCGAGCACTGGAAGGCGCGCGGACTCGATTTCACGCGGGTGTTTTACCAGCCGAAGATGCCGCCGGACGTCGCGCGCCATCGCTGCGAGGCGCAGGACCACGGCTTGCAGCGGGCGCTCGACCATCAGCTGATCGCCGGCGCCGAGCCCGCGCTCGCGCGCGGCGAAAAGCTGCGCCTCGAGTTCAAGATCCGCAACGCGCACCGCTCGGTGGGCGCGATGCTTTCGGGCGCGGTGGTGCGCAAGTACGGTCACGAGGGGCTGCCCGCCGACACGATCCACGTCGCGTTTACCGGCATCGCCGGGCAGAGTTTCGCCGCGTTCCTGGCGCGCGGCATCACGTTCGAATTGCAGGGCGCGACCAACGACTACGTCGGCAAGGGCCTGTCCGGCGGGCGCGTGGTCGTCTATCCCGATCCCGCCTGTCCGGCGACGCCGTCGGCGAACATCGTCATCGGCAACACGGTGATGTACGGCGCGATCGAAGGCGAGGCGTATTTCCGCGGCGTCGCGGGCGAGCGCTTCTGCGTGCGCAATTCGGGCGCTTCGGCGGTCGTCGAAGGGACGGGCGACCATGGCTGCGAATACATGACCGGCGGCACGGTCGTGGTGCTCGGTCGCACGGGCCGCAACTTCGCCGCGGGCATGAGCGGCGGCGTCGCCTATGTCTACGACGCCGACGGCAGCTTCGCTTCGCACTGCAACCTGGCGATGGTCGCGCTGGAGTCGCTGATGACCGAGGCCGAGCAGGCGACGGTCGAGGCTGAGCTCGCAGCCACGGGCAAGGGCCGGCTGATGCATCGCGGTCGCTCCGACGAGGCGCTCGCGCGCGCGCTGACCGAGCTCCACCTCCGCTACACGGGGTCGACGCTCGCGCTCGAGTTGCTCGACAACTGGGAAAGCGCGCGCAGGAAGTTCGTCAAGGTGTTTCCGCACGAGTACAAGCGGGCGCTGTCGGAGATGTACGTCAAGCGGGCCGCGGCGGCCGCGAGCGCGACCAAGAAGGAGCGCGAGGCGGCCTGATGGGCAAGGCGACGGGATTCATGGAGCTCGAGCGGGTTGCCGAGGTGGCGGAGCCGGTGCCGTCGCGCGTGCGTCACTACCGCGAGTTCATCCTCGCGCTCAAGGACGACGAAGCTGCCCGGCAGGGCGCGCGCTGCATGGACTGCGGAATTCCGTTCTGCCAGACGGGTTGTCCGATCCACAACGTCATTCCGGACTGGAACGATCTCACGTACCGCCATCAGTGGCAGCGTGCGCTCGACGTTCTGCATTCGACGAACAACTTTCCGGAGTTCACCGGCCGCGTGTGTCCGGCGCCGTGCGAGGCGGCGTGCACGCTCAACATCAACAACGATCCCGTCGGCATCAAGTCGATCGAGCACTTCCTGATCGACAAGGGCTGGGAGGAGGGCTGGGTCGTTGCGCTGCCGCCGGTGACGAAAACCGGTCGGCGTATCGCCGTCGTGGGCTCGGGACCGGCGGGGATGGCGTGCGCGCAGCAGCTCGCTCGCGCGGGCCACGACGTCGTGCTGTTCGAGAAGGCCGACCGGATCGGGGGCCTGTTGCGCTACGGCATCCCCGATTTCAAGATGGAGAAGCATCTGATCGACCGGCGCATGGCGCAGATGGCCGAAGAGGGTGTCGAGTTCCGTCCCAACGCGAGCGTTGGCTTCGACGTCGACCCGCAGACGCTGCTGGCGCAATTCGACGCGATCGCGCTCACCGGCGGCGCCGAGGCGCCGCGCGACCTGCCGCTGGCGGGCCGCGCGCTCGACGGTGTCCACTTCGCGATGGAGTTCCTGCCGCAGCAGAACAAGGTCGTCGCCGGCGACGTGGTGACGGGCCAGATCACGGCCGGCGGCAAGCACGTCGTCGTCATCGGCGGCGGTGACACGGGCTCCGACTGCGTGGGCACGTCGAACCGCCAGGGCGCCGCGTCGGTCACGCAGTTCGAGCTCCTGCCGCAGCCGCCCGAAGTCGAGAACAAGCCGCTGGTGTGGCCCTACTGGCCGATCAAGCTGCGCACGTCCTCGTCGCACGAGGAGGGCGTGAATCGCGACTGGGCCGTGGCCACCAAGCGCTTCGAAGGCCGCAACGGCAAGGTCGAGAAGCTCGTCGCGGCACGCGTGGAGTGGAGGAAGGACGGCGGCGCGATGAAGATGGTCGAGGTGCCCGACAGCGAGTTCGAGATCAAGGCCGATCTCGTGCTGCTCGCGATGGGCTTCGTCGGACCAATGACCGCGGGGCTGGTCGAGAAATTCGCCGTCGCGCGCGACGCGCGTACCAACGTCAAGGCCGATACCGACGACTACCGCACGTCGGTCGACAAGGTCTTCGCCGCGGGCGACATGCGCCGCGGCCAGTCGCTCGTGGTGTGGGCGATCCGGGAAGGGCGGCAATGCGCACGGGCGATCGACGAGTTCCTGATGGGTTCGTCGAGCCTGCCGCGCTAGTCGGGCGCGAGCGCGGACGGTGCCGATCACCACCGTCGAGACGCTCGCGTTCGCGAGCTGGCAGCCCGCCGTCGCTGCGCAGGAGACCGAAGCGCTGGCGCGGATGCTCGAAGGCGGCGGCGTGCTGATGCTGCCGCATCTTGCGTTTTCCTTCGAACCCGGCGAGACGCGCTTCCTCGACCCGCGCTGGTCGGATGGCCGCGCCAAGAACATCAGCCTCGACGGCGCCGCGATCAAGGGCGCGCTCGGCACCCCTGCCGAGCAGACCGCGCTGGCGCGGATGGTCGCGCGCTTCGCCGCGAGCGCGAGCGGCCTCGTCGCCGCGATGTTCCCGCGCTATGCGCCGTACCGGAAGCGCGCGCGTACGAGCTACCGGCCGCAGCCCGCGACCGGTCGCGACGTTTCGTGGCGCAAGGATGATTCGCGGCTGCACGTCGATGCATTTCCGTCGCGGCCCAACGGCGGCGAGCGCATCCTGCGCGTGTTCTGCAACGTGAATCCGCGCGGCGAAGACCGCGTGTGGCGCGTCGGCGAATCGTTCGCCGCGATGGCGGCGCACTTCCTGCCGCGCATTCGCGTACAGCGTCCCGGCGAGGCCGCGCTTCTGTCGGCGTTGTCGGTCACCAAGACCCGCCGCACGCCCTACGACCACCTGATGCTCGGCCTGCACGACCGGGCGAAGGCCGATCTCGCCTACCAGCGCGATTGTCCGCAGCGCGAAGTGCGCTTCGCGCCCGGCACCACGTGGATATGCTTCTCCGACCAGGTGATGCACGCTGCATCGGGCGGTCAGTTCATGCTCGAGCAGACGACGCTGCTGCCCCCGGATGCGCTGTACGTGCCCGAGTCCGCGCCGCTGGCGATCCTCGAGCGCCTCACCGGACGCAAGCTCGCTGCCTGATATGCTGGCCGGCCGCGCGCCCCATGCGCGGCCGGACCCCCCCCGAATTGATCGTCAACGATACGTTCCTGCGCGCGCTGCGGCGCGAGCCCACGCCGCACACGCCCGTCTGGCTGATGCGGCAGGCGGGACGCTACCTGCCCGAGTACAACGTGGCGCGCGCGCGTGCCGGCAGCTTCATGGCGCTGGCGAGCACGCCGTCGCTCGCGGCCGAGGTCACGTTGCAGCCGCTGGCGCGCTATCCGCTCGACGCCGCCATCCTGTTCTCCGACATCCTGACCGTCCCTGATGCAATGGGCCTCGGCCTGTCGTTCGCCGAGGGCGAGGGCCCGCGTTTCGCGCGCGTCGTTGCCGACGAAGCGTCGATACGCGCGCTGGCCGTGCCCGACATGGCGAAATTGCGCTACGTGTTCGACGCGGTCGGCGAGATCAAGCGCGCTCTCGCGCAGCGCGTGCCGCTGATCGGCTTCGCGGGAAGTCCGTTCACGCTCGCGTGCTACATGACCGAAGGCGGCGGCAGCGCGGATTTCGCGACCGTGCGGCGGATGGCGCACGCGCGGCCCGACCTGCTCGCGCAACTAGTCGACGTCAACACGCGCGCAGTCGCCGCGTACCTGAACGAGCAAGTCGCCGCCGGTGCGGATGCGGTGATGCTTTTCGACACGTGGGGCGGGCTGCTTCCCGCCGACCTGTATCGGCGCTTCTCGCTCGCGCCGATGCGCACGGTGCTTCGTTCCCTCGCGCCCGGACGCGACGGCCTGCCGGTGCCGTCGATCGTATTCAGCAAGGGCGCCGGAACGATGCTGCGCGAAATTGCGGCCATCGGCGCGCACGGTGTGGGGCTTGACTGGTCCGTCGACATCGGCGCGGCGCGCGCGGACGTCGGCGCGATGGTCGCGCTGCAGGGCAATCTCGATCCCCTCGTGCTCAAGACGGATCCCGTTACCGTGGCACGCGCGGCGGCTGCCGTCGTCCGGGCAGCCGGCCCCGCGCCGGGTCACATCTTCAATCTCGGGCACGGCATCGCGCCGGGCACGCCGCCGGAGAACGTCGCCGCGCTGGTCGATGCGGTTCACGCCGAGTCGCGCCGTGCACGCGCCGACGCTGCGCCGCGGTGAGCGCGTCGCTGAGCGCCCCATTCGAACACTCCCTGATTCGGGGGCTTGACAAATCTTCCAATCGAGTCGTGCCGGCGAACTTATGCACATGTCGTAGCGTCCTGCGGCGCCAATGCGTCAATGGCGCCGACACGCTGTGGATAACGCCACAACTATTTAATGCAAAAGGAAAATCGTCCGTCTCCGGCTAAGTCCGCCGCGGCGCCTTGCCCGGGAGACCGCCCTATGTCGCGGCTGTCAAGTGATTTACGCACATATTTATCCACAACATGCGCCGGCGTCGATCGCATCCTTTCAAAATGAATTACTTGCGGGTGGATGCTAAAGATGTAGTGAGAAACGCGGACACTACAACCTTGCGCGCCGCCTGCATCGATCGCGGCGCATGCGCGTGATCGCGCGATGACGATCGCCCGCGTGGCGCTTCCGCTCGCGACGGCCCCCGCGTTCGACTACTGGGTTCCGGAAGGCCTGCCCGTCGCGCGCGGCGCGATCGTGCTCGTGCGCCTCGCGCGGCGACTGCATACGGGCGTGGTCGTCGACGTTCGCGCCGACACCGAGGTCGCGCGAGAGCGACTGCAGCCGGTGGAGGAAATCGTCGCACTGCCGCTGCTGCCTCCCGACGTGCTGGCGACGTGCGAATTCGTCGCCGACTACTACCAGGCGCCGCTCGGCGAAGCGATCGCGCTCGCCGTCCCGCCGCACGGCAAGCGCACGCGCCGCCGGAACCTGCCTGCGGATGCCGCGGCGTCGCATGCGCAGCCCGCGGCGCATAACGATGCGCAGCGCGAAGCGATTGGCGCGATCACGCTCGCGCACGCGACGTTCGTGCCTTTCCTCCTCCATGGCGTCACCGGCAGCGGCAAGACCGACGTCTACCTCGGCGCCGCCGCGCATGCGATCGCCGCCGGGGGCCAGGTGCTCGTGCTGGTGCCCGAGATCAATCTCACACCGCAATTCGAGGCTCGCGTGCGTGCCGCGCTGCCCGGCCGCGCGATGGTGACGATGCACAGCGGCCTCGCCGACGGCGCACGCCGTGCGCATTGGCAGGCCGCTGCCGACGGCGAGGCGGAACTCGTGCTCGGGACGCGGCTCGCCGTCTTCTGCCCGCTGCCGCGCCTGGCGCTCGTCGTCGTCGACGAAGAGCACGACGCTTCCTACAAGCAGCAGGACGGCGTTCGCTATCACGCGCGCGACGTCGCCGTATGGCGCGCGCACGCGCGCAGCGTCCCAATCGTGCTCGGCAGCGCGACGCCGTCGCTCGAAAGCTATGCGCAGGCGGAAGCGCAACGTTATCGCAGGCTGTCGCTTCCCGTGCGCGCCGATCCGCGCGCCGCGCCGCCGAAGATCGTCTTCGCGCCGGTGCGCGACGCGCGCGCGCGCGATGGCCTGGGCGGGCCGCTGTGGGACGCGCTCGCGGCCTGCCTCGCGCGCGGCGAGCAGAGCCTCGTGTTCGTGAATCGCCGCGGCTTCGCGCCGTCGTTGAAGTGCGCCGCCTGCGCCTGGGATGCGGCATGCACGCGCTGCAGCGCACGCCTCACCTTTCACCGGGACCCGCCGGCGCTGCGCTGCCATCATTGCGGCTACGCCGGGCGGGTACCGGCGGCGTGCCCGTCCTGCGGCAACGTCGACCTTTTGCCGCTGGGTTTCGGGACGCAGCGTCTCGCGCGGGCGCTGGCCGACGCTTTCCCGCGCGCGCGCATCGAGCGCATCGACCGCGACAGCACGCGCGCGCGCGGTGCGTTCGCCGACATGCGGGCACGCATCGAGCGCGGCGAGATCGACGTGATGATCGGCACGCAGATGCTGGCGAAGGGACACGATTTCCCGCGCCTCACGCTCGTCGGGGTGGTCGGCGCCGACAACGCGCTGTACAGCGCCGATTTCCGCGCGACCGAGCGGATGCTGGCGCTGCTGATGCAGGTCGCGGGGCGAGCGGGTCGCGCGGGCCTTCCCGGGGAGGTGATCGTGCAGACCGATTTTCCATCGCATCCGGTGTATGCGGCGCTGGCCGCGGCCGACTTCGACGGCTTTGCGCAGCTGTTGCTGGAAGAGCGTCGCGCGGTGGGGCTGCCGCCGGCGACGCACGCAGCGCTGCTGACGGCGGAGGCGCACCGGCGCAGCGACGTCGACGCCGCGCTTGCGGCGGCGCACGCGGCGGCGGGCGCGATCGCGCGCGAGGAACGGGAGGTGACCGTGTACCCGCCGGTGCCCGCGCTGCTCGCTCGCCGCGCAGGTTTCGAGCGCGGCCAGATGGTCGTGCAGAGCGCGCGCCGCGCGGCGCTGCACGCGTTCCTCGCCCGATGGCGCGAGCCGCTCGCTGCGCTCTCGGGAAAGCGCGTTCGCCTGGCGCTGGACGTGGACCCCGCCGGTTTCGGCTGAGCGCACCGCTATAATCGCCGTTTGTCCGCTCGACCGGCGCGCGCCGGTCCCCGCAATGCAGGTCGATGCACGATCCAGAATCGAGGCCGCGCTGAGGACGGCGATCGGCAAGGCGCTGCCCGAGCACGCCGATCTCGCCGTCACGCTGACGCGCCCGCGCCACGCCGAGCACGGCGACTACGCGACGCCCGATGCGCTCAACCTCGGCAAGCGCACGAAGCAGAATCCGCGCAAGCTCGCCGAGGCGCTGGCCGCTTCGGCGACCGCGGAACTCGCGGGTGTCGTCGACGCCGTCGACATCGCGGGACCCGGCTTCATCAACTTCCGCCTGGCGCCTGCGGCGCGGCAGGCCGTCGTTGCGCGCGTGCTCGCCGAAGGCGACGCGTTCGGCCGCAGCGACGCGCAGCGCGGCCTTCGCGTCATGGTCGAGTTCGTTTCGGCGAACCCGACCGGCCCGCTGCATGTAGGCCACGGGAGGCAGGCCGCGCTGGGCGACGCCATCGCCAACCTGCTCGAATGGCAGGGTTGCGCCGTCACGCGCGAGTTCTACTACAACGATGCCGGCGCGCAGATCCAGAATCTCGCGCTGTCGGTGTGTGCGCGCGCGCACGAGCTCCTCGGTGATCACGGGCATCCGTTTCCCGACGACGGATACCGAGGCGACTACATCCGCGAGCTCGCACAGCGCTATCTCGACGAATCGGGCCACGACCTTTCCGACATCGAGGCGATCCGCCGCTTCGCCGTCGCCGAGCTGCGCAAGGAGCAGGACCGCGATCTGCAGGCGTTCGGCGTCCGTTTCGACAATTACTACCTGGAGAGCTCGCTCTATGCCGACGGCCGCGTCGACGACACGGTCGCGCGCCTCGCCGCCTCCGGCCGCACCTACGAGCACGAGGGCGCGCTGTGGCTGCAGACGTCGACGTATGGCGACGACAAGGACCGCGTGATGCGCAAGTCCGACGGCGGCTTCACGTATTTCGTGCCGGACGTCGCGTATCACGTCACCAAGTTCGAGCGCGGCTTTGCGAAGGCGATCAACGTGCAGGGCGCCGATCATCACAGCACGGTCACGCGCGTGCGCGCCGGCCTGCAGGCGGTCGGGATGGGCATTCCCGACGGTTATCCCGACTACGTGCTGCACAAGATGGTCACGGTGATGCGCGGCGGCGAGGAAGTGAAGATCAGCAAGCGCGCGGGCAGCTACGTGACGATCCGCGACCTGATCGACGAGGCGGGCCGCGACGCCGTGCGCTTTTTTCTTGTCTCGCGCAAGGCCGACACGGAGTTCGTGTTCGACATCGACCTCGCGCGAAGCCAGTCGGAAGACAACCCCGTTTACTACGTGCAATACGCGCACGCGCGCGTCGCCTCCGTGCTGCGCCAGGCGGGAATGCCGCTGGCCGACGCCGCAGCGTCGCTCGCCGGCGCCGACCTCGCGCCGCTGACGAGTTCCTACGAAGAAGCGCTATTGCGCCGGCTCGCCGATTTTCCTGCCGAGGTCGCGTCTGCGGCGCAGGACCTAGCACCGCACCAGATCACCGTGTACCTGAAGGATTTGGCCCAGGAATTCCACAGTTACTATAATGCCGAGCGTATTCTCGTCGACGATCTGCGCGTGAGGCGCGCGCGACTCGCGCTGGCGCTTGCCGTCGGGCAGGCGCTGCGCAACGGACTCGCCGTTCTCGGCATCGGCGCTCCCGAGCAGATGTGACCGGCGACGCCGTACTCTCCCCAACGTCCACCCCCCCATGAATCGATCGCCCGTCAGGAACTCGTACCGCGCCACCCACCCGGCGGCGCGGCGTCATGCCGAGCGCGGCGGCACGCTGCTCGGGATTTTCATCGGGCTCGTCATCGGGCTCGGCATGGCGGCGGGGGTCGCGTTCTGGCTGATGCGCAACAATCCTGCGTTCCAGGCGCAAAACAACGTGCGCGAGCCCTCCAGGGACGCGACGAAGACCGCGCGCGCCGATGCGGCCGAGAAGCCGCGCTTCGATTTCTACAAGATTCTTCCGGGGACGGAGGAGGCGAAGGTCCAGCCGGAGCGCAAGGCGCAGGAGCGGCCCGACCGCGCCGTCGTCGGCGAGGCGAAGGACAGGCAGGCGCCCCGGCCCGCGGAGGCTGCACCGCCGCCGCCACGGCCCGCAGAGGCCACGCCGCCGCCACGGCCGCCCGAGAAACTCGCGACGGCCGAGCCGGCAAAGGCAGCAGGCAAGCCCGGGGAGCGCTACTGGCTCCAGGCCGGATCGTTCGCCGGCGCGCCGGAGGCGGAGAATCTCAAGGCCCGGCTCGCGCTCGCGGGATGGGAGGCCGCCGTACAGCAGGGCATGATGCCGGACAAGGCGCTGCGCTATCGCGTGCGCCTTGGCCCCTACGACAATGCCGACGAGTTGAACCGGATGAAGGGCGAACTCGGCAAGCGCGGCTTCGACGTGGCCGTCATCAAATTCTAAGCGCCCGTCGGACGGCGCGGAACTCGCGTCGGCGCCGGCGGACCAACGCGCGTTCAACCGATACTGCAACACCCACCCGCAAGGAGTCTCCATGAGCAAGACGACAGCACCAACGCTCGCGCCCCGGCGCGCGTTTCTCGCCCTGGCGCTCGGCGCGGCCGTCGCGTCGTTCGCCGGAACCGCGGCCGCGCAACTCGTCGAGGGCAAGAACTACGCGCGCCTCAAGGTGCCGGTCGCGGTCGAGAGCGGCAAGAAGATCGAGGTCATCGAGTTCTTTTCCTACGGCTGCCCGCACTGCGCCGAGCTCGAGCCGCACATCAGCACGTGGATCGCCAAGCTGCCGCCGGACGTGCAGTTCCGTCGCGTGCCGGTGTTCTTCCAGCCGAACTGGGTGAATCTCGGCAAGGTCTACTACACGCTCGACGCGCTGGGCGAGGAAGCCAAGCTGTCGCCGGCGGTGTTCGCGGCGATCCACGGCAGCAACGTGCAGCTCTCCAGCGACAAGACGTTCTTCGACTGGGCCGCGAGCAAGGGGCTCGACCCCAAGAAAGTCGAGGACATGTACAACTCGTTTGCGGTCAACGGCAAGATGAACCGCGCCAAGCAGCTCGCGCAGACCTACAGCATTCAATCGGTGCCGACGGTCGTCGTCGACGGCAAGTTCGTCACCGCGTCGGACAAGGTCGGCACGCACGCGCAACTCCCGGCGGCGATCGACGAGCTGATCGTCAAGGCCCGCGCGGAGCGGCCGAAAGGCTAGGGGTCGGTACCCCGCGCCCATGCGTTCGTCAGCCCGCATGGGGGCACCGCCTCCGCGGCGGAAGGCGGGATTCATGGCTGGCGGGTTGGCGTGAAACTCTTCATCACCGGCGCGTCGTCGGGGATCGGCGAGGCGCTGGCGCGGCGCTATGCCGCCGCCGGCGCGACGCTCGGGCTCTTCGCGCGGCGCGAAGCCGAACTGGCCCGTGTCGCTGCGGCGCTCGGGCCTGCCACGGTCGCAACCTACGCCGGCGACGTTCGCGACGATGCCGCGTTGCTCGCCGCGGCGACCGCCTTCATGGCGAACTTCGGCACGCCCGACATCGTGATCGCGAGCGCCGGCGTGTCGCGCGGCACGCTCACCACGCATCGCGAGGACCTGCCCGCGTTTCGCGCGGTGATCGAGACGAACCTGCTCGGGACGATCGCCACCTTCCAGCCGTTCGTGAACCCGATGCGCGAGGCGAAGGCCGGCGCGCTGGTCGGCATCGCGAGCGTCGGCGGCTTCCGCGGCCTTCCCGGCGCGGGCGCGTATTGCGGCTCCAAGGCCGCCGTGATCGCTTATCTGGAGAGCCTGCGGGTGGAGTTGCGCGGCAGCGGCGTGTCGGTGGTCACGATCGTGCCGGGCTTCATCGAGACGCCGCTCACGCGCGGCAATCCCTATTACATGCCTTTCCTGACCGCGCCCGACGTCGCGGCGCGCAAAATGGTCGACGCCATCGCGCGCCGCCGGCGCTTCGCCGTGGTGCCGTGGCAGATGGGATGGGTCGGCGCGCTGCTGAAGGTCGCTCCGCGGCCGCTGTACGACCGGCTGTTCGCCAACCGCGGCCGCAAGCCGCGGCGCGTCGATTGAACGCCGGCGCATGGCGCTGCGACGGCGAGCGGGACGTCGCGTCGCGGATCGACTGGTCGGGAGTCTCGCATGACGTCGCGCACGCGCCGCGCATCGCGTCGCTCGTCCCGAGTCTCACCGAATTGCTGTTCGCGCTCGGACTCGGAGAGCACGTCGTCGCGCGCACCGGCTTTTGCGTGCATCCGAAGGGCACCGTCGCACGCGTGCCGAAAATCGGCGGCACCAAGGATCCGGATCTCGCGAAGCTCGCAGCACTCGCGCCGACGCACCTGGTGGTCAACGTCGACGAGAATCGGCGCGAGGTGGTCGATGCGGCACGTGCCTTCGTTCCGCGGGTCGTCGTCACGCACCCGATGTCCCCGACGGATAACCTCCGGCTCTACCGGCTGTTCGCAGCGATCTTCGGGCGCGCGGAAGAGGGGAAGGCGCTTTGCGCCGCGTTCACCGACGCGCTCGCGCGCCTCGACGAAGCCACGGCGGCGCTGCCGCGCGAGCGGGTTCTGTATCTGATCTGGCGCAAGCCGTGGATGACCGTGGCTCGCGACACCTACGTCAGCGCGACGCTCGCGCGCGCCGGATGGGACACGCTGCCGGAGCAATCGCCCACGCGCTATCCCGAGGTCGCCGACGACGGCGAGGAATGGCGCAGCGCCGCGCGTGTGCTCGTATCGTCCGAGCCCTACGCCTTCCGCGGCCGCGACGCGGCCGAGCTCGCGGCCCGCTGGCAGAAGCCGGCTGCGCTGATCGACGGCGAATGGACGTCGTGGTACGGCCCGCGGGCGATAGCGGGCCTCGATGCGCTGCGCGAGTTGCGCCGGCGTCTCGCGCCCACCGCGTAAAGACAGAGAGCCGCTCGCGGCGGCTCCCCGAACGACAGCGCGCCTGCTACAGCGGAACGCGCAGGCCGACCGTGACCCCGTAGTAATCGCCGTCGCCCTTGCTGCCGGTGCCCGTGCCGGTGATGAAGCCGGTCACGCCGCCGAAATCGGCGCTCGCCCCCAGGACATAGCGGACCCAGTTGTTGTCGGGCTTGAAGCCGGGAACGGTGTACGTCGTATTGAAGCCGACCGGCGTCGCGGAGATCGTGCGCTCGCTGTTCCTGCTCTCGTTCTCCCACGTCACGCGGGCGAAGGGCCTGAACATGCCGGCGCGCCCGGTTAGCTGCCATCCGAGGCTCGTCACCAGCGAGTCGCGCTTCTGCTCGCCGTAGGACAGCGCGGTGCTGTCCGCGCCCGCCTCGGTGAAGCCGTGCACGCGAATTTCCTGGTAAGCGACGCGCACGAAGGGGCCGTGCTGCAGGTCCGCGCTCGTGTTGAACCAGTAGCCACCGAGCACGCTCGCCATGAACTGCCAGCCGCGCGCATCGGACGTCTCGGTCCGGGTGAGCGGCCCGAGCGTGATATTGCGGCGGATGCCGCTGTAGTCGAGGTCACCGGCGCCGATCGTGCCGCCGACGTACCACGGACCATGGCCGTAACCGGCGTAGATCGTTCCGCTCAGTTCCTTCAGCTTGTAATTGCCGCTGTTGCCGCCGAAGTCGCCCTTGTTCTCGGTGTAGCCGAAGAAGCCGCCGACGAGCAGCTTGTCCGACAGCTTGACGTCGCCGCCGGCCGAGACCGAGTTGAGGTCGGCGTTGCCGTCGATGAACTGGCTCTTGAAGTCGTTGTGGCCGTAGTCGTACGCTGCCCAGAACTCGTACTTGCGCACCGGTCGCGGCGAGTTGATGCCCGACATCATTCGCGCGTCGACCGTGCGGAACAGCGCCTCCTCGACGCCGAGCGGCGCTTCGGCGAGCACCGCCATGTGCGTCGGGCCTTCGATCATCGAGATCGCCGCCTGCGCGCCGATCAGCGCGAGACCAGTGGTCGGATGGACGCCGTCCGCGAACGCATACGTGAGCGCGGCGTTCGGCGCGACCAGCGTCGAGGGCGTGCACATGAGCGACGAGGAGGTCGTGCACGCAACGTCGGTGACGTTCGAGAAGCCGTAGGCCGCCGGATTGGCGACGACTTCCTGCAACAGCTTGAAGGCGTTGACCTGCACGACCTGCAGGCCTGCCGTCGAAAGACCCGCGTTGAGCGTCGAATTGAACAGGCTTGCGAGCGAGGTGAAGGTGGCGCGCGCGTTCTCCGCTCCGGCCGACGGGGAGAGGCCGACGTCGGGAATGTTGTAGACGACGAGATAGCGCGCGCCCGCAGCCTGCAGCCGCGCCGCCTGCGCGACGAGATCGACCGCCGCCTGCGCGACGCCCGCCTGGAGTTGCGCCGGCGTGATCTGACCGTTGGCGGCCTGCGAGGCGAGCACGAGGATGTCGTTGGGGCCGCCCTGGAGCTGGTACAGCGCGTTGGGATCGAGCGGTCCCTTGGCGAGAAACGTCGACACCTGCTGCGCGATGGAGATGTTGGGCGCGTTCGGCGGTATCAGCGGCGACGGCGCGTTGACGCGCGCGCCGCCCTGCGCGTAGTCGGTGCCGCCGGTGAACGATGGCGTCACGCTGATCCCGTATTGCTGCGTCACGTACATCGGGAACGTGAGTCCCGGGTTGGTCGTGAAGCGTGCCCCGTACTGGCCGGCGTCGCTCAGGCTGTCGCCGAACACGTAGGCGCCGCTGAACTGCGCGGCCGCGCTGCCTGAGGCGAGGGCGAGGGCGACGGCGACGAGCGTCGGACGAAATTTACGCATGGGGATCTCCTCGGTGGATGCTGCCGGCGGCCTCGGGACCGCCTCGGCGCTTCCGTGCCCGTAACTTTTTGTTGCGCAATTCTAATCCATTGGGGTGTCGCGCCGCGGAACCCGTCAACGATGGTTTGTCGAAGTACGTTGTAGGGACGACACATAAAAAGGACCGCGGATGGCTGCCACCGTCTCGATACTGCATCGCATCCACCGTAGCGCCGCGCAACGCGCGTCGCTCGCCGGCCTGGTCCTGTGCGTGCTGGCAGCGCTCGCCACGCAGGCGCGCGCGGCGGACGACGACCTGCCCGCGCGCGTGGGCCGCCTCGCCGACGTCGCCGGCGCGGTGTACCTCGCGCCGGAGGATCGCGCCAGCGAATGGGCCGAGGTCGGGCAGAACTACCCGGTCGCCAACGG
>JBDSLT010000344.1:0-3069 GCA_039916265.1 Casimicrobiaceae bacterium | reverse complement strand
GCGCGAGGACGTGCTTCACTTCGACATCCCGCCCTCGAACGCTAGCGCCTGACAGCGTAGCCCGCCGTACTTCGCCGGCGCCGCCACGCGAGCCAGAGCGCCGCCGCGGCGATGAGGATCATGATCGGCAGCGCCGCCGCGTTCATCGCTTCCCAGCCGGTCGTCGAGACCAGCGCGCCGGACGAAAGCGACGACACCACCATCGTCGCGAACACGATCATGTCGTTCAAGCCCTGCGTGCGCGCCTTCTCGGCCGGCGTGTACGACTCCGTGAGGAGCGTCGTCCCGCCGGTGTAGAGGAAATTCCACCCGAAGCCCACGAGGACGAGCGCGCCGACGAAGTGCGCGATCGTATTGCCGTTGATCGCGACGACCGCTCCGGCGGACATCACGACCGCCCCCGTCACGATGATGTTGAGCACGCCGAAGCGCTTGATCAGCGAGCCGGTGAAGAATCCCGGCGCGTACATGCCGACGACGTGCCACTCGATCACGAACGCCGCGGCGGAGAAGGGATGCCGGCAGATGTCCATCGCGATCGGCGTCGCGGTCATCAGCAGGTTCATCGTGCCGTAGCCCAAAGCGCCCGCGAGCGCCGCGACGATGAACACCGGCTGGCGCGCAATAACGGCCAGCCGGCGACCGGCGCCCGAATCGGCGGCGATGACCGGCCGCGGCACGCGCACCTGCGACTGGACGGCAAGCGCTACGAGCGCGTAGCCCGCGAGCGCGACGAACGACCCCATGAATGGCGCGGCGAAGAGATCGCGCGACAGCTTGATCGACTCGGGACCGAGGAAACCTCCGGCGATTCCGCCCGCCAGCACCCATGAAATCGCCTTTGCCTTGTCCGCCGGCGTCGCGACTTCGGCCGCCGCAAAGCGATACTGCAGCCCCGCAGCGTTGTAAATCCCGATGACGGCGGTCGCGAGACAGTAAAGCGCGAAGCTGTGCTGCCACACCGCGAACGCGCCCAGCGCGCAGCCGCCAATGTTGATCACCGCCGCCGTCATGAATCCGCGGCGGCGACCGACCCGGGCCATCCACAGCGACAGCGGCATCGTCGAGAGCGCCGAGCCGAGGACGTAAGTCGTCGCTCCGAGCGTGGCGAGCGTCTTGTGATCGGTGAGCGAGAACCCGACGAGGCCGTTCATCGTTATCAGCGCCGACGCGTTGGTCAGCAGCAGCGCCTGGCAACCGGCCAGCAGGAAGATGTCGCGGTAGGACGTACGCGCGGTCATGAGAGGGGAAGGCGCTGCAAACGTGGCGACCGGCCAGACCGCGGGGCGCGGGCGAAAAAGCCGTCTCGCGGAAGCCGTATGATAGCCGCATGGACCTCCCGCCACTGGCGAACGATGTGCTCGACTTCTGGTTCGGACCGCCGCCGCTTGCCCGGCGCGAGGCGTGGTTCCGCAAGGATGCGGCCTTCGATGCGACGATCCGCGCGCGCTTCGCCGCGGCGATCGCCGCGGCGCGTGCGGGCGCCAACGGCGACTGGTGCACGACGCCGCACGGCGCGCTGGCGCGCATCCTGCTGCTCGACCAGTTCACGCGCAACGCCTATCGGAACACGGCGGAGGCGTTCTCCGGCGACGCACGCGCGCTCGCCACCGCCGAAGACGCGCTCGCGCGCGGCTTCGACCTCGCGCTCCAACCCATCGAGCGCCATTTCATGTACATGCCCTTCGAGCACGCCGAGGATCCCGAGGCGCAGAAGCGCTCGCTCGCGCTATTCGGCGCGCTGTCCGCCGAACCGGGCTGCGCCGACCTTATCGACTGGGCGCAGCGCAACGCCGACCTGATCCGCCGTTTCGGCCGCTATCCGCATCGCAACGCGCTCCTCGGCCGCGCGTCGACGCCCGAGGAAACCGAGTACCTGAAAACGCCGGGCGCCGGATTCTAGGCGGTGGCGGAGCCCATCGGCCTTTTCGGAGGGACCTTCGACCCCGTCCATTACGGGCATCTTCGCCTCGCCGACGAGTTGCAGCGCGCGCTCGACGTCGCGGATCTGCGGCTCGTCCCGGCCGGCACTCCGCCGCACCGCGGCGCGCCGCGCGCAACCGCGGCGCAGCGCGTCGCGATGCTGGAGCTCGCGCGCGCCGAGTTTCCCCGCCTCGCGATCGACACGCGCGAAGTCGACCGCGCCACCCGGAGCTACACCGTGCTGACGCTGGAATCGCTGCGCGCCGCGGCGCCGGCACGCCCGCTGTGGTGGATTGTCGGCGCCGACGCCTTCCTCGGCTTGCCGTCCTGGCATCGCTGGCGCGCGCTGTTCGGGCTCGCGCACCTCGTCGTCGTCGGGCGCCCCGGCGTCGAGCTGGAAAGCGCGTTGCCGCCCGAGCTCGCGCCCGAATGGCACGCGCGCCTCGCGAACGGCCGCGAGGCCTTGCGCACGGCGCCCGCCGGCGCCATCTATCGACAGGACGTGACGCCGCAACCGATCTCCGCCTCAGCGATACGCGCAATGCTGGGACACGGGCCAGCCGGCGCAGCCGCGGCGCGCGGTTTGCTCCCCGACGCCGTTTTGACCTATATTGTCCGTAACGGGCTCTACGGAGCCTCTACCCCCCTCCAGGATGCGACCTAACCGCCTGCAGCAAACCGCCGTAACCGCCCTCGAAGACATCAAGGCACGCGACATCACGGTGCTCGACGTGCGCAAGCTCACCAGCCTCTATGACACGCTGATCGTCGCCAGCGGCGAATCCGCGCGCCAGGTCAAGGCGCTTGCGCACAACGTGCGCGACCAGCTGAAGGCCGCGGGCGCCGCGATCATCGGCGTCGAAGGCGAGGAGGCCGGCGAGTGGGTGCTGGTCGACGCCGGCGACATCGTCGTCCACGTGATGCAGCCGGCAGTGCGTGCGTACTACAACCTCGAGGAGCTGTGGTCGCCGCCGACGCGGCGTTCCCGGCCCGCGCGCGCCGCCGCGTAAGCGCGCAGCTCCCGGGGGTGGCACGTGAATGTCCGCGTCGTCGCGCTCGGCCACCGGATGCCTGCATGGGTGAGCGCGGGCTACGACGAATACGCGCGACGCCTGCCGCGCGACTTTGCGTTGACCAGCGTCGAGC
>JBDSLT010000343.1:0-5663 GCA_039916265.1 Casimicrobiaceae bacterium | reverse complement strand
TTCGCCTGCGCGAGCTGCATCAGCAACGGGTGCTCGACGCGGCACGACACGCACCAGGACGCCCATACGTTGAGCAGCCACACCTGCCCCTTCAAGTCGGCGGTGGACAGCCGCTTGCCCGATTCGTTCAGGCGCTCGAGGTCGAACGCCGGCGCCGGCTTGCCGACGAGCGGCGACGGCACTTCGTGCGGATCGCGCATCAGGCCCACGCCGAGGAACGCGACCAGGATCAGGAACAGCGCGAGTGGGACGATAAAGCGCAACGACTTCATCGTGCGGGCGGCGCGGCTCGACTGCGCTTCACGCCGGCGCGCTGCCGGCCAGCGCCGCAATCTTGCGCTTCACGGCGATTCGATAACGTCGATCCGACACCGCGACGAATCCGCCCAACGCCATCAGGAAAGCGCCGCCCCAGATCCAGTCGATGAACGGTTTCACGTAGATGCGCATGCCCCAGGCGCCGTCGAGCTTGTCCGGGGACAGCGGCTCGCCCAGCGAGACGTACCGGTCGCCGAACATACCGGCGTCGATCGCCGCTTCGGTCATCGTCTGGCCCGACGCCTCGTAGAGGCGCTTTTCGGGCTTCAGCACGCCGCGCGGCGCGCCGTCGCGCGTCACGTCGATGGTGCCGACCAGCGCGCGATAATTCGGCCCGGTCGCAGCCTCGATGCCGCGGAAGGTGAACGTGTAGCCGCCGACATCGACGCTCTTGCCGACATCGAGCGGCAAGTCCCGCTCGATCTGGTAGCTCTTCACGAGCGTTACGCCGACGATGAAGACCGCGATGCCGAGGTGCGCGACGAGCATGCCGTACCACGCGGCCGAGTTGGCGCGCAGCTTGGCGGCGAGGCCGGACTGCGGCGCAGCGCGCAGCCGTTGCGCAGCCGCGACGAGCGTCGCTGCGGCGACCCACGCGGCGAGCAGCACGCCGAGCGAGGTCAGCGGCGACCAGCGGCCGAGCAGCAAGGGCACGACGATCGCCGTGACGACCGCGACGCCAGCGGCCCAGCGCAACCGCGTAAACAGATCGGGAAGCGACGCCTTGCGCCACGCGGCGAGCGGGCCGATCCCCATCAGGAAGACGAGCGGCGTCATCAGCGGGACGAAGACCGCTTCGAAGTAGGGCGGCCCGACCGAGATCTTGCCTAGGTTGAGCGCGTCGACGAACAGCGGATAGAGCGTGCCGAGCAGCACGCTCGCCATCGCGACGACGAGCAGGATATTGTTGGCGAGCAGCATCGACTCGCGCGATATCGGCTCGAAAGCGCCGCCGCTGCCCACCGCGCCGGCGCGCGCCGCATAGAGCGCCAGCGAGCCGCCGACCACGACGGCGAGGAACGCGAGGATGAAGACGCCGCGCGCCGGGTCTGTCGCGAAGGCGTGGACCGACGTGAGCACGCCCGAGCGCACGAGGAACGTCCCCACCAGCGACAGCGAGAAGGCGACGATCGCGAGCAGCACGGTCCAGCTCTTGAACACGCCGCGCTTTTCCGTCACCGCGAGCGAGTGGATGAGCGCGGTGCCGACAAGCCACGGCATGAACGACGCGTTCTCCACCGGATCCCAGAACCACCAGCCGCCCCAGCCGAGCTCGTAATACGCCCAGCCGCTGCCGAGCGCGATGCCGAGTGTCAGGAAGCACCACGCGACCGTCGTCCATGGCCGCGACCAGCGCGCCCACGTCGCGTCGAGGCGACCGCCGAGCAGCGCCGCGATGGCGAAGGCGAACGCGACCGAAAAACCGACGTAGCCCATGTAGAGCATCGGCGGATGGATCACCATGCCGGGATCCTGCAGCAACGGATTGAGATCGCTGCCCTCGGCGGCGGCGGGAATGAGCCGCGCGAACGGGTTGGACGTCAGCAGCAGGAAGAGCAGGAAGCCGACGGCGATCCACCCCATGACGGCGAGGACGCGCGCGAGGATCACCGCCGGCAGGTTGCGCGAAAAGATCGTCACCGCACCGGCCCAGCCCGTGAGCATCAACAGCCAGAGCAGCAGTGAACCTTCGTGCGAGCCCCACGCAGCGGCGAAGCGATACGCCGTGGGAAGCCGCGAGTTGGAGTGCTGCGCGACGTTCTGGACCGAGAAGTCGCTCGTGAGAAAGCTGTACGCGAGACAGCCGAACGCGAACGCCACGAGCAGGAACAGCACTCGCGCCGCCGGACGCGCCAGCGCCATCAGCGCGACGTCGCGGCGCGCGGCGCCCACCAGCGGTATGACGCCCAGCGTCAGCGCCGCGAGCAGCGCGACGATCAGCGCGAAGTGGCCGAGCTCGGGAATCATCGCGCACCGCCGGGGTGCTCGAGGCTCGGCATCGACGTCCCCTTCATCCGGGCGTCGCCGCGCGCGCGGTCGAGCGCGGCCTTTGCTTCGGGCGGCATGTAATTCTCGTCGTGCTTGGCGAGCACTTCCGTCGCCTTGAAGCGGCCGTCGGGTTGCAGCGCGCCCTGCGCGACCACGCCCTTGCCTTCCTTGAACAGGTCGGGAAGCAGGCCGGTGTAGACAACGGGAATCGTCTTCGCGGTGTCGGTCACGTTGAAGACGACCGTCAGCGAGTCCGTCGAGCGCACGAGGCTGCCCGTCTCGACCAGCCCGCCGATGCGAAACGCGCGCCCCTGCGGCGCTTCGTTCGCCGCGACCTGCGTGGGCGTGAAAAAGAACACGAGATTCGACTGGAAGGCGTTCAGCACCAGCGCAGTGGCGACGCCGAGCGCAACGACGCCGGCGCCGATCCACAGGAAGCGACGCTGGCGCGGCTTCACGTTGCGGCCTTTGCTCATGCGAGGCTTCCGGGATCGAGCGCGGAGCGCGTGGTGATCGACACGTCGGGCTCCGCGAGGCGTGCTTCCAGCAGCGCGCGGCGCCGGCGCGCGCGCAGCAGAACGATTTCCACGGCGAGCGCGAGCGCGGTGAGGCCGTACGCCATCCACACGTAGAAAGCGTAACCGCCCATGGCGAAGAACGCGGTCATCGCGAGCCCCGGCGTTCTAGGGCGATCATGCGATCACCGGGCGGCGCATTTCCGGAAGCTGCGAGATCCAGGCAGCGCCGCGCTCGCGTTCGAGCATGATGGTCCTGACGCGTGCGAGGGCGGCCGCGATCGAATAGGCCCAGGCGGCGAGCGACATCAGCACGAGTCCGGCGAGCATGATCGACGCCATCTTCGGCGCCGCCGTCATGCTGATCGTCGCGCCCTGGTGCAGCGTGTTCCACCACTTCACCGAGAAGTAGATGATGGGGACGTTGACTGCGCCGACGAGCGTCAGCAGCGCGCACGCGCGATCGGCGCGTCGCGGATCGTCGATCGCGCTGCGCAACGCGATGACGCCGAGATAGAGGAACAGCAGGATGAGCTCGGAGGTCATCCGCGCATCCCATTCCCAGTACGTGCCCCACGTGGGGCGGCCCCAGAAGGCGCCGGTGACGAGCGCGACGAAGGTCATCAGCGCGCCGGTGGGCGCGAGCGCCTGCGCCATCATCGCGGAAAGGCGCGTGTTGTAGCCGAGCGCCAGGGCGCTCCAGAACGCCATGACGAGGTAGATGAACATCGACATCCACGCGGCGGGGACGTGGATGAAGATGATCCGGTACGCGTCGCCCTGCGTGGCATCGGCGGGCGCGACGACGAGCCCGATCGCGAGACCCGCCACGGCCAAGGCAACGGCCGCAGGCGCGAACCAGGCGGCCATGCGCCGCGCCTTCGGGAAGAACGATGCGGGCGATGCGTAGCGGAAGAGGTTGAACGTCATGGTCCTTGTGGGCGGTTGCGACTCAATCCAGCGCGATCCGAACGGCAGCGGCAGCGGCAGGCGGCGCGCCCACTACGGCAATCAGCAACCCTGCGGCCAGCAGCGAGAAACTTGCACCGGCGCCGAGTCCCGCGCGCACGGCGTCGACCGCGCCGGCGCCGAAGATCAGCACCGGCGCGCACAGCGGCAACACCAGCAGCGCGAGCAGGCTGGCGCCACCGCGCACGCCGAGCGTCAACGCCGCGCCGATCGCTCCCAGCAGCGAGAGGATCGGCGTGCCCAGCAGCAGCGCGATCGCCAGCGTCCACAGCGCCGACGGGTCCAGCGCGTACTGCAGGCCGAGCAGCGGTGCGAGGACGGCGAGCGGCAGCCCCGTCGTCAGCCAATGCGCCGCTATTTTACCGGAGACGATCGCGGGCAACGACCACGGCGACAACGCCATCTGCTCGAGCGTGCCGTCGGCGAAGTCCGAGGCGAAAAGACGCGGCAGCGAGAGCAGCGCGGCAAGCAGCGCGGCGACCCAGAGCACGCCTGGACCGAGCGCCGCGAGGAGGCTTCGCTCGGGCGCCATCGACAGTGGGAAGACGCTGACCACGATGACGTAGAACAAAAGCTGCACGCCGAGTTCCGCTCGCGAGCGGACCGCGATGCGCAAGTCGCGCGCGAGCGCCCACGCGAAGGCCGGTGCGACGGCGCCGGTTGCGGGCGCGTCGGCTTCCGGCGCCATCGCCGGCATCAGGACGCGCATGCGTCGATCGCGAGCGCCGACACCCGGGCGGGCGGCAGATCGATCGGCTGATGCGTCGCGACGACCGCCGCGCCGCCGCCGTCCAGATGCTCGGCCAGCATGGAGGCAAAAAGCGCGTTGCCTTCGCGGTCGAGCGCGGTCGCGGGCTCGTCGAGGATCCAGAGCGGCTTGCGCAGAACGCGCAATCGCGCGAGCCCGATGCGGCGCCGCTGGCCTTGCGACAGCACGCGCGCCGGCAGCGCCTGCCGCTGCGACAGCGCGACCCGGTCGAGCGCTTCGCGCAGCGCCGAGTGCGTGACCCGAGTGCCGGCCAGCGCGGTCAGCGATTCGAGATTCTCGAGCGCGGTGAGTTCGTCCTTGAGTGCCGGCAGGTGGCCGCCAAAAGCGATGGCTTCGCGCAATCGCGGATCGAAAGGCTTGACGGGGATGCCGGCGAGGCGCACCGAGCCTGCGGCCGGTGCGCTGAGCCCCGCGAGAATGCGCAACAGCGTCGTCTTGCCGCTGCCGTTCGAGCCGGTTACTGCGAGCGCGCATCCGGGCTCGATGCGAAACGCTACGCCGCGAAAAAGCCGTGCCTGGCCGCGCTCCGCCGCGAGGTCCTGCGCTTCGAGCATTGGCGTGGGAAGGGGCACGGTCGATTATAGACCGTGCCCCGGCCTACTCCTCGGAGCGCAGGATGCGCCTTCGCGGTCGAAGCGGCTTCGACCCTGCCGCGGCGACTAGGGAACGACCTCGCCGATCACGAGGCGCAGGTCAGCGGCACCCGGCGCGACCGGCGCGCTGATCCCGCGCACGTCCCCCGGTTGCGTAATCGCGTTGCCCGACTTCGATACGCGCGCCTCGACGACGACGCGCGGCACCGTGGAGATCGACATGCCGGACGCCATGCCCATCGAATCGTCGAGGCGAAAGTCGCGCGGGAGCTCCGCGGCGCGAAAGCGCTGCACCGCGAGCGGCATCCGCGGACCTTCGGCAGCACGCGCCAGGACGAACACCGTATCGTCCGGCGCGACGCGCGACGCGATCTTCGGGTCGAGCTCGACGCGGCCGGTGACTGCGGCGCCGGCGATGGCAGGCGTCGCCGGCGCCGGCGCGACCGCAGTGCCCGCAACGCCTGCGGCCGCCTGCGGCTGCAGGCGCTGCGCTTCGATCTGCGCGATCAC
>JBDSLT010000342.1:0-8613 GCA_039916265.1 Casimicrobiaceae bacterium | reverse complement strand
ACCGCCTCGGCCGCGGCGTTCGACAGGTCGTCGACCGGCAGGACGATGACGTGGTTGCGCACGCCTACGCGGCCGTTCTCGCGTCGATATCCCCAGATGGCTTGTTGCATGGCTACCACCGCTTCGTCTTGATGTTGTGTACATGGGCGTGCTCGCCCTTCTTGATCGGCTTCACGACCTTGCCGATGTCGACGCCGTATTTGATCACCGTGTCGCCGACCGCCATGTCTTTCAGCGCGATCTTGTGGCCGATCGGAATGTCCTGCAGCGCGGCCAGCGATATCGTGCGGTCCTCGTCGAGGACGAGGCCGGTGAGCGTCGCGCCGGCGGCCAGGTCTTCGACGACTACCACCGCCACCGAATCGTTCGGGTCATGCAGCACGCAATGGATCATCGTGGAGCTCCGGCGAAAAGCGGTCGCGCGGCCGGCTTCGCGGCGGCTGCGCATGGAGTACGGAATGTATCGGCGCCGGCACCTGAAGTCAACTAGATCATCTATATCATTTGCATCAGTTGGCGGCGCCGGCTACACTGGATCGGACCCCTTCTTCCACGATGAACGACGCCACCACACCCTCCGTCCCGCTGTCGGCGCCGCTGTACAAGGAAGTGAAGCGACAGATGATGGCGGGTCTGACGCGCGGCGACTGGAAGCCCGGCGAGGCCGTTCCCTCCGAACGCCGACTCTCCGAGCAATTCGGGATCAGCATCGGCACGGTCAGGAAGGCGATCGACGAACTGTGCGCGGAGAACATCCTGATCCGCCAGCAGGGGCGCGGCACCTATGTCGCGAGCCACAACCGCGACCGCATGCTGTTCTATTTTTTTCACGTCGTTCCCGAAGCGGGACCCAAGTCCTATCCCGAGGTTCGCCTGCTGTCGTTCGCGCGCGGCCGGGCCGATCGCAGCGAGGCCGAACGCCTGGCGCTCGCCGCGGGCGATCCCGTACTGCGATTGCGCAACCTGCTGGCGCTTGCCGGGGCGCCGATCATCATCGACGACATTACCCTGCCGGTCGCGCGCTTTCCCGGCCTGACCGAACGGCAGTTCCGCACCCGCACGTCGACCATCTACAACCTGTATCAGGAAGCCTTCGGCATCTCGGTCGTGAAGACCAGCGAACGCCTGCGCGCATCGCTCGCCGACACCGACGCAGCGTCGCTGCTCGGGCTGCCCGCCGGCGCGCCCCTGCTGCAGATCCGCCGGGTGGCACTCACCTACAACGACGATCCGGTCGAGTACCGCATCTCCCGCGTTAATACGGCGCACCACGAGTACTGGGCGGACATCGGCGCGTAGGATTCGCGCCCGCCCAACCCCATCGACGGCGCGCGTTCGCGAGGCAGCGCGTCGCCCATGCTAGATTCGCCGTTCGCAGCGTCCCCGCGAGGACGCCTGACCCCGGAGGAACCCCGATGCAACGATTCGTTCGACATTCCTTTCGCCGCACGCTGGCGATCATCGCCGCCGGCACCGCGCTCGCAAGCGCCGCGCCGGCCCTTGCCCAATCGCTGACCTACGTGATCCCCTTCCCGGCCGGCGGCGAATCCGACGTTACGGCTCGCATCCAGGAGCCCGTGATCAGGCAGCTCTCCGGCAAGGATGTGGTCGTTCAATACAAGACCGGTGCCGGTGGCGCGACCGCGTGGGCCTCGCTCAACAAGCTGCCCGCCGACGGCTCGACGGTGATGGGCATCAACCTGCCGCACATCATCCTGCAGCCGATCCAGCAGGACGTCGGCTACAAGACCGACGACATCGTCAACGTGTACATCTTTCAGTTGACCCCCGACGCCATCGTCGTGCCCGCCGACAGCCCGTTCAAGTCGCTGAAGGATCTGATCGCGGCGGCGAAGGCGAAGCCCGGCGCCATCACCATGTCCGGCAGCGGCACTCACACCGGTCCGCACCTGAGCGCCGCGACGTTCAACAGCCTGACCGGCGTCAAGACCACCTACGTTCCGTTCAACGGCACGGCGCCGTCGGTCGCCGCGATGATGGGCAAGCAGGTCGATGCGGCGATGACCTTCACCACCGCGGCGATCCAGCAGGGCGACAAGGTGCGCATGCTGGCGGTGGCGCTGGACAAGCGGCTTGCGTCGCATCCTGACGTGCCGACCTTCAAGGAACTTGGCATCGACATGGTCACCGGCGTCTATCGCGGCGTGGCGGTGCCCAAGGCCACGCCCGAAGCAAAGCGCAAGGAGCTGTCGGACCTGTTCGCGAAGGTCAACCAGGACTCCGGCTACCGCAAGAAGATGACCGATGGGGGCTTCGTGATCACCGACATCGGCTACGACAAGGTGCCGGCGTTCATGGCGCAGCAGAAGACGATCTTCGAGGCGGCGGCGCGCGAGGTGGGCCTGATCAAGTAGCGTGCCTCCGCGGCCCCGCTTCGCGCCGACGCGCCTTGCTGCTGCTCGACAGTCTCGTCGCGGCGCTCGCGCCGACCAACCTGCTGCTGGCGCTCGGCGGGGTGATCGCCGGTACGGTGGTCGGCGCGCTCCCCGGCCTCACGGCGACCATGGCGGTGGCGGTGCTGGTGCCGTTCACCTTCGCGATGCAGCCCGCTCCGGCGCTGGTACTGCTGGGGGCGATCTACACGGGCGCGATCTACGGCGGCGCCTATTCCGCGGTCCTGCTGAATACGCCCGGCACCCCGTCGGCGATCGCTACGACCTTCGACGGCTTTCCGATGGCCAAGCGCGGCGACGGCGATCTCGCGATCACGCTCGCCTGCCTCGCGTCGGTGGTGGGTGGCCTGGTGGGCGCGCTGTCGCTGCTGCTGTTCGCACCGCCGCTCGCCGACTTCGCACTCGCCTTCGGGCCGATCGAGTACTTCTGGCTGGCGGTCCTCGGACTGACGCTGGTCGCCGCGCTGTCCGAAGGCGACTCGCTCAAGGGCCTGGTGGGCGCGTGCGCGGGACTCATGCTGTCGATGGTCGGCTCGGCGGTGATCGGCGGCGACATCCGCTATACGATGGGTTCGTCGATTCTGCTCGGCGGCATCGGCGTCGTTCCGGCGCTGATCGGACTGTTCTGCATTCCGGTGCTGATCGACCTCGTCGCCTCGCGCGACGAGCACCTGGAACTGGACGGCAAGGTCGCCGGATTTCGCCTGCGCGAGGCGCTGCGCATCGCGCTCGCCGACAAGGTCAACCTGGCGCGCAGCTCGGTGATCGGCACCCTCATCGGCGTGCTGCCCGGCGCCGGCGGCTCGATCGCCGCGCTCGTCGCCTATTCGGAGGCGCGCCGCGCGTCGAAGTCGCGCGACAGCTTCGGTCGCGGCAATCCGAGCGGAGTCATCGCGAGCGAATCGGCGAACAACGCGACGGTCGGCGGCGGCTTCATACCGACGCTGGTGCTCGGCATTCCCGGTACGCCGGCCGACGCCGTCGTCCTGGGCGCGCTCCTGGTCCAGGGCGTCAAGACCGGGCCCTCGCTGTTCAACGAGCAGGGCTCGATCGTCTACACGTTCATCTTCGGCCTGCTGATCGCCACCGTGCTCATGCTGCCGGTGGGGCTCGTGCTCGGCCGCTACGCGTACCGCTCGATCATCGCGGTGCCCAAGGCCATGCTGGTGCCCGCTATCGCGTTTCTCACCGTCATCGGCAGCTACGCGATCCAGGGCAACATGGACGACGTGATCGTCATGTTCGGCACCGGACTCATCGGATGGCTGATGAGCCGCTTCGGCTTTCCTCCGGCGCCGATCGTGCTGGGCCTCATCCTCGGCCCGCTCGCCGAGCAGGGTTTCGTGCAGGCGTGGATGATCGGTTCGGCCACGGGCAACCTCGTCGGCATGTTCTTCTTTCGACCGATCTCGCTCGCCATCATGGCCGTGGCCGCGCTCACGCTGCTCTACCCGACCTGGACCCGGCGTCGCGAGCGCCAGCGCCTGACCGACGGTGGCACGGATGCTGCGAACACGGCGCCCGCGGCGAGCACGGCCGCGACCGTCGCGCGCGTCCCCGACCACGGAGCCGCCGTCGTCGCGGCGCTGCTCGCCGCGGTGGCTGCGTTCGCCTTGTGGTACGCCAAGGCGTTTTCGATGTTCGGCTCGGTGTTCCCGCGCACCATCGGCGCCGCGATGCTGCTCGCCTGCGTCGGCGTCGTGGTCCGATCGCTGCGCGGCAGCGGCAAGCGCTCGCCCGGATTGCCGCCCCACGACCTTGCGCGCAGTTTCCTGCTCGTGGGCGCCATGGTCCTGTGGATCGCCGTCCTCGACGACGCGGGCATGCTGCTGGCAAGTTTCGCCGGCTTTGTCGCACTCGCGCTTTGTGCCGATCGCGAGCGGCTCACCGCGCGGCGGCTCGTCGCGTTTTGCGCGGCGGGGATCGTGCTCGTCGCCGTATTTGCGCTGCTCTTCGGCCGCCTGCTGGGCGTGCGCCTGCCGGCGGGCTCGATAATGCCCGCACTGCTGTCCTGAGGCCCCTCTTCCCATGATCGCCTGTTCCTGCGCCGACATCCTCGCGGGCCGCGCCCCCAACGACGCACCGGTGACGGTGAAGGGCTGGGTGCGAACGCGCCGCGATTCCAAGGCCGGCATCTCCTTTGTCAACGTCTCGGACGGCTCCGGCTTCCAGCCGGTGCAGGTCGTCGCGGCGAACACGCTGTCCAACTACGGCGACGAGATCCAGCGCCTCACTGCCGGCTGCGCCGTCGAGGCCACCGGCATGATCGTGCCGTCGCCGGCCAAGGGCCAGCCCTTCGAGATGCAGGCAGCGCAGGTGACGGTCGTCGGCTGGGTCGACGACCCCGACACGTATCCGATCCAGCCCAAGCCGCACACGCTCGAGTACCTGCGCGAAGTCGCGCACCTGCGCGCGCGGACCAACGTCATCGGCGCGGTCACGCGGGTGCGCCACACGATCGCGCAGGCGATCCACCGCTTTTTCAGCGATCACGGCTTCGTATGGATCAACACGCCGATCATCACGGCGTCCGACGCCGAAGGCGCGGGCGCGCTGTTTCGCGTGTCGACGCTCGATCTGGCGAACCTCCCGCGCCGCGCCGACGGCAGCGTCGACCACGCGCAGGATTTCTTCGGCACCGAGACCTTCCTCACGGTGTCGGGTCAACTCAACGTCGAGACCTACTGCCTCGCGTTGTCGAAGGTCTACACGTTCGGTCCGACATTTCGCGCCGAGAACTCCAACACCAGCCGTCACCTGGCGGAGTTCTGGATGATCGAGCCGGAGATCGCCTTCGCGGACCTCGCCGACAATGCGGCGCTCGCCGAAGCGCTGCTCAAGCACGTCTTTCGAACGGTGCTCGCCGAGCGGCCCGACGACATGGCGTTTTTCGAGGAGCGCATCGAAAAGGGCGTGATCGCGAAGCTCGCGGGAATCGTCGACGCAGAATTCGTGCGCATGGATTACACCGAGGCGATCGGCATCCTGGAGCGCGCGAAGCAGAAGTTCGAGTACCCGGTGCGCTGGG
This sequence comes from Casimicrobiaceae bacterium, assembly GCA_039916265.1. Taxonomy (GTDB): domain Bacteria; phylum Pseudomonadota; class Gammaproteobacteria; order Burkholderiales; family Casimicrobiaceae; genus VBCG01. The sequence goes on along the minus strand of JBDSLT010000342.1, from coordinate 3,171 downwards.
GCGTCGACCTGCAGTCCGAGCACGAGCGCTATCTCACCGAACAGCATGCGAAAAAGCCGGTGATCCTGATGAACTACCCGAAGGACATCAAGGCCTTCTACATGCGCGGCAACGACGATGGCCGCACGGTGGCTGCGATGGACGTGCTCGCACCGGGAATCGGCGAGATCATCGGCGGCAGCCAGCGCGAGGAGCGCCTCGAGCGCCTCGACGCGCGCATGGACGAAATGGGCATAGACCGCGTGCACTACGACTGGTACCGCGACCTGCGTCGCTACGGCAGCGTGCCCCACGCCGGCTTCGGCCTGGGTTTCGAGCGCACGATCGCCTACGCGACGGGTCTTGCCAACGTGCGCGACGTCATCCCGTTCCCGCGCACGCCGGGCAGCGCTCCCTACTGATGGAGCGAACCAAACGCGTCCGCTGGGGCATCCTTTCCACCGCGCTGATCGGCACCGCGCGCGCGATCCCGGGAATGCTGAAAAGCCGCGAATTCGACGTCGCTGCCATCGCGTCGCGCGATCTCGCCAAGGCGACCGAGGCTGCGACCACGCTGGGAATTCCGCTCGCCTACGGCTCCTACGAGGCGCTGCTCGCCGATCCGTCCATCGACGCCGTCTACAATCCGCTGCCCAATCATCTGCACGTGCCGATGACGCTGGCCGCAGCGCAGGCCGGCAAGCACGTCCTCTGCGAAAAGCCGATGGCGCTCACCGCCGCCGAGCTCGAGCCGTTGCGCCCCTGCACGTCCAGGGTGCACATCCGCGAGGCGTTCATGGTCCGCCATCATCCGCAATGGCGCGAAGCGCGCGAGCATGTGCGCGCCGGCGCGATCGGCGAATTGCGCTTCGTCCACGCGCCCTTCAGCTACTACAACGACAACGCGCAGAACATCCGCAACCGCGCCGATATCGGCGGCGGGGGGCTGTACGACATCGGGTGCTACGCGGTCGTCGCCGGGCGCTGGTTCTTCGAGCGCGAGCCCGAGCGCGTCGTCGCGGCGCTGGAGCGCGACCCGGTCTTCGGCACCGATCGCGTCACCAGCGGCCTGCTCGACTTCGGCGGCGGCCAGCTCGCGTTCACCGTCTCGACCCAGGCGGCGCGCTTCCAGCGGCTGCAGCTCGTCGGTACGAAGGGACGACTCGAAATCGAGATTCCGTTCAACGCGCCGCCGGACGCGCCGTGCCGGTATTTCATCGACGACGGGCGCGCGCTCGACGGTTCGGGCATTCGCGCCTTCACGGTGCCGGCCTGCGACCAGTACCAGCTCCAGGCCGAGGCGTTTGCGCGCGCCGTCGCCGCGGAGGCGCCGGATGCCGGCGGACTCGACGACGCGATCGCCAACATGCGGATCATCGACGCGCTGTTTGCGTCGGAGCAAAGCGGCCGCTTCGAGCGGCCCTGAGCACGCCGGCGTCGCCGCCGGCCGTCGCGCGTTCAGCGCCGCTTGACCATCAGCTCGAAGCTCTTCGTCACGCTACCGTAGCTTGCAGAGAGCGTCGGGGTGCGATTCTTCCGCGTCGCATACGTGGTGACGCCGAAGCTCGCCGCCGTTGCGCCCGCCGCTACGACCACGCCGGCAGGTACTGCGACGACCGCCGTCGCGCTGCTCGCAAGCGACACCGCAGTCCCCCCCGCAGGTGCCGGACGGTCGAGCGTCACCGTGCCGGTGGCGCTCGCACCGCCCACGAGCGACGCCGGCGCGATCGCGAGGCCCGTCAGCACCGGCGCCGCCGCTGGGGGCGGTGGCGGTGGCGGCGGCGCGGCCGCGTTGACGGTGAATGCCACCGATCGGGTGACGCCCGCGTAGCTGGCGGCGATGGAGGTCGCGGTGGTCGTCGCGACGGCGCTCGTGCCGATGGCAAAGCTTGCGGAACTCGCGCCCGCCGCCACGGCGACCGACGCAGGCACCGTCACCGCCGCGCCGGCGCTCGACAACGCCACCACCGCACCTCCGGCCGGCGCGTTGCCGGTCAGCGTAACCGTGCCTGTCGCACTGGCCGGGCCGGTCACCGACGCTGGCGTCGCGCCGATCGACGCCAGCGCGGGCGCCGGCGTCGCGGGCGGCTTCCAGCCGAGCTGGATCACTTCGAAGTCGCCGGCCGACAGCGCGGCGAACGCGGGATTGAGCAGGCCGTTGTTCCAGCGCGTGTCGAAGGTGCCCGTGACGTACATGTCCGAGCCGTTGTCGGCGACGATGAGGCCGTACTTCTGCATGGCGCGAAAGATCTTCTGCACGTTCGGATCGGCGCTGCGCAGCGCAGGGTCCGCGCCGTTGACGCTTTGCTTGAGGCGCAGCCGCGCGCCCATGGGCAGCGCGCCTTGCGTCGAGCCGGCGCGATGCGAGGCCGGGTACACGTAGCCGTTGGTCGCGCGCACCGTCACGCGAAACGCGTGGCCGATGTCGGTGATCGCCGCGTTCCACGCCTCGTCATAGCGCACGAGGCCCGGAAAGATTGCGAGGCCCGCCGCGTCGGCCGACGTCCACGTGTCGGGGCGCCGGCCGTTGGCGTTCATGTCGAAGAACGCGCCCGAGCCCGCGTACCACTTCGCCTGCGCGGCGTTGTAATAGACGTTGTAGAGCTCGTACAGATGGCGGTGGGTGCAGTCGACGATCAGCAGGTGGCGATCGCCCTGGCTGCGCTGGTCGACGCTCGCCGGCGCGCCGCCTTCGACCCAGTGGCTCTGCGTGATCGCCTGCGCGGGAATCGGGTAGAACGGGAGGCCCTGCCCGTTCGAGAGATTGACGCCATCACTTTCGTCCCAGTAGTCGAAGGTCACCGCGACTTTGGGCTGCGTTGCGTCGACAACGGCGTACGGCATGCCGTAGATGGCGACACTGCCCGGCGATGCCTCGCCGCCGAAGTCCGGATGCAGCTTGCGCGTACTCCCGTTGTTGATGAACGCGATGTAGCCGGCCGACGCGGGATCGAGGGGCGCGGCGCCGATGTCGGCGTTCCACCAGTTGTCCGCCGGGAACAGCGGCAGCGGCGCCGTCAGCGCGGCGCCCTGCGCGGGAACGCCGGTGGGGCATTCCAACCGCTTCCAGGGCAATCCATCGCGCGCGCCACCCGACGGGCGGAACGCGCCGCTAGAACGCGAACGACGTCTGCAGGACCGGCGCGAACGAGCGCCGGTGCGCCGGGCACGGCCCGTGGCGGTTGAGTGCCG
>JBDSLT010000341.1:0-3540 GCA_039916265.1 Casimicrobiaceae bacterium | reverse complement strand
CGGCCGCGCGCGGGCGCCCCGATTCACTCCCGCTGCGTCGGCGTTCGGTGGGTTGTCCCGGCGATCGGGTGGTCGTCCCGGCGCTCGGTGGTGGGGTCGGCGCCGGCGTTGGTTGGCGGCGTCGGCGACAGGCGGCTTGTCGCCTCCCCGCGAACGGGGCAGACTTCCGGCGTCGACAGTCGATGGTTCTGGGGGAACGATGCTGGAAAGCGCTTTGCATGCCTGAGCGGGAGGATCACGCGCTGACTGCGCGTCTGGCGCAGTGCTACACCGGGGCGCTCCACGACGTGCTGCGCCTGATGGGGCACGACGACATCGTGCTGCCGCCATCGATCAAGGCGATCGACCCCGGGACGCGCCTCGCCGGACCGGTGTGGACGGTGGCGGGCCACATCGACCGGACGAAGTCGCGCCACGAGTGCCTGCTCGGATGGTGCACGTTGCTCGCGCGCGCGCCCGCCGGCCACGTCGTCGTCTGCCAACCGAACAACCACGAAGTGGCGCTGATGGGGGAGTTGTCGGCGCAGACGCTGAAAGCGCGCGGCGTCCTGGGCTACGTCGTCGACGGCGGCTCGCGCGACACCGATCTCGTGCTCGAGCAGGGGTTCCCGGTGTTCTGCTCGTTCCTCACGCCGTCCGACATCGTCGAGCGCTGGGTGCCCGATCGCTTCGCCGAGCCGGTGACGATCGGCAGCGTCACGATCTCGACCGGCGACTATCTGCTCGGCGATCGCGACGGCGTGGTCGTCATTCCGCGCGCGCTCGCGCGCGAGGTCGTCGCGAAGACCGAGGACGTCGTCGCCACCGAAAGCGACATGCGGCGCGCATTGATCGGCGGCATGGATCCGGTCGACGCGTATAACAGATATGGCAAGTTCTAGCGCGACCGGCGCGCCGCACGCGCCGCGACACGATCATTCTCCCAATCTTTCGGAGCCGTCATGACCCTTGCAGGCCTCGTTGTCCTCCTCGCCGGCGGCGCCGCGCTGTCGCTGCATCCGGCGGCAGCGCACGCCGCCACCACTGCGGGATCGGTCGAATGCGCCAATCCTGGCGGCAGCGTCGCCACGGTGATCTGCGGCGACGAAGCGCTGGCCGCGCTGGACCGCAAGCTCGTAGGCGTCTACGCGACGGCGGCGCGGGCCGCGAAGCCCGACCAGCGCAACCGCCTGTTCGCCGAGCAGCAGAGCTGGCTCACCGATCGCTCCCGCTGCACCGGCGCGCAGGACAAGGTCGTCTGCATGAAGGGGCTGTACGCGACGCGCATCGTCGACCTGCAGGCGACGTTCAAGCTGGTGAAGTCCCGCGGCCCGTTCCGCTTTGCGTGCGGCAAGGGTCCGAACGACTTCATGACGGCGCAGTATTTCGAGACCGATCCGCCGAGCGCGCGCTTTTTCCACGACGGCCGCACGGTGACGGCCTACATCGCGCGCTCGGGCAGCGGCTCGCGCTACGAAAACGCGAACGTCGACTACTGGGAGCACCAGGGCGAAGCCGCGGTCGTCTGGTACGGCCGGAAGCTGACGTGCAACACCCAGGTCCGCAAGTAGCCTCGCGACGATGGAAGCGATGTTCCCCAACGGCTATGCGCACTACCTGGCGGGCGGCCTCGTCATCGGGGCCGGCATCGCGCTGCTGTTCCTCGCGACCGGCCTGATCGGCGGCGTCAGCACTTTTTTCACCGCCGTGTTGTCGTACGTGTCGCGGCAGCCGTATTTTCAGCAAGCGCGCTTCGTTGGCTCGCGCAACTGGCGCATCGTCTACGCCATCGGCCTCGCTGCTGGCGCGCTGATCTGGCTCGTCACCTCGGACGCAGTGCCCTTCATCACCCACGTCACGTGGTGGCAATTGGCACTCGGCGGGTTCATCGCCGGCTTCGGCGCGCGCCTCTCCTCCGGCTGCACGTCGGGGCACGGCATCTGCGGGCTGGCGTCGCTGCAGCTCCCGTCGCTGCTCGCCGTGCTCATCTTTCTCGCTACGGCGATCGTCACTGCGCAGCTCGTGCGCGCGCTCGGCGGTGCCTGACGTGAAAGGACGCACGCTCATCTGGGTGCTCGTCGCCGGCGCTCTGTTCGGCTATGGACTCGCGCTGTCGACGATGATCCGGCCGGAGGTCGTGCTGGCGTTCCTGCGCTTCCAGGATTTCGGTTTGCTGCTCGTCCTGGGCGGCGCGGCCGCCGTCGCGCTCGTTGCCTATCAATTCGGGCCGAAGCTCCTCGGCAAGCCGTTCGCCGCCGACAAGTTCGGCGTTCATCCGTCTGCGCTCAATGCACGCACGCTCGGCGGCGCAGCGATCTTCGGCGTCGGCTGGGGGATCTGCGGCGTGTGTCCGGGTCCAGCGCTCGCGGGATTGGGCGCCGGCAACTGGCCGCTGATCGTCGCGGTGGTCGCGATGTTCGCCGGCGCGTACGTGCAGGGGCGGTGGTTCGGGGACTGATCGCGGTCACGCAGCCAGCGTGCCGCCGGCGGCGTCCCCTCGCGCAAGCCAGTGGCCGAGCTCGGCGGTAGCTGCGTCGTAGCCCAAGGCCCAACCCGCGGCTGTTGCGGCGTCGAAGGCCGCTTCACCCAGCGCCGCGCGCGACCTGGCGATGCGGGGCGCGAAGAATGCCTCGTCGACCGGTTCGCGGCATGTTCGGGATTCGTGCCCCGTTCTCTCCATCGCGCCATGGAATCGCGCCGCGGTCGGATGATCGCCGAGCGCCGACGCCAACGCGGCCGCGACATCCAGCGAGCAATGCACCATTTCCTTGTTGGCCCGCGTGTGCTGCAGCGACATGCACTCGCCGAGCAACGTTTTCGCCTCCGCGGGCCGATCGGTCGCGATCAGCAGGCGGGATAGGTTGGCCAGCGTCACGCCCGTCACTCGCTGGTCGTGACACGATCGAGAGAGACGGAGCGCCTCGCGGTAGGCCTGCTCAGCGGCGACGACATCGCCCCGGCTGCGATGGACCTCCCCGAGCCCGCCCATGATGCTGCCAAGGCGTGCCTCGTCGCTCGCCGAGCGCGCGAGAATGCTCGCCTCCGTGAAGATCGCGAGTCCCTCGCTTTCCCGGCCCGTTACGAGAAAACCGGTCGCGACGTCGCCGAGCGCGTCGATGATGAGGCCGACATCGCCGATCCGGCGCGCCATTCGCAGTGCGCGTTCCGCGCTGGCGCCGACGACATCGTAGCGGCCGAGGCGCAGCGCGTGCGCCGCCCTTCCGTGGAGGGTCCTGCAGAGGCTGGGAGAATCCGCCTCCGCGTCGGCCAGCGCGAGCGCGGCCTCGGCGAGGCCGAACCCGCGGTCCGCCTGCGCAGTGTTTGACCAGTAACGCCAGGACGACCCAGCCAACCGAAGCGCGAGCTCGCCACCCTCCACTGCGTTGGGGCACCAGGCGTGCGCCGCGAGCACGTTCTCCTGCTCATGCCGGAAAGTGTCGAACCACTCGCTCCAGCGGGCGCCGTTGAGGTCGGGCCCGGCTTTCTCAGCCAGCACGACGTAGTGGGCGAGGTGCGCCGTGCGGACCGCGTCGCCTTCGCCCGCCTCGTTCAGGCGCTCCT
>JBDSLT010000340.1:0-15565 GCA_039916265.1 Casimicrobiaceae bacterium | reverse complement strand
CGTACAGCGTGGTGCTGCTCGACGAAATCGAGAAGGCGCATCCGGATATCTTCAACATCCTGTTGCAGGTGATGGACCACGGCACGCTGACCGACAACAACGGGCGCAAGGCCGACTTCCGCAACGTCACCATCATCATGACGACCAATGCGGGCGCCGGCGAGCTTGCGAAAAGCACGATGGGCTTCACCAACGCCAGGCAGGCGGGCGACGAGATGGCCGAGATCAAGCGGCTGTTCACGCCCGAGTTCCGCAATCGGCTGGATGCGACGATCTCCTTCGCCGCGCTCGACCACGACGTCATCCTGCGGGTCGTCGACAAGTTCCTCCTGGAGCTCGAAGCGCAGTTGCACGAGAAGAAGGTCGAGCCGTCGTTCACGCCCGCGCTCAAGGAATTCCTGGCGAAGAAGGGCTTCGATCCTCTGATGGGCGCGCGGCCGATGTCGCGGCTCATCCAGGACACGATTCGCAAGGCGCTGGCTGAAGAGCTGCTGTTCGGCCGCCTCACCAGCGGCGGGCGCGTCACCGTCGATCTCGATGGCGACGACAAGGTCAAGCTGGTATTCGAGGAAGCGCCCGCCGAGGCCGAGCCCGTCGCGTAGGTTTCGGTTAGGTCAGCATGTCGGACCAGATGTTATTGGCCCACGAGAACGCGTACTCGCCTTCGAGCGCGTTCATCGCCGTCGACAGTCCGCCCGATCCGGGCACGGTCACGAGCGTCTTCTTGTCTTTGTCGTACTGGTGGACGGACGCGACGTGCACGGCGTCGCGGTCGGTGAGAAAGCTGTAGCAGGTATTGTTCAGGACCGGCGTCGGGTTCACGGGCCGACCGGCGAGCGAGGCGAGGATGGCCGCGGCGGCGGTCTTGCCATGTTGGTTGGCCATGTGGCCCGACTTCGGCATCGCCGGCGCCACCTGGATCGAGTCGCCCAGTACGTGAATCCCCTTCACCCGGATCGACTCGAACGACAGGAAGTCGACCTCGCACCACGCGTTGTTCGCGGTGATCACGCCGGCCTGCGCCGCGATGCTGCCCGCGCGGTGCGGCGGAATCACGTTGAGCACGTTCGCCCTCGCGTCGTCGGCGGTCTCGAACTTCGCCGTCAGGGTGGTCACGTCGACGTCGACGAGGACGCTGTTCGGACGGTACTCGACGATGCCCTTGTATTCCTCGCTCCACGCTTTCATGAACAGGGCCTTCTTCGACTGGACGTCCTCGTTGCCGTCGAGGATCAGCACCTTGCTTCGCGGCTTCGCCTGCTTGAAGTACCACGCGACCTGGCATGCACGCTCGTAAGGTCCCGGCGGACAGCGAAATGGTGCGCGCGGAATGACGACCGCGTAGACGCCGCCGTCGGCCATGGCGACAAGCTGCTGGCGCAATGCGACCGTCTGCGGACCGGCCTTCCAGGCATGGAGCACGCGCGACTGGGCGTCCGCATTGTTGAGCCCCGGGACGCGGTCGTATAGAAAGTCGATGCCCGGCGAGAGGACCAGGCGGTCATAAGGCAGTTCGCCGCCGCCGGCGAGTCGCACCCTGCGCTTGTCGTGGTCGATCGCGCTGGCCGTATCGCGGACCACGCGCACGCCTCGCCTGGCGAGCGCGTCGTAGCCGACGGTGATGTCCGCGAGCTGCCGGCTGCCGCCGAGGACGAGATTCGACAGCGGACAGGAGACGAACGTGGCGTTGGTCTCGACGAGCGTCACATCGACCGCGCCGTTGCTCCACATCGCGATGTATTTTGCGGCCGTCGCGCCGCCGTAGCCGCCACCGACGACGACGACCTTGCCGAGGCGACCCGCCCCCATGGTCGCGCAGCTGCCGAGCAGCGACGCGGCGACGCCCGCGCTCGCAGCCTTCAGGAAATCACGCCGGGCCTTCATGCTGGCGGCCTTCATTTGCGCGGAGCGGACTGCAGCGCAAACCAGGTCGCTGCGAGCTCGATCTGGTCGTCGGTGTAACCCTTCGCAAGCTGCGGCATGACCGTGCCCGGGCGCTTGCCGTTCTTGAATTCCTGCATCTTGACGATGATGTCCGCGCGCTGCGCTCCGGCGAGCGGCGCGACCCGGCCCACACTTGCACCGTTGGTGCCATGACAACTCGAACAGCTCGCCGCGATGTCGCGGGCAAGTATCGGATCGGGGCCTTGCGCGCCGGCCACCGCAGCCCACAGCGCGGCACTGGCGACGGCGATGCGAGTGGAGACCATGATTTCCCTCAGCGCTGCGTTCGTTGCATGCGTCGTCGTGCGACGGCGATCGCGACGATTGCACCGGACGAAAACGGTGTCAAGCGACACGCGCCCTTGCGCGTCGCGCGTGCGTGGAAGCCGCGACGTTGCACAGTGGCCACTTTGCAACATTCCGGCGTAGATCCGTCGCCGGGGCACGCTCCGCAGCTAAAGCGGGTCATGGAACACACGGAACGCATTTCCACTGTATGAAAAATAGTCTCTGACCCTAATTGTTCCAAGCGGTGAGGTATATATGCCAATAAACAGCATGTTGCGATCAACACTCTGCGGAGATCGTCGTGTCCTGCACAAGACTCTGCGGCGATGCACCCGCTTTGCCGCTGGAAATGGCCTTCCGTTTTCCGTCTGTCGGAATACGTTTCTAATACATTGTTTTAATGGTCGTAAAATCATACTGCGCTGCGCCAAAATCCTCTTGTGCAGTGCGCAGCGCTTTGCTAAGGTCGTAGCAAGTCACGAAGCGTCGCCCCGCAGCATCGCGCGGCGCGGCGCGTGCAGGGCCCGGGTGCCATCCATCCCAAGCCCGCCCGATCGTCGAGCGATCCTCGACGATCCGTGCCGCGAGACGCCGGCGGCTGGGTTCGCCGAACGCCTTGCACCGCAGGCGCTGCCGGCGCGCGGATGCGCGTGGCGCGGCGCCAACGACCAACGAGCCGGCAAAGCGCCGGTGTGGCCACGATGGGAGCACCACGATGAACTACGATCTCGAAGCGGCACGTTTGAAAAAGGACTGGGCGGAAAACCCGCGCTGGAAGGGCATCAAGCGCGGCTACACGGCGGAGGACGTCGTGCGGCTGCGCGGGTCGCTGCAGATCGAGCACACGCTCGCGAAGCGCGGCGCGGAAAAGCTGTGGAAGGCGCTGCACGACGAGCCGTTCGTGAATTCGCTCGGCGCGCTCACGGGGAACCAGGCACTGCAGCAGGTGAAGGCGGGACTGAAGGCGGTCTACCTTTCCGGCTGGCAGGTGGCAGCCGACGCCAACATCGCCGGCGAGATGTACCCCGACCAGTCACTGTATCCGGTCAACTCGGTGCCGTTGGTCGTGCGCCGGATCAACAACACCTTCCAGCGTGCCGACCAGATCCAGCACATGGAAGGCACCGGCAACATCGACTTCTTCGCGCCGATCGTCGCGGACGCCGAGGCTGGATTCGGCGGCGTGCTCAACGCCTTCGAGCTGATGAAGGCGATGATCGAGGCCGGCGCCGCGGGCGTTCATTACGAAGACCAGCTGGCATCGGTGAAAAAGTGCGGCCACATGGGCGGCAAGGTGCTGGTGCCGACGCGCGAAGCGGTGGACAAGCTGATCGCCGCGCGGCTCGCTGCCGACGTCATGGGCGTGCCGACGATCCTGCTGGCGCGCACCGACGCCGAGGCGGCGGACCTCGTGACGAGCGACATCGACCCCATCGACCGGCCGTTCCTCACCGGCGAGCGAACGATCGAAGGCTTCTACAAGTCGAAGAACGGCCTCGAGCAGGCCATCTCACGCGGCGTCGCGTACGCCGCGTATGCGGACCTCATCTGGTGCGAGACGGGCAAGCCGGACCTCGAGTTCGCCAAGGCATTCGCCGACGCGATCCACGCGAAATTTCCGGGCAAGATGCTTGCGTACAACTGCTCGCCGTCGTTCAACTGGAAGAAGAATCTCGACGACGCGACGGTCGCGAAATTCCAGCGCGAGCTGGGGGCGATGGGCTACAAGTTCCAGTTCATCACGCTCGCGGGCTTCCACAGCCTCAACTACTCGATGTTCAACCTCGCGCACGGCTACGCGCGCAATCACATGACGGCGTTCGTCGAGTTGCAGGAGGCCGAGTTCGCTGCAGCGTCGAAGGGTTTCACTGCGATCAAGCACCAGCGCGAAGTCGGCACGAGCTACTTCGACGCGGTGACGACGACGATCCAGGGCAGCCAGGCCTCGACGACCGCACTCAAGAATTCTACCGAGGACGAGCAGTTCTTCGAGAAGCCCAAGTCCGAGCTGCACGTCGCCAACGGCTGATCGGTTCCCGCCGACTGCGCCGCCCCGCCCGCAAGGACGGCGCGGCGCGTGTTCTTTTTCAAGAGGCGCGCCTCACGCTCGGCTGACCTCAGGCATCGCGTCGCGGAGGGTCGGGAACCTTGCGCTCGTTGCCACGCTCGCAGCGACGTCGGTCGCGCTTCGACCGCGCGTCAGCGTTGCGCCTTGGCGACCGGCCGCTCGCGTTTCGCGACCCATTCGCTCCACGAGCCCGGGTACAACCGCGTTCCCTGCAGCCCGGCGATCTCCATCGCGAGGATGTTCGCGCACGCGGTGACGCCCGAACCGCAGTACTGCACGACGTCGGCGTGCGTGCGACCGCCGAGCAGCGCGGCGAACTCCGTGCGCAACTCCGCCGCGGACTTGAACACGCCTTCCGTCGTGAGGTTCAGGCTTGCGGGCCGATTGACCGCGCCCGGAATGTGCCCCGCGACGGGATCCATCGGCTCGACCTCGCCGCGAAACCGCTCGGCGGCACGGGCGTCGACGAGCAACAGCGTATGCCGCGACAGGCTCGCCTCCACGCCGGACGAGCTGACCGTCGGCATGACGTTCTTCGCGCGGAACGTCGTGGCGACCGGCGTGACCGCCTCGGTCGTCACCGGACGCTTTTCCCGCGTCCACTTGGCAAAGCCGCCGTCGAGCACGGCGACTGCTTCGTGCCCGAGCCAGCGCAGCATCCACCACATCCGCGCCGCAAACGATCCCGAACCCTGGTCGTAGATGACGACCTGCTTGCCGGCGTCGATGCCCATCCGGCCGAACAGTGCGGCGCAGGCTTCGGGGGTGGGGAGCGGATGACGCCCGTTGGAGCCGTTCTTCGTCGCGGAAAGGTCGCGGTCGAGATGGAGGAAAACGGCGTGCGGCAGGTGAGAGGCCTTGTGCTCGTGTTCCCCCCAGGATTCGGGCGAGCCGAGGTCGTGCCGGACATCGAACAGCGCGATCGACGCGTCGTCGAGTCGTGCAGCGAGTTCGTCGGTGCTGATGAGGGTCGTGTACATGGGAGTCCGCATGGGCCTGGCGCGACCGAATCGCGCGCGAAACGGATGATACGCCGCGCCCGCCGGCGCGGCCCGCCTTCTCAATAGAGCTCGGCGGGCGCCATTCGTTCGATCGGCGCCAGACCGAGCGCGTCGCTCGCCGCGGCCAGCGCAGCGGGCTCGCCCACTGCGACGACGACCATTTGCGCCGGATCGAGATAGCGTTTTGACACCGTCAGGACTTCGCTTGCGGGAACGGCGCCGAACTTCGCCGGCAGCGTGACGTAGTACGTCGGCGGCAGGCCGTAGACGAACAGAGTGGCGAACGCTCCTGCAATGCCCGCATTGGTCTCGAACGCGCCCGGCAGCGAGCGCACCACGCCGTCGCGCGCCTTCGCGAACTCGCGCGGCGAGGGCGCGGCCGAGCGCATCCTCGCGAGCTCGCGGTCGATCTCCTTCACCGCGGGTGCGGTAGCGTCGGCGCGCACGGCCGTCGCCGCGACGAACGGCGCCGGCATGCGGCCGAATTCGAAGCGGGAGAAGGCGCCGTACGCGTAGCCCTTCGCCTCGCGCAGGTTGGCATTGAGCCGGCTGGTGTAGCCGCCGCCCAAAATCTCGTTCGCGAGTTGCATCGCGAAATAGTCGGGACTGGCGCGCGACGCCGCGACGCGCCCCACGCGAAGCTCGGTCTGATTGACGCCTGCGCGCTCGACCAGGACGATGCGCGCAGCCGTCGCCTTCGCCGGCAGCGAGGCGAGCGGCGCCGGGAGCGCCGCTGCCGCGCCCGACCAGCCGCCGAACTCGCGCTCGGCGAGTGCCCGCGCCGATGCGCGGTCGATCGACCCCACGATTACCAGCGCCGCGTTGTCCGGGTGGAACCAGCGCTCCCAGAACCCGCGCAACGCCGCGCGGTCGATCCGCTTGAGCGACGCCTCCGTCCCTAGCGTCGGCTGGCCATAACCCGACTCCTTGCCGTAGAGCGCCCGGCGCAACGCGGCGTCGGCAAGCGCCGCAGGCGCCTCGCGTGCGGAGATCACGCCGGCCTGCCGGGACCGGCGCGCGCGCTCGATCTCGTCACCCGGAAAGGTCGGATTGCGGACGATGTCCGCGAAGAGCGCCAGTGCGGCAGGGAACTGCGCCGCCAGCGCGTCGACGTTGAGCACCGACGCGTCGCGCGTCGTGCTCGCGCTGTAGTCGGCGCCGAGCTGCGCGAGCGCGTCGGCGATCGCCAGCGCGCCGCGCGAGGTCGTGCCGTCCTCCAGCGATGCGACGGCAAAGTCCGCCACCCCGGGTGTATCCGCGGGATTGACGCCGATGCCGCCGTTGACGACCAGCCGCGCATGGACAATGGGAACTTCGGTGCGCTGCAGATGGTAGACGGTGAGTCCGTTCGCGAGACGGAACGTCGCGGGCTCGGGCAGATGCGGCACGATGGCCGCACCCGCGCGCGGCGGCGTGCGGCGCCACGCTTCGTCCCGGTTGATCGCCTCGGTCCGCTCTTGCGCCGGCGAATCGCCTGACACCGGCACGTCGGGCGCCAGCTTTTTCTCGCCGGGCACCGTGTGGATGACGACGCGGGCGTCTTTGCCCAGGTACTGCGCGACCGCGCGCTTGACGTCGGCGGGCGTGATTTTCCGATAGCGCTCGAGATCCTTCGCGAGGTAGCCCGGATCGCCCGTGTACTGGTTGTAGAAGTTTAGGCGGTTGGCGCGCCCGCCGACGCGTTCGAGCCCGCGGAACAGATCGTGCTCGTACACGCTGCGCGCGCGGTCGACCTCGGCCTGCGTCGGCCCGTCGGCCGCAAGCCGCGCGAGCTCCGCGTCGATCGCGGCTTCCAGTTCCGCCGGCGTGTGACCGGGCCGCGCGATTGCCTGGACCTGGAACGTCGATGTCAGAGCGCTCGACGACTGTCCGGCGCCGACGTCCTGCGCGATCTCCTTGTCGTAGACGAGCGACTTGTAGAGGCGGCTCGACTTTCCGCCGGCGAGGATCTGCGCGGCGATGTCGAGGTCGGCGTCGCCGGCAGCGAAGGCCGGCGGCGACAGCCACGCGAGATCAACGCGGGGCAGCTCGACGCGATCGGTGACCGTGAGCCTGCGCTCGACGTCGATCGGCGGCGTCGTCACCGATGGCTTCGGCGCGTCGGGACCGCGCGCGAGCGAGCCGAAATACATCTGCACGAGGCGCCGCGCGTTCGCGGGATCGAAGTCCCCCGCGATCACGAGTGTCGCGTTGTTGGGCCGGTAGTAGCGCTTGAAGAAGTCGCGGACGTCGGCGAGCTTCGCAGCCTGGATGTCGGCGTGCGAGCCGATGACGTCGGCGCGATAGGGGTGGCCGGGTGGGAACAGCGCGGCGTGGATCGCTTCGTCCACGATGCCATAAGGCCGGTTCTCGGTCGTCTCGCGGCGCTCGTTGCGCACGACGTCCTGCTGGTTGGCGAGCGCCTTCTGGTCGAGCGTGTCGAGCAGATATCCCATCCGGTCGGCGTGCGACCAGAGTGCCAGCGCCAGCTGGTTGGCGGGAACGGTGTCGTAGTAGTTGGTGCGATCGAACGACGTCGACGCGTTGGAGTCGGTGCCGCCGGCCGCTTCGAGCAGCCGCTCCGCTTCGCCGCGCGCGATGTGCTTCGAGCCGGTGAACATCATGTGCTCGAACAGGTGCGCGAAGCCGGTCCGGTCCGGCGTCTCGTTCGCGGCGCCGACGTGATACCAGATGTTGACCGTGACGGTCGGCAGGCGCTTGTCGGGCGCGAGGATCACCTGGAGGCCGTTGGCCAGCCGGTATTGGGTGTACGGGATCGACGGCGACGCGGCCTCCGGCGCCGCCGCACCGGCGAGTTGCATGAAGGCAGCGAGCGCGAATCCTGCAAGCGAGGTGAAGCAGCGCATCTTCTAGGCTCCGAAACGGAAAATGAAAGGGGCGGACTCGCGGCACCGAGCCCGCCCCCCAAGCAGACGGATGCCAGTTTACAGGTGGCCGATCTGCGCTTCCATTTCGCGCCGATAGAACGAGTGGAAGTGGCGCATGCCGTCCTCCATCGGCGACTGGTACGGGCCCACCTCGCTGCGGCCCTGCGCGACGAGCGCGCGGCGCCCCGCGTCCATGCGCTCGGCGATCTCGTCGTCCTCCTTCGTCGTCTCGCGGTAGGCCGCCTGCTCGGCCTCGACGAACTCGCGCTCGAACAGCGCGATCTCCTCCGGGTAATAGAACTCGACGACGTTGAGCGTCTTGTCGACCGCCTTGGGGATCAGCGTGCTGACGACGAGCACGTGCGGGTACCACTCCACCATCACGTTCGGATAGTAGGTGAGCCAGATCGCGCCGTGCGGCGGCGTTTCGCCGCGCGAGAAATCGCGCACCGCCTTGTGCCATCGCTCGTAGGCCCTGGTGCCGGGCTTTGCGAGGTCGTTGTTGATGCCGACGAACTGGACCGAAGCGCGGTCCGCGTATTCCCAGCGCAGATCGTCGCAGGTGACGAACTGGCCGAGTCCGGGGTGAAAGGGGCCGACGTGATAGTCCTCGAGGTAGACCTCGATGAACGTCTTCCAGTTGTAGTTGCACTCGTGCAGCTCGACGCGGTCGTACACGTAGCCGGCGAAATCGAGATCCGCGGTCGTGAGGCCGGTCAGGTCGGCGGCGATGTCGCGCGGACCGTCGAACAGGAGGCCGCGCCAGTTCCTCAGCGATGCGCGCCCGAGATTGAGGCAGGGCTTTTCCGCGAACTGCGGCGCGCCGAGCAGCTCCCCTTTGAGGTCGTAGGTCCAGCGGTGGATCGGGCACACGATGGTTCCGGCGTTGCCCCTGCCGGTCAGCATGATCGCCTGCCGGTGCCGGCAGACGTTGGAGAGCAGCTCGACGCCCTCGGGGTTGCGCACCAGCGCCTGCGCGTTGTCGCGCGCGGCTAGCGCGCAATAGTCACCCGGCTCCGGCACCATCAGTTCGTGGCCGACGTAGCCCGGCGCGCGGGCGAACAGCACGCGGCGTTCCGCGTCGAAGACGCGGGGGTCGGAGTACCAGGAAGCCGGCAACTGCGGCGAGGCTTGCCGCAATCGCGCGGCGGAGGCGAGATCGGACATGGTCCAAGAACCCTTTCAGCGAAGATCAACCAACCCAACCCAACAACCCGGACCCGCCACGTCTTTCGACCCCATCGGGCGATCCGGACCGCTTTGCTAAGTCAGCCGCGCGAAAGGATTCGCGTGAGGCCGCGTCGTCAAACATGCTATTATATACGGGCACTTGCCGCCGGGTCAAGGTCGCGCCGGCGTACTTTAGCCACTTCCGGATCCGGAACGGGAATCCTCGGTATCCGCGATCCCATGTCCACCGCGAACGATCCCCCGCTGACCTTCGAATCCGCGCTGTCCGAGCTGGAAGCGCTGGTGGCCACGATGGAGACGGGCCAGCTTCCGCTCAAGGAATCGCTGGCCGCCTACCAGCGCGGCGCCGAACTCCTCGCGTTTTGCCAGACGGCGCTCAAGGACGCGCAGATGCAGGTCGACGTCCTCGAAAAGGGGGTGCTGAAGGCATTCAAGCCCGAAGGCGACGGCGATGCATAGCGAGCTGCCGTGGGAAGTCTGGTCCGCCGACCGACAGCAGCGCATCGGGGCAGTGCTGGAGCGCGCGCTCGCCGACGAGCCCGGCCGGCTGGGCGACGCGATGCGCTACGCGACGCTGGGCGGCGGCAAGCGCGTGCGGCCGCTGCTCGCCTATGCGGCCGGCGAAGTCGCCGGGGGAGATCCGGCCAACGTCGACGCGCCCGCGGCGGCCGTCGAGCTGATCCACGCCTATTCGCTGGTCCACGACGACCTGCCGGCGATGGACAACGACACGCTGCGGCGGGGCGAGCCGACGTGCCATGTCGCCTTCGGCGAGGCGGTAGCGCTGCTTGCCGGCGACGCATTGCAGACGCGCGCGTTCGGCCTTCTCGCCGCCAGCCGCATTTCCGCGCCGGCGGAAGCCTGCGCGCTCCTTGCGCGCGCGGCCGGCGCGTGCGGCATGGCCGGTGGCCAGGGCCTCGACCTTGCTGCGACCGGCACCGTGCTCTCGTTGAACGAACTCACGACGATGCACCGGATGAAGACCGGCGCGCTGATCGCCTCGGCCGTTCAGCTTGGCGCACGCAGCGGCCGTCGCCTTACCGCGACGCAGGCGACGGCGCTGGACCTGTTCGCCTCCGCGGCAGGGCTTGCGTTCCAGGTCGTCGATGACCTGCTCGACGTGGAGGGCTCGGCGGCGTCCCTCGGCAAGACCGCCGGCAAGGACGCCGCGGGGAACAAGCCGACCTTCGTCTCGCTGCTGGGCCTCGCCGAAGCACGGCGGCACGCGTTGGCGCTGCGCGCCGACGCGCACGCCGCGCTAGCCCCTTTCGGCGCCGCCGCGCGCCGGCTGCACGAGCTCGTCGACTGGATAGTCACGCGGGATAGATGAGCCCCCACGCTCACTTCGTTCGCTGCCCCCAAAGGGGGAGCAAGCCTCCCTTGGGACGGCCCGGCGGGAGGCTGGACGGCCCCCACGCTCACTTCGTTCGCTGCCCCCAAAGGGGGTGCAAGCCTCCCTTGGGACGGCCCTTCGGGAAGCTGGGTTGATGTCCGCTTATCCGCTCCTGGAGGCGATCGACTCGCCGGCGGCTTTGCGGCGCCTGCCGCGCGGCGATCTGCCGCAGCTCGCGCGCGAACTGCGCGCCTTCCTGCTCCACTCGGTCGCGCAGACGGGCGGGCATCTGTCGTCGAACCTCGGCACCGTCGAGCTCACCGTCGCGCTGCACTACGTCTTCGATACGCCGCGCGACCGCATCGTCTGGGACGTCGGCCACCAGACGTACGCGCACAAGATACTCACCGGCCGGCGCACGCAGATGGACAAGCTGCGCCAGTGGGGCGGCCCGGCGGGCTTTCCCCGCCGCAGCGAGAGCGAATACGACACCTTCGGCACCGCGCATTCGTCGACGTCGATCTCGGCGGCGCTCGGCATGGCGACCGGCGCGCGCATCGCGGGGGAAGCGCGGCACGTCGTCGCGGTGATCGGCGACGGCGCGATGAGCGCCGGCATGGCCTTCGAGGCCCTCAACAACGCGCGCGGCACCGACATGCTCGTCGTGCTGAACGACAACGAGATGTCGATCTCGGAGCCGGTCGGCGCGATCAACCGTTACTTCGCGAAGATGCTCGCGTCGCGGCTCTACAACACCGTCCGCCGCGGCGGCAAGGAAATGCTGTCGATGCTGCCGCCGGTGCACGAGCTCGCGCGCCGCGCCGAGGAGCACATGAAGGGCATGGTGCTGCCCGGCACGCTGTTCGAGGAGTTCGGCTTCAACTACATCGGACCGATCGACGGGCACGACGTCGACGCGCTCGTCAGCACGCTGTCGAACGTGCGCGACCTCAAGGGCGCGCAATTCCTGCACGTCGTCACCAAAAAAGGCTACGGCTATCCGCGCGCCGAAGCCGATCCGATCCTTTATCACGGCGTGACGAAATTCGATCCGGCGGTCGGCATGGTGGCGAAAGCGCCGGCCAGGCCCTCCTACACGCAGGTGTTCGGCGACTGGCTCTGCGACATGGCGGCCGCCGATCCCAAGCTCGTCGGCGTCACGCCGGCGATGCGCGAGGGCTCGGGTCTCGTGCGCTTCTCGAAGGCCTTTCCCGACCGCTACTTCGACGTCGGCATCGCCGAGCAGCACGCGGTGACCTTCGCTGCGGGACTTGCTTGCGAGGGCATGAAGCCGGTCGTCGCGATCTACTCGACGTTCCTGCAACGCGCGTACGACCAGCTCATCCACGACGTCGTGCTGCAGAACCTGCCGGTCGTGTTCGCGATCGATCGCGCCGGCATCGTCGGCGCCGACGGGCCCACACACGTCGGCGCCTTCGACCTGACGTATCTGCGCTGCCTGCCGAACACCACGGTGATGGCGCCTGCCGACGAGAACGAGTGCCGCCGGATGCTCACGACGGCGTTTCGCCTCGGCACGCCTGCCGCGGTCCGCTATCCGCGCGGCAGCGGCCCCGGCGTCGCGATCGATCCCGCGTTGACGACGCTGCCGGTGGGCAAGGGCGAAATCCGGCGTGAGGCCAGGAAGCGCCCGAAGGGCATCGCGATCCTCGCCTTCGGACCGATGCTGCATCCGGCGCTGGCTGCCGCCGAGGCGCTCGACGCGACGGTCGCCAACATGCGCTTCGTCAAGCCGCTCGACGCCGACCTCGTCCTGGCGCTGGCGCGCGATCACGACGCCCTCGTGACCGTCGAGGAGAATGTGGTTGCCGGCGGCGCCGGCAGCGCGGTCGCCGAGGCGCTGTCTGCCGCGGGGGTCACCGTCCCTGTCTTGCATCTCGGCCTGCCGGACGCATTTCAGGATCATGGCGATCCGACGCTGCTGCTGGAGCACGCCGGGCTGGATGCGAAAGGCATCGCCGCGTCGATCGAAGCGCGCTTCGCGCCCCGAAAGCCCGGCGCATGGGCCAAGCCCGCCGCCTGAACGAGGCAACCGGCAGGGCAACGAGACGAATCACGGGGCGCGCCGGCCCTTGCTATAGTGGTGTCAATCATGAACAAGCCGGAGCAGATCGGGCGCCTGATGCCCATTCCCGACGTGCAGTCGGGCAGCGACGATCGCCGCCTCGCGATCGACCAGGTCGGCATCAAGGGCCTGCGCTATCCGCTGCCGTTCGCCGATCGCAGCGGCGCCGCGCAGACGACCATCGCCACCTGCAACGTGTACGTCGCGCTGCCGGAAGACCGCAAGGGCACGCACATGTCGCGGCTGGTCGCGCTGCTCGAGGAGCGCGCGGCGCCGGGGGCCGCGCCGCTGACCGTCGCGACGCTGCGCTCGCTGCTCGACGATCTCGTCGTGCGCCTCGACGCGCCGGGCGGGCGCATCGAGCTCGCGTTCCCGTATTTCGTCCGCAAGACCGCGCCGGTATCGGGCGTGGCGAGCCTGCTCGACTACGACGTGAAACTTGCCGGCTCGCTCGAAGGGGGTCGCTTTGCGCAGACGATCGCGGTGAACGTGCCGGTGACCTCGCTGTGTCCCTGCTCCAAGGAAATCTCCGATTACGGTGCGCACAACCAGCGCTCGATCGTGACCATCTCCGTGCGCCCGCGCGAGCATGTGTTCGTCGACGAGTTGCTGCGCGTCGCCGAGGAAGAGGCATCCGCCGAGCTCTACGGCATTCTCAAGCGCGCCGACGAGAAGTACGTCACCGAGCGCGCGTACGACAACCCGCGCTTCGTCGAGGACCTGGTGCGCAGCGTGGCGGCGCGCCTTGCCGCCGACCCGCGCATCGACGGTTTCGCCGTCGAGGCCGAGAACTTCGAGTCGATCCACAATCACTCGGCGTACGCGCGGATCGCGCGCAATTTCTAGACGGAGCGGTGTCCGGCTTGCGCTGGACCTGCGACCAGCGCCAGCGTGGCCCGCCGCCCGTCGCTGCCGGCCGCGATTCGTTCCACCGCGGTCGCCGCCCGTCCTGCGGGAGTCCTGACTTGCGCCGGCGACCCTAGAATGTCCGCCATGCCACGCCCAGCCTTCGCGCTTTGATCGTTTCCGGCCTGCGCCGTCGCTACGAGCGGCTCGCGGGCTGCGCGCTCGCCTCGCTGTCGGAGACCGAGCGCCAGGACGTCCGCGTATTCGACCACTGGATTTATCGCGAGCGCGGCTGGCGCTGGGTGGTCTGCATGCTCGTCGGGACGACGCTCGCCGCGTGGGGAGCGTCGCACCTGCCGCTCAACCTGTCCTTCGCGGAAGCCGCGGTGCTGTTCAATGTCGTCGTGCTCATGCTCGCGTGGGCAGGCTTGAGCGCGTGGTTCGGCTACCGCAAGTTTCAGGGCAAGTTGCCGCGCTTCGTGCTGGCGACCATTGGCCTGATGCTGCTCGGCGCCGCGGCTGGCGGCACACTCAAGGATCTCGCGCAGGGGCGCGCGCCGCTCGCGTGGTTCGCCGACGGGGCGAGCCTGCAACATGTCGTCGCCACCGCGCTCGTGTTCGCGCTGCTCTACGCGTCGACCGTCGCGGTGATCGCGAGCCTGCGCAATCGCGCGTACCTCGCGCGCTGCGAGCGCCTCGAGGACGAGGCGCGGCGCAGCGAGCTCGACCGCCGCCTCGCCGAATCCCAACTTCGCCTGCTGCAGCTCCAGATCGAACCGCATTTCGTGTTCAACACGCTGGGGAGTGCGCAGCAGCTCGCGGAAAAGGGCGCTCCCGAGGCGGCGCGGCTGATCAGCGATCTGATTCGCTTTCTGCGCGCCGCCACGCCGACGCTTCGCGACGCCCTTACGACGCTGAGACAGGAGGCAGACACCGTCACCGCCTATCTCGCGATCATGCAAACGCGGCTGCGGGGACGCCTCGCGTACGTTATCGACGTCCCCGACGCCGTCGGCGCCGAGCCGATCCCGCCGGGCATGCTGATCACCCTGGTCGAGAACGCGATCAAGCACGGCATCGAGCCGGACCCCGCGGGCGGCACGATCGTCGTCGCGGCGCGCGTCGAAGCGTCCGGCGACGACACGTGCCTAGCGATCACGGTGGCCGATACCGGCGCCGGGCTCGGAAGCGCCCCGCCGGGTCAGGGCATCGGTCTGTCCAATATCCGCGAACGGCTTGCGCTGCGTTATGGCGGCCGGGCGTCGCTCGACCTCGAGGAAAACGCGCCCCGAGGATTTCGCGCGCGTTTGCGGCTGCCGGTCTCGCACGCGCCGCCCCGCGGCCCGGCCGTCGCGGCGCTTTCCCGATGACGACCCGGCCCACCGCGATGATCGCCGAGGACGAGCCGTTGATGCGCGAGCGACTCAAGGAGGCCTTGGCCGAGGCGTGGCCCGAGCTCGACATCGTCGCCGAGGTCGCGGACGGCGATGCCGCGATCGCAGCCTTCGAGGCACATCGGCCGCAGATCGCGTTTCTCGACATCCGCATGCCGGGGCGTACCGGGCTCGACGTCGCCGCGGAGATCGGCGAGGAATGCCATATCGTCTTTGTCACCGCCTACGATCGGTACGCGCTGAACGCATTCGACGCCGGCGCCGTCGACTACCTGCTGAAACCCGTCGAGCGCGACCGCCTCGACGCGGCGGTTGCGCGCATCCGAAGGAAACTCGCCGCGCCGCCGGCGGACATGTCGGCACTGATCGCCGACCTTCGCGCGTCGATCGGGGCCGACCTCCCGCGGATGAAATGGATCAAGGCGGCGGTCGGCAAGCAGGTGAAGCTGATCGCGGTCGGCGACGTCAGCTATTTCCAGGCGGACGCCAAGTACACGCGCGTCGTGATGGTCGGCGGCGAGGCGCTGATCCGCACGCCGTTGAGGGA
>JBDSLT010000339.1:0-5164 GCA_039916265.1 Casimicrobiaceae bacterium | reverse complement strand
AAGGGTATCGCTGACAGCGAGCCGGGCGCAAACTTGATGTTTGGCCGGGAACCCCGCCAAATCCCGGAAATCTTCCCAAAATGAATCCTGCGCAACCCACCGCCAAACCCCTTCGCCCGCCGACGCTGCGCGCGTGGAGCGGACTTGCCCGCAAGGCGGTCCAGGCGTGGCTCGACGACTTCGCGCCGAGCATGGGGGCCGCCCTGTCCTATTACATGGTGTTCTCGATTGCTCCGCTGCTGGTGATCGTGATATCCGTGGCCGGGTTTTTCTTCGGCCGCGACGTTGCGCAGGAGCAGCTTTTCTACGAACTCTCGTCGATGCTCGGCACTTCAACCGCCGAGTCGCTGAAGGAAATACTCGCGCACGCGGATGATCCCAAGCGCAACATCTGGACGGCAGCGGCGGGGATCGTCGTCATGCTGATCGGGGCGACCAGCGTCCTCGCCGAGTTGCAAAGCGCGCTCGACCGTATCTGGCGCTCGCCGACACCCGACTCCCTGAACGGTGTATGGGGCTTCGTGCGAACGCGGCTGCTCTCGTTCAGCATGATCCTGGGCCTCGTTTTCCTGCTGATGGTCTCCCTCGTGGTCAGCGCCGGGCTCACCGCCGCGGGGAACTGGGGCACGTCGCGCTTCGAACACTGGGGTGCCGTCCTCGAAGTAGGGAACACGATCATCAGCTACTTCGTGACGGCGCTGCTGTTCGGCATGATCTACAAGCTGCTCCCGCGCGGGCGGATCGGCTGGCGCGACGTGTGGGTCGGCGCCCTCGTCACCGCTGCGCTCTTCACGCTCGGCAAGTTTGCCATTGCCGTTTACATCGGCAAGGCCGGCGTCGCCGATGCCTACGGCGCCGCCGGCTCCCTCGTCGTACTGCTGGTCTGGGTGTATTACTCCGCGCAGATCTTCCTGCTGGGCGCGGAGTTCACCTGGGTTTACGCCTACTCGCTGGGGACGCGCGCCGGGCAGACACCGCCCGATACGCCGGCGCGAGCGCCCTAGCTCGTGAACTGCTTGTGCTTGCCCGTCTCGCGGGGCGGCGTGTGCGTGATCGCCGCAGTGGCCATCGCAAAAAACTGCACGAGCTTGCTGGACTTGACGTCCCAGTAGTCGCCGCGTTCGGCCGTCACCTTCAACAGCGCTAGATTCGGGTCTTCGGGTCCGCCGGGAAACCAGGCACCGGCCAGCACCGACCACAACTCCTTCACCTTGGCGAGGTCGTCGACGATCTGCGCGTGGCCACGAAGCCATACGTAGACGTCTTCACCGACGTCCATCACGCAAACGTGCACCCGCGCATTGCGTTGCAGATCGTGCGCGATGCCGCCGTCGCGAGCGACGAAAAACCACAGGGTGCCTTCTGGGTCTGCGCGCAGCGTGGCGACCGGGCGCGCGCCCAGCGAGCCTTCGCCGTCGCTCGTCGTGAGCATGGCAACACGCAGGCTGGCGATGCGCTCCCACAGTCGTTGCTGGTCTTCGGGCGTCGCCTGGGCAGGAGGGAGAGCTTGATGGGTGCGGGTCATGACAATGGTCCAGTCGCTCTGGTTAAAGGTCCTCCATTGTCGATTCCGCCCCGCGGCCGGGCTGTAGGCGCCGACGCACCGTCCAACGCAGAAGGTCACGGCGCGAGCCGTCGGGGAGCGGCCTACGTGCCGCGGCGGATAGCACCGGAGGCGCCATCGGCTGCGCCTTGGTGAGAACGAAGGCGGATGGGTCGCGCGGCCAGGCCGCGCGTCAGAACAGCGACTGGCGCTGCACCGAGCAGTCGACGACCGCCAGCGCGGTCATGTTGACGAGGCGGCGCACCGTTGCCGATTGCGTGAGGATGTGCGCCGGCTTGGCCACGCCGAGCAGGATCGGTCCGAGCGTCACCCCGCCGCCGGCCGCCGCCTTCAGCAGGTTGAAGGCGATGTTGGCGGCGTCGAGCGTCGGCATGATCAGCAGGTTCGCCTCGCCCTTGAGCCGCGAATTGGGCATGACCGTCTTGCGCACCGCCTCGGACAGCGCCGCGTCGCCGTGCATCTCGCCGTCAATCTCGAGTTCCGGATCGGCGGCGGTGATGAGCGCCAGCGCGCGCTGCATTTTCTTCGCCGACGGATGATCGCTGGTGCCGAATTGCGAGTGCGACAGCAGCGCCACCTTGGGGGTGATGCCGAAGCGGCGCATCTCTTCCGCGGCGAGTAGCGTGATCTCGGTGAGTTGCTCGGCCGTCGGATCGGGATTGACGTAGGTATCGGCGATGAACACCGTGCGCCCTGGCAATATCACGGCGTTGGCCGCGGCGTAGGTCGAGACGCCCCGGCGCAAGCCGATCACCTGGTCGATGTACAGGCGATGCAGCGCGTGGGTGCCGAAGGTGCCGCACAGCATGCCGTCAGCCTCGCTCATGTGCATCATCATCACGCCGATCAGCGTATGGCGGCGGCGCATTTCTATCTGCGCGTATTGCTGCGACACACCCTTGCGCTCCGTCAGCCGGTGATATTCGGTCCAGTACTGGCGAAAGCGCGGGTCCGACTCGGGATTGATGACTTCGCAGTCGACGCCCGGCTTGATTCGCAGGCCGAAGCGCTCGATGCGCGTTTCCAGCACGGCCGGACGGCCGACGAGGATGGGAAAGGCGAGCTTCTCGTCGACGACCACCTGCACCGCGCGCAGCACGCGCTCGTCCTCGCCCTCCGCGTAGACGATGCGCTTCGGCGCCTTCTTGGCGGCGTCGAAGATCGGCTTCATCAGCAGCCCCGAGTGGTAGACGAAGCTCGTCAGGCTCGTCTTGTAAGCGTCGAAATCGGCGATGGGCCGCGAGGCCACGCCGGAGTCCATCGCCGCGCGCGCGACGGCCGGCGCGATGTTGACGATGAGCCGCGGATCGAAGGGTTTGGGGATCAGGTACTCGGGACCAAAGCTCAGGTTGTCGATGCCGTAGGCGGTGGCGACGATGTCCGACTGCTCGACGAGCGCGAGATCGGCGATCGCACGCACGCAGGCGAGCTTCATCGCCTCGTTGATCGTCGTGGCGCCGACGTCGAGCGCGCCGCGAAATATGAAAGGGAAGCAGAGGACGTTGTTCACCTGGTTCGGAAAATCGGAGCGCCCCGTCGCGATGATCGCGTCGGGCCGCGCAGCCTTCGCGACGTCGGGCATGATTTCCGGCTCGGGGTTCGCGAGGGCGAGGATCAGCGGATCCTTCGCCATCGACTGCAGCCACTCTGGCTTCAGCACGCGCGCTGCGGAAAGGCCGAGGAAGATATCGGCGCCGGGCAGGATCTCCGCGAGCGTGCGGGCCGTCGTTGGCTGCACGTAACGCGCCTTGTTGTCGTCCATCTCCTCGGTGCGGCCCGCGTAGACGACGCCCTTGATGTCGGCGACCCAGATGTTCTCGCGCAGAATGCCGAGCGACACGAGCAGATCGAGGCACGCGAGCGCAGCGGCGCCTGCCCCCGATGCCACGAGCTTGACCTTGGCGAGATCCTTGCCCACGACGCGCAGGCCGTTGAGCACCGCCGCGCCAACGATGATCGCCGTGCCGTGCTGGTCGTCGTGGAACACGGGAATCTTCATGCGCTCGCGGCACTTGCGCTCGATGTAGAAGCACTCGGGCGCCTTGATGTCCTCGAGGTTGATGCCGCCGAACGTCGGCTCCAGCGCGACGATCATGTCGACGAGCTTGTCGGGGTCGCGTTCGTTGATCTCGATGTCGAAGCAATCGAGGCCGGCGAACTTCTTGAACAGCACCGCCTTGCCTTCCATCACCGGCTTGCCCGCCAGCGCACCGATGTTGCCGAGGCCGAGCACCGCGGTGCCGTTGGTGATCACGCCCACCAGGTTGCCGCGCGCCGTGAGGTTGAAGGCTTCCTGCGGATCGCGGACGATCTCGTCGCAGGCGGCGGCGACGCCCGGTGAATACGCCAGCGCCAGATCGCGCTGGTTGGTGAGCTGCTTGGTCGGCAGGAGCGCGATCTTTCCCGCCGGCGCGCGCCGATGGTATTCGAGCGATGCCTCGCGAATGTCCTTGTCGGCCTGGTCGGGCATGGCGTTCTCGTTCTCGTTGTCGTTGCGGCCCGAGGGAATGATAGCCGATGGCCGCGGGGCGGCCGGTATAATTCGGCGCGGCCACCGGAGCGTCCTGCAGGCGAATTGCGGCCTCGCGCGCCGCCCGCGGGCAGGTCGTGCCGACGACCGAAGCCCCGCCCCCTGATACCTGCCGATGACGCCAGTCCCCCTGTTCTGGATTTTCGCATTCGCGCTCGTCGCCATCACGCTCGCGGCGCTGTTGTGGCCGCTGTTGCGCCGGCGTCCGGTGCTGCAGGCGCCGGCGTCGGAAGAGGCGGCGGCGTCGATCTACCGCGATCAGAAGCGACAGCTCGACGCCGACCTCGCCGGCGGCGCGATTTCGACGCAGGAGCACGCTGCCGCGCTCGACGAGCTGGTGGCGCGTCTCGGCGCGGAACTGCCGCGGGATGCCGCGCCGCGCGACGAACCGCCGCCGCGCGATTCCCGCGCGCCGTGGATCGCCGCCCTCGTCATCGTTGCGACCCTTCCGGCGGGTGCACTGCTCGGTTACTTCGTCCTCGGCTTTCCCGCCGCGATGACGCCGGAGAACGCTGTCGCGGCGCGCGGCGATATCACCGAAGGCCAGATGCGCGCGATGGTCGACAGCCTCGCACAGAAGATGAAGGCCGATCCCGCGGATCCCAAAGGCTGGGTCCTTCTCGCGCGCTCGTACGCGGCGCTCGGACGCTTTGCGGAGGCGCTCGATGCCTACGCGCAAGCCGCGCAGCGCATGCCGCCCGACGCGCAAATCCTCGCCGACTGGGCCGACGTTGCGGCGATGGCGCAGGGACGCAGGCTCGCCGGCACACCCGAGGCGCTGATCGCGCGTGCGCTCGCCGCCGATCCGAAGAACCTGAAGGCGCTGGCGCTCTCCGCGACCTCGAAGCTCGAACGCGGGGATGTCGCCGCGTCTCTCGCGCAGTGGCGCGAATTGCGCGGCCTTCTCCCGAACGGTGGCGAGGAGGCGCGGGAGATCGACACAGTGATCGCGCAGATCGAAGCGCAGCGCCTGCAGCCGCAGGCGGCCGCAGGCGTTGCGGGCACTGCGGTCGCGCCGGCGCCGGCGACGCCTGCCATCGCCGGCGCCGCAGTCACCGGCCGCGTCGAGC
>JBDSLT010000338.1:0-3032 GCA_039916265.1 Casimicrobiaceae bacterium | reverse complement strand
ACGTGACCGACGATATTGCCGAAGTGCCGGCGTCGCGTACCGAGCATGCCGAGGCACCAGCGCGGCTTGCCCATCATGTTGAGCAGATTCGGCAGCGTCAGTTTCGGCGGCGCGGACAGCCCGTTCTTGAGGTCCTTGTGGCGCTGTCCGAGAACCTGCAGGTCGAGCGTCAGCACCAGCGCGCCGCAGCGCGCCGCCTTGGCGCGGTCGATCAGCCCCTCGACGAAATCGCGGTCGCGCATGACGTAGAGCTGGAACCAGAACGGCGCCTTGGTATGCGCGGCGATGTCCTCGATCGAGCAGATGCTCATCGTCGACAACGTGAACGGAATGCCGAAGGCCTCCGCTGCCCTGGCGCCGAGGATTTCGCCGTCGGCGTGCTGCATTCCCGTCAGGCCCGTGGGCGCGATCGCGACGGGCATCCGCACCTCTACGCCGATCATCCGGGTCGTCGTGCTGCGGTCTTCCATGTTCACCGCCACGCGCTGGCGCAACTTGATCTTGCGGAAGTCGCTCTCGTTCGCGCGGTAGGTGCTTTCGGTCCACGACCCGGAATCGGCGTAGTCGTAGAACATCCGCGGCACGCGCCGTTGCGCGAGCACGCGCAGGTCTTCGATGTTCGTCACCACGTCCATACGGCACTTCTCCCGATTTGCGCCGGGCCGCCTCGGACCTTCGGCAGCGTCACGCGACGATCGTGTCGACGTCGGCGAGCCTGATCACGTGTTCTGAATGACGATGCTCGGAAACTTGGTCGAGAAGTCAGCGGCCTTCTGCGCGACGAAGATCGCCACCTTGCGCGCTATCTCGCGGTAAGTCTGCGCGATCGCCCCGTCCGGGTCGGCCACCACCGTGGGGCGCCCGGAATCGGCCTGCTCGCGGATCCTGATGTCGAGCGGCAATCGGCCGAGGAACGGCACGTTGTACTCGCGGCACATCGCCTCGCCGCCGCCTTCGCCGAAGACGGGTTCGGCGTGGCCGCAGTTCGTGCACACGTGCATCGACATGTTCTCGACGATGCCGACGATGGGCACCCCGACCTTCTCGAACATCTTGAGGCCCTTTTTCGCGTCGATCAGCGCGATGTCCTGCGGCGTGGTCACGATCACCGCGCCGGTGACGGGCACCTTCTGTGCGAGGGTCAGCTGGATGTCGCCGGTTCCCGGAGGCATGTCGACTATCAGGTAGTCGACCTCGCGCCAGTTGGTGTCCTTCAGGAGCTGCTCCAGCGCCTGCGTCACCATCGGGCCGCGCCAGACCATCGGCGTGTCGGTATCGATCAGGAAGCCGATCGACATGGCCTGGATGCCGTATGCCTCCAGCGGCTCGAGCGTCTTGCCGTCCTTCGACTCCGGGCGTCCCGAAATGCCGAGCATCATCGGCTGCTACGGTCCGTAGATGTCGGCATCGAGCACGCCCACGCTCGCGCCTTCGGCGGCGAGCGCAAGCGCCAGATTCACCGCAGTCGTGGACTTGCCGACGCCGCCCTTGCCCGACGCGACCGCGACGATGTTCTTCACGCCGGGAACGAGCTTCACGCCGCGCTGCACCGCATGCGAGACGATCTTCTGCGTCACGGCAACCGCGACGCGACCGGCGCCCGGCAGCGCCGCCACCGCGTCCTGCACGCGCTTGCGGATCATCTCGTGCTGGCTTTTCGCCGGGTAGCCGAGCTCGACGTCGATCGCGACCTGATCGGCCTCGACGCGCACGCGCTTCACCGCCTTGGCGGTCACGAGGTCCTTTCCCGTGTTGGGATCGATCACCGTCCTGAGACAAGCGGTGACGTCGGCGTCGGACAGCAGCATCGGCAACTCCAGATTAAGTGGGGTCAGAGACGACTTAATTCGCCGGTCATCACGCGGCAGCCGGATTGGGGATCGAATAAATCGTCTCTGACCCTACTTAAGGGATTCTAGCCGATCGGGCCGCACGACAGGTTTCGCGGAGTCGCTTTGCTAGAATCGCATGCTTAACCTCGCGCAGCACAAGGTCTTCATGCCCGCGTCACCCCGCAAACTGTTCGTCACGACGGCGCTGCCGTACGCGAACGGGCCGTTTCACGTCGGCCACATCATGGAATACATCCAGGCCGACGTCTGGGTGCGCTTCCGGCGGATGCAGGGCGACAAAGTCCAATTCGTCTGCGCGGACGACGCGCATGGCGCGCCGATCATGCTGAAGGCCGAGGCGGAAGGCATCCCACCGCAAACGCTGGTCGCGCGCATCGCCGCGACGCGGCCGAAGCATCTTGCAGGCTTCCACATCAGCTTCGATCACTGGCATTCAACCGATTCGCCGGAGAACGTCGAGCTGTCGCAGGATATCTATCGAAAGCTCGCGGCGGCGAACCTCATCCATAAGAAACCGGTCGAGCAGTTCTTCGACCCCGTGAAGCAGATGTTCCTCGCCGACCGCTACATCAAGGGCGAGTGCCCGAAGTGCGGCGCCAAGGACCAGTTCGGCGACGCCTGCGAGGTGTGCGGCTCGGTCTACGCTCCGACCGATCTGAAGAATCCGTATTCGACGCTGTCCGGCGCCACGCCCGTGCTGAAATCGTCGGAGCACTTTTTCTTCCGTCTCTCGGACCCCGCGTGCGTCGCGTTTCTGCGCAATTGGACACAGGACGGCCGCCTGCAACCGGAAGTCGCCAACAAGGCGCTCGAATGGCTCGGCGAATCGGCGACGGCGAAGGGTCTCGCGGACTGGGACATCTCGCGCGACGCGCCCTACTTCGGCATTCCGATTCCCGACGCGCCGGGCAAGTATTTCTACGTGTGGCTCGACGCGCCGGTCGGCTATCTCGCGAGCCTGAAGGCCCACTTGCGCGCGACCGGCGTCGATTTCGAGGCGTTCCTGCAGGACCCCGACGTCGAGCAGGTCCATTTCATCGGCAAGGACATCGTCTACTTCCACACGCTGTTCTGGCCGGCGATGCTGAAGTTCGCGGGCGCGCCGTACAAGGTGCCCGACCGCGTCTACGTGCACGGCTTCATCACCTTCTCCGGCGAGAAGATGTCGAAGTCGCGCGG
>JBDSLT010000337.1:0-9389 GCA_039916265.1 Casimicrobiaceae bacterium | reverse complement strand
AACAAGGATCTCATCTATCTCGGCGTGTCGGGCGACGGCGATTCGGCGTCGATCGGCCTCGGACAGTTCGCGCATGTGCTGCGCCGCGGCGTCAACATGGTCTACATCGTCGAGAACAACGGCGTCTACGGGTTGACCAAGGGCCAGTTCTCGGCCACCGCCGACAAGGGTAGCAAGTCGAAGCGCGGGGCGGCGAACAGCGACGAGCCGATCGACCTCGTGCTGATGGCGCTGGCGCTGGGCGCAAGCTTCGTCGCACGCGGGTTCTCGGGCGACAAGGAGCAGCTGGTGCCGCTGATCAAGGCGGCGGTCGCGCATCGTGGTGCCGCGTTCATCGACGTGATCAGTCCATGCGTGGCATTCAACAACCACCCGGGCTCGACCAAGAGCTACGACTACGTGCGCGAGCACAACGACGCCGTCAACCGGCTCGACTTCTGGCCCTCGCGCGAGGAGATCACGACCGAGATCGCTCCTGGAAGCACGCGCGAAGTTCCGCTGCACGACGGCGGCACGGTGCGCTTGCACAAGCTGCGGGACGATTACGAGCCCTCGGACAAGGTCGGCGCGATGGCGTATCTCGAATCGCATCGCGCGCGCGGCGAGGTCGTCACCGGGCTGCTGTATGTGAAGCCCGACAGCGCCGACATGCACGACGCGCTCGAAACCGTCGACGCGCCGCTCAACGCGCTTTCCGACGCCGAGCTCGTTCCGGGGAGCGCCGCGCTGGCGGCGCTCAACGCCTCGCTGCGCTGACGCAGGCGGCGCACGCCCGGGCTCCGTCACGCGAAGGCTGACAGGCGCGCTGCGAAGCCGGTAGCCGAGCCCCGGCAATCCGTCGCAGGAGAAGCGCGCTCGAACGATCCGGCGGCGGACTAGAATGCCGGATGCGGCGCACGATTCTCTGGGTGCTGGGCATTGCGGGCGGCCTGACCGGGTTGATCCTGATCGCGGTCGCCATCGCGGTCGCGACCGTCGACATCAGATCGCTGGTCGGTCCTGTCCAGGCGCGTGTCAAGGCAGAGACCGGGCGCGAGCTGGTCTTCGGCGGTCCGATCGATCTCAAGCTGTCGCTCGAGCCCAAGCTGATCGCCAGCGACGTCGCGCTCGGCAATGCAGCGTGGGGCACGGCGCCGCAGATGGTGAAGGCGAAGCGCGTCGAGATGCAGGTCGCGCTGCTGCCGCTGCTGAACAGGCGCTTCGAGGTGGTCGAAGTGGCGCTGGTCGAGCCCACGATCGTTCTGGAGACGGATGCGCAGGGGCGCGCCAACTGGGATTTCGACGTGCCGGCTGCCGGCGCGCCGGCGTCGCCGCCGCCTTCGCCTGCATCCGCCGCAGGCGTGATCGCCGTCGGCAACATCGCCATCCGCGACGGCACGCTGACGTTCACCGACGGCGCGTCCGGCAAGACGACCCACGTCGCGATCGAGCGGCTCACCCTTCGCAGCCGCAAAGGCGATGCACCGGTCGACGCCGAATTCAAGGGCAGGATCGACGACGTCGCTGTCGCGCTCAGCGGCAATCTCGGCCCCCTCGATGCGCTGCGCGAACGACGCTGGCCGTACCCGGTTGCGCTCAAGGGGAATGTCGACGGCAAGCCGGCGAGCTTCTCGACCAAGATCGGCGTCGCGGGAGACACGACCACGCTCGATGCGCTCGATCTTGCATGGGGGACATTGGCGCTCACCGGCAACGTCCGGATCGTGCGCAGCGCCGGCCGCGCGCGCTACGAATTCACGCTGTCCGCGCCTGCGTTGTCGCTCAACGACGCGGCAATCGCCGGCGCGGCGGCGGCCGGCGCGCCGGTGCCGGCGAGGGCATCGGCGCGGTCACGCTTCGTCATCCCGGACCGGCCGCTGCCGCTCGACGGGCTCAAATCCGCCGACCTCGACGGCGAACTTTCGATCGCGAAATTGACGATCGACGCGCGCAACGAGCTGCGCGGCGTCAAGCTCAGGCTCGCAAGCGCGCGCGGCAAGCTCGACGTTCCCGCGTTCCAGGCATCCGCCTACGGCGGCACGCTCGCCGGGCGCCTTTCGCTCGACGCCTCGAGCGGCGGTGCGCCCGCCGTCAGGATTCACGTCGATGCGCGTGACCTCGAACTGGGTGCGCTGCTCGCGGCCATCGGCGAGCCCCGCCAGGTGCGCGGCGGGAAGACGGCGCTCACGCTCGACATCGCCGCCCACGGCGCGTCGCTGCACGACTGGGCGGCGACGGCGAACGGTCAGGCGCTGGTCACCGTCGGCGCGGCGACGCTCGTCAACACCAAGCTCGACCTCGACGACGTGCTCGACAAGCTGTCGCGTGCCGTCAATCCGTTTCGCGAGCGCGATCCGTCGACCGAGATGGTCTGCGCGGTCATCCGCCTGCCGCTGGCCAACGGCGTTGCCAAGGTCGACCGCTCGATCGCGATGGAGACGAAAAAGGTCGGCGTGTCGGCAAGCGGGACGATCGATTTTCGCGACGAGCGAATCGACTTCGTGCTGAGCCCGCGCGTGCGCGAGGGAATCCCCCTCGATCTTCCGAGCTTCGCGGAGCTGGTCCACTTCAGCGGTCCGCTGGCGCATCCGGAGGTGAAGATCGACGCAGCGCGCTCGGTCGCCACGATCGCCAAGATCGGCGCGGCGCTGTCGACCGGGGGGCTGAGCATGCTCGGCACGATGCTTCTCGCCAAGGTCACGGACGAGGGCAGCGTCTGCGAGGTGGCGCTCGGGCGCGCCGCGCCGTCGGCAAAACCCGCCGCCGCGCCCGGCGCGCCGTCGCCCGCGTCGGTCGGCAACGAGATCGGCAACGAGATCGGCAAGGCGCTCGGAAA
Source organism: Casimicrobiaceae bacterium (assembly GCA_039916265.1). Classification (GTDB taxonomy): domain Bacteria; phylum Pseudomonadota; class Gammaproteobacteria; order Burkholderiales; family Casimicrobiaceae; genus VBCG01. The sequence goes on along the minus strand of JBDSLT010000337.1, from coordinate 6,574 downwards.
ACTGTTCCGCAAGTAGCGAAGACGCGGCAGGCTCGCCTATTCCGCGGCTGCGCCCTTCGCCACGTCGGCCAGTTCGCGCGCCGCTGCCGCGCTGCCGCGCGCGCCGTTGAAGAACGCGTTCAGCGCGACCGCCGAGACCGCGGCGAGCGTGATGCCGCTGTGCGTGATCGGGCCGAGCCATTTCGGCAGTTGGTCGAAAAACGTCGGCGCAACCAGCGGCACCATGCCAAGCGCGATGCTGACAGCGACGATCAGCAGGTTGTGCCGCGGCGCGTAGTCGACTCGGGCGAGGATCTTGATGCCCGTCGCCGCGACCATGCCGAACATGCACAGCCCCGCGCCGCCGAGCACCGCCTGCGGAATCGACGCGACGACCGCCCCCATCTTCGGAAACAGGCCGAACGCGATCAGGATGACGCCCGCGACCGCGACGACGTAGCGGCTGCGCACCCCGGTCATGCCTACGAGCCCGACGTTCTGCGAAAAGGACGTGTAGGGGAACGTGTTGAACACGCCGCCGATGATGGTGCCGAGACCGTCGGTGGCGAGCCCGCGCGACAACGCCGAAGGACCCACGGGCTTGTCGCAGATCTCGCCGAGCGCGAGGAACATCCCCGTCGACTCCACCATGACGACGAGCATCACGATGCACAGCGAGACGATCGCCGAGAGCTCGAAGGTCGGCGTGCCGAAGCGAAACGGATACACGATCGCGAACCACTCGGCTTCGTTCACGCCCGCGAAGCTGACCATGCCTGCGGCCATTGCCGCGACGAAGCCCGCAGCAAGGCCTAGCAGCACGGCGATGTTCGCGACGAAGCCCTTCGACAGCTTGTTGAGAAGCAGGATCACGGCAAGCACCAGCGCGACGATCGCCAGATACTCCGGCGCGCCGAAGTTCTTGTTGCCGAAGCCGCCGCCCGCCCAGCCGACGCCCACCCGCAACAGCGTGATGCCGATGACGGCGATGATGGTGCCGGTGACGATCGGCGGGAAATAGCGGACGAGCTTGCCGAACCACGGCGCGACCAGCACGGTGAACACACCGGCGGCGATCACCGCGCCGAAGATGCCGGTGATGCCGACGCCGCTGTTGGCCATGGCCACCATAGGCCCGACCGCGGCGAAGGTCACGCCCATGATCACCGGCAGCCGGATGCCGAATTTCCACAGTCCGAGGCACTGGATCAGCGTCGCGACGCCGCAGGCGAACAGGTCGGCGTTGATCAGGAAGGCGAGCTGATCCTTCGGCAGCTTCAGCGCGCCGCCGACGATCAGCGGCACCGCGATCGCGCCGGCATACATCACGAGCACGTGCTGCAGTCCGACCGCGGCCATCTGGCCCGCCGGAAGCACTTCGTCCACCGGATGGACGGTCGTCGTCGTAGCACTCATCGTGGACCCTCCCTGAGGGTCGGGCCGGACGCTGCCGGCGATCTCATTCCAGCAGCGCGGCGAGGCGCAGCCGCGCGATGCGGTCGATCTGGCGCAGATTCTCCGCGAACTCTTGCGCGCGATCGCGTTCCACCCGGCGCGCGAATTCGGCGATCACGCCCGCGCGGTCGGAGCCCTTCACCGCGAGGACGAAAGGAAAGCCGAACTTCTCGCTGTAGTGCGCATTGAGCGCCGTCAACCGGCCCAGTTCCTGCGCCGAGCACTGCGTGAGGCCGGCACCCGCCTGCTCGCCGGTCGAATCTGTCGTGAGTTCGTTGCGCATCATCGCCTTCCCGGCGAGTTCGGGATGCGCGCGGATCAACGCGAGTTGCTGCGCGTCGCCGGCGGACGCGACCGCCGCCGCCATGCCCGCCGCCAGCGCTTCGACGCTCGCGAACGGGCGTGCTGCGGCGACGCACGTGGCCACCCAGGGCGAGCGTTCGTAGATGGCGCCGAGCGCTGCGACCAGCGCGCGCTCTTCCATGCCGTTCAGGTGATCGAGGGTCACGAGATCGGCGCCTTCGGCGCTACAGGAGCTTCGCCTGCACCGGCTCGGCCGGCGGCGCTTCGCCGTCTTCGGGGGTGGCCGCGTCGTTCGTCGCCGCAGCGACGGCGGCGGGCGCGACGGGAACGATCAGCGTCGCATCGTCGTTGCGCACGGCGTTCACCCGCGTCGAAACCGGATGCCAGGCCAGCGCGTCGGAGGGGAAGGGCACAAACAGGTCGGTGACCTCGGGGTTCGCCGCATCGAGCCAGCGCGCGTAGTGCTCCGGCGCGACGATGACCGGCATCCGCGCGTGAATCGGACGCAGCAACTCGTTGGCCGTCGTGGTGAGGATCGTACAGGTGTCGAGCACCGCGCCGTCGGCTGCGAGCCAGCGCTCGAACAGTCCGGCGAAGCCGAACGGCGCGCCGTCCCTGCGGGCAACGTGCATCGGCTGCTTCCCGTGCGCCGTCACGCGCCACTCGTAGAAGCCGTCGGCGGGAATCAGGCAGCGATGGTGTCGAAACGACGTGCGAAACGAAGGCTTCTCGGCGATGGTCTCGGCGCGAGCGTTGATCATCTTCGCGCCGATCGACGGATCCTTGGCCCAGCGCGGCACCAGTCCCCAGCGCATGTCGACGCATTCGCGCGTTGCGTCGGCGCGCTGCCGGATCACGGGCACCTGCTGCATCGGCGCGACGTTGTAGCGCGGCGTGAGCGCCGGCGCCTCCAGCAGCCCGAACGCCAGCGCGATCGCCGCCGGGTGCGTGTGCAGCTCGTAGCGCCCGCACATCGGCGATCAGCCGGGCGGAGGGGAGGATTGCGGCGCCAGCAGCCGACGCGCGGTCTTCGCGACCTGTTGCGTGTCCCAGTACGCGTAGCTGCCGACGGCGACGGCGCCCACGACCGGCACCCAGCGTCCGGCGGCCGCGCCGGCCATCCGCTGCGTCACGCTCGCGCCGATGCTGCCGAGCGCGCTCGACAGCGCACTGCCGGTGAGCTGGCGCACCACCACGCGCTGGCCGGTGCGCACGGCCACGTCGCGCAGCACGTGGCTCGCTGCGTGGCGGAACAGGCAATACAGCATGTGCGTGCGCGTCAGCTCCGCGGAGCGGCCGTGGAGCGCGAAGATGTCGGCGACCATCTGCCGCTGCGTCTGCCAGATGAGGTAGATGTCGGGCAGCACGGTCAAAAGCCCGAGGGGACCGGGCGGCAGCGCGAGCGAGCCCGACAGCACCGCGGCGCGTCGCGCGGCGCGTCGGGCGATTGCAGCCGCCGCGCTTTGTGGATCGTCGACCGGACGCGTCTGCGGCGCCGGGATCGCGGTGATGATCCGCTCGATCGTGTTCTCGACAGCGCGCGCCGGCAGCGTGCGCGTATCGGCGTCGTTGGCGGCGCGGGCCGAGTCGTCCACGGCTGCCAGCATACCAGCGCCAGTCGCTAGAATGGCCCGATGGACTTCGGGCTGCCGCGCGAGATCAAGGACGGCGAGTACCGGGTGGCGCTGCTGCCGGACGGCGTTTCGGCACTGTGCGCTGCCGGACACGCCGTCGTCGTCGAGCGCGGCGCCGGGACTGCGGTTGGCTTCGCGGACGAGGCCTATCGCGCCGCCGGCGCCCGGATCGCCGAAACACCCGATCCGGTGTGGTCGTGCGGCGTCGTCGTCAAGGTGAAGGAGCTCCAGCCGGCCGAGTATTCGCGGCTGCGCGCCGGCACCACGATCTGCGGCTTCGCGCAGCTCGGCCGCGATCCGGCGCTGCTCGCGACCGTCCTCGCGGCGAACGTCCGCATCGTCGCCTTCGAGACGATAAGGGACGAGCGCGGCTACGCGCCGATGCTGGCGCCGATGTCGCGTATCGCGGGACGGCTCGCGCCCTTCGCGGGCGCCCGGGCGCTCGGCGTGGACTGCGGGGGCGCCGGCATCCTGCTGGCCGGCGTTGACGACGTTCCGGGCGCGAAGGTCGTGGTGCTCGGCGCCGGGAGCGCAGGCGGGGAGGCGGCGCGCATCGCCGCAGCGCTCGGCTGTCGCGTCACGCTCCTTTCGCGGGGGAGGGCGCGGTTGACTTCTGTCTCCGCCGCGCTCGCGGACGCCGGTTTTGCCGTGGCGTCCCGTGCGCTGGCCGATGTCGGCGACACGGGGCTGGCCGCCGCGCTTGCCGACGCCGATCTCGTCATCGGCGCGGTGCTCGATCCCGGGCGCCTGTCGCCGAAGCTCATCACGCGAGGGCACCTGCGGGCGATGCGCGCCGGCAGCGCGTTCGTCGACATCGGCATCGATCAGGGCGGCATCGCCGAGACGTCGCGAATGACCAGCGTCTCCGCGCCCACGTTTGTCGACGAACGCATCGTGCACTACGCCGTGCCGAACATGCCGTCGCTCGTCGCGCGCACCGCCACGCTTGCGCTCGCCGCCGCGGCGCTGCCGTTCATTCGGCGAATCGCCGATCTCGGTATCGAGCGCGCGCTCGCGGCCGACGGCGCCCTCGCCGCGGGCACGATGGTGTGGGACGGCGCGATCACCGACGCGCGCCTCGCTGCGGACGCGGGCCATGCCCCCGCAGTCCTCCCGTGGCGCCGGTGACGCGCTTGCGCGCCGCGCGGGCATCGCGTAAGAGACTCGCAACGCTTATCGGAGTCGTGTTTCGCCATGCGCGTGTTCGGATTCGCCGGCTGGTCCGGCAGCGGCAAGACGACACTGATCGAGCGCCTGATCCCGGAGCTTGTCGCCCGGGGCGTCACCGTCTCGCTCGTCAAGCACGCTCACCATGAGTTCGACGTCGACCAGCCGGGCAAGGACTCGTGGCGGCACCGCAATGCCGGCTGCACCGAAGTTCTGGTCAGCAGCAGCGTTCGCTTCGCGCTCATGCACGAGTTGCGCGGCGCCCCCGAGCTCGCGCTCGACGAGGCCATCGCGCGGCTTGCGCCCTGCGACGTCGTGCTGGTCGAAGGCTACAAGGCGGCGCCGATCCCCAAGCTGGAAGTATGGCGCGAAGCCGTGGGCAAGCCGCTGCTCCACGACGTCGACGCTCACGTCGTTGCCATCGCCACCGACGAGCCGGCGCGCTTTGCCGGCCGGCTGACCGCCTTCCGGCTCACCGACGTTGCGGAGATCGCGACCTTCGTCCTGTCGCGTGCCGCGATTCACAGTCCGTCCGATTGACTTGGGGGGTGCCCGGGAGTAGTTTGAACCTGCGGTCTTTCCTACGGACAAAGGGGCGGACGCGAGGCCGGGGCAACCCGGGCGAGCGCAAACGAACCGCCGTGACGCTTGGGGGAGCGAAGAAAGCCGCGGGGACGAAAATGCCTGATAAACAGAAGTTTAGGTTTGCCCTCCTGATGTCGCTGGCCGGATTTGCCGGGTCGGCGGCGGCGCAGGTCCCGGTAGGTGTGAATTCTCCCGCATCCGCGCCCGAGGCCGGCTTCTACGGCGGCGTCGTGCTGCTCCAGGGCGCGCAGCCGAGCGGCGGCATCCAGATCGGCAACGTCACGTCCGCCTGGGGCAAGTTCGCGCCACCCGCGGCGGAGGACGCGGGTTCGCGCAGCCTGCTGTTCGGCGGTTATCGCTGGGCCAACGACCTGGCGCTGGAGGCGGCCTTCGCCACCGCCGACCGTTACGCGCTGGCGCGCAACGGCCGGGGTGGCGTGGGGCTGGACCTCGCGTCGCCGGCGGACGCTGCGGCGGCACGCAGCTGGAACGCCGACGTCTTCACCAGCTGGTCCTTCCGCAGGAGCTTCGCGCTGTATGGACGGCTGGGCTACGCGCAGTCCGACCAGCCGCAGGCCTATGCGCCCGCAACCTTCCTGTCCTCCGATCCGCGGCGCACGCGCGACGGCGTGAACTATGGCGTCGGGCTGCGTTACGACGTAACGCGGGCGCTCGGCCTGCGGATCGAATACGCGCGCTTCGGCCGCTTTGCGGGCGAGAGCGTGAACGGCCTGCTGCCGGAGTCGGATCAGCTCCAGTTCGGCATGCAGCTGCGGTTCTAAAGCGGCGCCGCGCCCGCCTGATGCCTATGGGTGACAGCGGCATCGACGTCGTCTATCTCGCGCGCCTTCGCGAAGCCTTTGGTCGCCCGCGTGAGCGGGTTGCCTTGGCGTCGCGTGAAGGCGCTACCGTCGCCGACGTGCTCGCGCAGCTTCGGGAACGCGGTGGAGCGTTTGCCACCGAGCTTGCCGCAGGACGCGCGTTTCGCGTCGCCGTGAACCACACGATGGCTTCGCGCGACACGGCCGTGCGCCCCGGCGACGAACTCGCGCTGTTTCCCCCGGTCACCGGCGGCTAAAGGGTGGCGATGAGTGCTCACGCCCCCGAGGGTGACGGCGGAAGGGTACGCGTGCAGACCGACGATTTCGACATCGCGCGCGAAATTGCCGCGCTGCGCGCCGGCGATGCCCGCGTCGGTGCCGTCGCATCCTTCATCGGCACCGTGCGCGACGTCAACGACGCGGCGACCGTTTCGACGCTTACGCTGGAACACTATCCGGGCATGACCGAAAAGGCGCTCGAGGCGATCGTCGCCGAGGCGCTCGCCCGGTTCGACGTCTACGATGCGCGCGTCGTCCACCGGGTTGGCACGCTGCAACCGACCGATCAGATCGTGCTCGTCGTCGTCACCGGGGCGCATCGCGAAGCGGCCTTCGATGCCTGCCGCTTCC
>JBDSLT010000336.1:0-3568 GCA_039916265.1 Casimicrobiaceae bacterium | reverse complement strand
TGAGCATCTGGACTGTCACCCCATGGTCGCTGAAAACCTCTCGTCCGCGCTGGACTTTTTCAAGACGAAAGCTCCGTCGCTGATCGGCACGGACATCTCGTCGACGGCCGTCAAGCTCGTCGAGTTGTCCGCGCTCGGCCGCGGGCAGTTCCGGCTCGAACGTTACGCGATCGAGCCGCTGCCGCGCGACGTGGTCACCGACGGCAACATCGCGAACCTCGACCAGGTGGGCGACGCACTGCGCCGCGCCTGGAAGCGCCTCGGCAGCCGCAACCGCAATGTAGCGCTTGCGCTGCCCGCCGCGATGGTCATCACCAAGAAAATCATCGTCCCCGCCGGCCAGAAGGACGAGGAGCTCGAACTGACCGTCGAGGCCGAGGCCAACCAGTACATCCCGTTTGCCCTCGACGAGGTGAACCTCGATTTCCAGTCGCTCGGGCCTGCGCCCAACAATCCCGACGAGGTCGAGGTCCTGATCGCCGCGTCGCGCAAGGAGAAGGTCGAGGACCGCGTGGCCTCCGCCGAGACAGCCGGGCTGAAAGCGCGGGTGATGGACGTCGAGTCCTACGCCACCCAGGAAGCGTTCCAGCTCATCGGTCCGTCGCTGCCGGCCAACGGGCGCGACCAGAACATCGCGCTCGTCGACATCGGCGCTCATGTCAGCCATTTCTACGTCCTGCGCAATAACCAGTTTCTGTTCTCCCGCGACCAGGCCTTCGGCGGCAACCAGCTCAGCCAGGACATCCAGCGCGCGTTCAACCTGTCTCCCGAGGAGGCCGAGTCGGCGAAGAAGACGCAGGGCCTGCCGGAAAACTACGACAGCGACGTCCTGCAACCGTTCATGGAGACGCTCGCCCTCGAAATCACGCGGGCGCTGCAGTTCTTTTTCACGTCGACCTCCTACAACCAGGTCGACCAGATCGTCCTCTCGGGCGGGTGCGCGCTGCTGCCTGGCCTGGACGACCTCGTCGCCAAGCGTGCCGGGGTCGGCACGATCGTTGCGAATCCGTTCGCGAGCATGCAGACATCGGACAGGATCCGCTCGCGCCAGCTGGCGCTGGACGCGCCGATGCTGATGATCGCGACCGGCCTCGCCATGCGCAGCTTCGACTAGGACCATGAGCACCGTTCGCATCAACCTGCTTCCCCATCGGGCGCAAAAGCGCGCTGCGCGGCAGCGGCAATTCGTCTCGCTGGTGATTTCGATGGCGGTGCTGGGCCTCGCCACCGTCGCGCTCGTCCACGGCATCCTCGCGGCGCAGATCGAGAACCAGCAAAGCCGCAACGCGCTCTTGAAGACCGAAATCGCCAAGCTCGACGAGCAGATCAAGGAAATCGACCGGCTGCGCGAGCAGATCCAGGCGGTGCTCGCCCGCAAGCAGGTCGTCGAGACCTTGCAGGCCAACCGCAGCGAAACGGTACACCTCCTCGACCAGCTCGTTCGCCAGTTGCCGGACGGCGTTTACCTCCGCTCGATCAAGCAGGTCGGTGAGAAGGTGACGCTGGTCGGCTACGCGCAATCGAACGCTCGCGTCTCGACGCTGATGCGCAATGTCGAGGCCTCGCCCTGGCTGTCCAAGCCGGAGCTGGTCGAGATCCAGCTCGTCAACGCGCCCGGCGCGGCCGCCGGAAACGGCGCCAAGCTTTCGCAGTTCACGTTGAACCTGACGGTCAAGCGCGTGGCGCCTCCCGGCATGGCGCCCGGTCCGGCACCGGCCGTCGCGGCGAAGGGGAAGGCATGACCCTCGACGATTTCCGCCGCCTCAACATCCGCGAGGCCGGCAGCTGGCCGCTGCTGCCGAAGATCCTGATTCTGCTGCTGCTGCTGCTGCTGATCGTCGCGGCGGGCGCCTATTTCGACTGGAAGGACCAGTACGAATCGCTCGAGAAAACGCGCGGCGAGGAGATGAAGCTGCGCGAGCAGTACACGGAGAAGAAGGTCAAGGCGATCAACTTCGACCTTTACGTGCAGCAGCTGAAGGAAGTCGAGCAATCGTTCGGCGCCCTTGTCAAGCAGCTGCCGAACCGCGCGGAAGTCGATGCGCTGCTCACCGACATCAACCAGGCCGGCCTCGGCCGCGGCCTGCAGTTCGAGCTGTTCCGGCCGGCGCCGCAGGAGCGGATGGCCGACTTCTACGCCGAGCTGCCGATCAACATCCGCATCACCGGCAACTACCACGACATGGGTGCGTTCGCGAGCGACGTCGCGCAGCTGCCGCGCATCGTGACGCTGAACGACCTCGGCGTCGCCAACAACAACGGGACGCTGACGCTCGAAGGTGTCGCCAAGACGTTCCGCTATCTCGACGAAGACGAGATCGCCAAGCAGCGGGCGGCGCAGAAGGCGGCGACCAAGAAATGAGGTTCGCGCCAATCGCATTGCTGTCGGCGGTTGCGCTGCTCGCGGGCTGCGGCGGCGAAACGCATCAGGACCTGCGCAACTGGATGGCCGAGCAGGGCAAGGGGCAGAAGGGCCGCCTCGATCCGGTGCCGCAGATCAAGCCCTACGAGCCCTTCGCCTATAACGCCTACGATCTGCCCGACCCGTTCAAGCCCCGCAAGATCGAGCCGCAGAAAGGCAACAGCAAGCTCGCGCCCGACCTCACGCGTCGTCGCGAGCCGCTCGAGGCCTATCCGCTCGAGTCGCTGACGATGGTGGGCACGCTCGCGCGCGGCAAGGGCATATTCGCGCTCGTCCGCACGCCCGAGAAGGACATCTACCAGGTGCACTCGGGCAATTACATCGGTCAGAACTTCGGCGTCATCACCGGCATCAACGATGCCGAAGTGAAGCTGAAGGAGCTTGTGCAGGACGGTTCGGGCGACTGGACCGAGCGGGCGAGCACACTGAACCTGCAGGCGGACCAAAGACCACCAGGGAGCAAAAAATGATCGGGTTTAGCGACAGACGCCGCGGAGGCTTCGGCCGTTCCGGCGCTCTCCGAGGATGGATGACGGTCCTGGCAGCGCTGTGCGGCGCGCTCGTCGCCGGACACGCGGCGGCACAGGCGGCCAACGCCATCGAGCAGGTCACGGTGACCCGCGGTGCCTCCGGTCGGACGATCGTCAAGTTCACGTTGAAGGAAGCGCCCGCCAACCCTCCTGCCGGTTTCGCGATCGCCAACCCGCCCCGCATCGCGCTTGATTTCCTCGACACCGCCAGCGCGCTCACGGCAAACCAGCGCGCCGTCGACAGCCCGACGCTGCGCAGCCTCAACTTCGTGCAGGCGGGCAACCGCACGCGCGTCGTGTTCAACCTGAACGCGCCGCAGACTTTCGACACGCGCGTCGAGGGCAAGGACGTGCTCGTGACGCTGGCCGACACCGGCTCGGTCGCCGCGAGCGAACAGGGGCCTGTGCAGCGCTTCGCCGAGGCGCGACCCGGCGACGTCTCGCACGCGTTGCGCGACGTGGACTTCCGTCGCGGCACCAACGGCGAGGGCCGGGTGATCGTCGACCTGTCCGATGCCTCCACCGGCATCGACATCCGCCAGCAGGGCAAGACGCTGATCGTCGACTTCGTCAAGACGTCGGTGCCGCGCAATCTCGAGCGGCGCCTCGACGTCGC
>JBDSLT010000335.1:0-5463 GCA_039916265.1 Casimicrobiaceae bacterium | reverse complement strand
CGCGCGCCGGGAATCCAAGACCCGACGCGCGCCGACGACAACGCGCAGGCAACGGGCCGCGGGCTCAATCCGCGGCCGTTTTGCTTCCGGATCGGGGGCAGACCATGCCGCCTTGCACCACGCCCGTACCGTTGAAGAGGCGGCGGCGCTCGCGCGTCGCTAGCGATGCTTGAGGTACACCGAATGCTCGGTCGTATAGAAATACGCCGCCGAGGCGCCGACCGAATACGCGCCAACGCCGGAAGCCTTCACGCCGCCGAAGGGCATGTGATTGTCCGGGATCGTGCCGTGGTTCACATGGATCATCCCCGCCTCGCTCTCGTCGACGAAGCGCTGGATAACCGCATTGTCGTTGGAGAACAACGCCGACGTCAGGCCGTACTCGACGCCGTTCAGGATCGCCATCGCCTCGTCGAGCGAATCGTAGGCGAGCACCGAGATCACCGGACCGAAGATCTCCTCGCGCGCCACGCTCATCGATGGCGTCACGTTCGCCAGGATCGTCGGCGGGTAGAAGAATCCGCCGTCGAGTCCCTCTACCGTCGCCGGCGAACCGCCGACGAGCGCGTGTGCGCCTTCAGCGACACCGGCGGCCACCATGCGCGCCACGCGCGCGAACTGCGCCGCGTTGGTGAGCGGTCCCATGGTGGTCGTCGCTTCCATGCCGTCACCCAGCACGACCCTGCTCGCGCGCTCCACCAGGCCATCCTGCACGTCGCGCAGCAGTTCCCGCGCCACGATGACGCGGCTCACCGCCGTGCAGCGCTGCCCCGCACACATGAACGCCGCCGTCATGACCTGGTCGAGGCACGCGGGTAGATCGGCCACGTCGTTCACCACCGCCGCGTTCTTGCCGCCGAGCTCGAGCGAAATTTCCGCGAGGTTCTGCGCGGCGAGCGCGTAGACCCGCTTGCCGGTGGCGACCGAGCCGGTGAAGGTGACGCCGGCCACGCCGGCCGCCGATACCAGCGCGGCGCCGACGTCGGCGCCGCCGTTGATGACCTGCAGCAGTCCGTCAGGCAGGATGCCGCGTGCCGCGTCGCAGATCATGCATGCGGTGGACGGCGTGAACTCGGACGGCTTCAGGACGATCGCGTTGCCGAACACCAGCGCCGGCGCGATCTTGCGCATCGGCGTCAGGATCGGGAAATTCCACGGCGTGATCGCGGCGATCACGCCGCGGGGCCGGCGTACCACCATGTTGCGGATGCCGAGGCGGGCGGACGGCAGCACTTCGCTGTGGCCGCGCGCCGCTTCGCCCATCATGAACCGTGCCTCACCGCAGGACTTGGCTGTCTCGCCGCGCGCTTCGGCGAGCGGCTTGCCCTGCTCGACGGTGATCGAGCGCGCGAGCTCGTCGGATTTCGCCTCGAGCGCCGCGATGAACTTGCCGACGATCGCGCCGCGCTCCACCGACGGAACATTGCGCCATCCGACCTGCGCGTCGCGCGCCGCGGCAACCGCCGCAGCCGCTTGCACTGGCGACGCCGCGCCGTAGCGGCCGACGATATCGTTCGGGCGCGCGGGGTTGCGGGTCTCGAAGTCTCCCCCTTCACCCTTGCGCCATTGACCTGCGATCAGGCTGCCGTACTCGTACATACGCTCTCCGTTCGGGTCGTGCCGCTGCGCAACAGGGCGGCGCCCTTCTCGCCGATCATCAGCGAAGCGGCGTTGGTGTTCGCCGCGGTGACCGTCGGCATCACCGACGCGTCGATCACGCGCAACTGCGCGACGCCGCGCACCCGCAGCGCGGGATCGACGACTGCATGGTCGTCGCTGCCCATCCGGCACGTCCCGGACGCGTGGAACACCGTGCCGCCCTGCGCCCGCGCGAAATCCAGCAGGCCGCGTGCGTCCGCAGTCCCGGGTCCGGGCAGCATTTCGGCGTCCCATAGATTGCAGAACGCGGGCTGCCGGTATATGTCGCGCAGCATCGCGATGCCGGCCACTAGCGTCCGGCGATCGAGATCCTCCGCCAGATAGCGCGTCTCGATCCGCGGCGCCGCGAAGGGATCGGTCGAGCGGATCTGCACGCGCCCGCGCGACGCGGGCGTGCATTGCCATACGGCCGCGGTGAATCCGGAGTATCGGTGCAACGGATCGCCCGGCTTGTCGACCGACAGCGGCATGACGTTGAACTGGACGTCGGGCCGCCCGTTTTGCGCATGCTCGGTGCACGCCGCGCCGCCTACCTGCCCCGCGCCCACCGTCAGCGGGCCCGCGTCCTTGAACAGCCATTCGAGACCCATCCCCAGCAGCTTCAGCGGATTGCGCACGTCGTCGTTCAACGACTTCTTTTCCTTCAGCCGCACGATCGTGCGCGCCTGGTAGTGATCCTGCAGGTTCTCGCCGACGCCGCGCAGGTCGGCGATCACCTCGATGCCGTGCGCTTCCAGCAGCGCCGCCGGACCGATGCCGGAGAGCTGCAGAATCTGCGGCGACTGCACGGCGCCCGCGCAGAGCACCACTTCGCGCTCGGCGCGCGCGCGCCGCACCGCGCCGCGCTCCTGCCATTCGACGCCAACCGCCGCGTCGCGCTCGAACAGCACGCGCGTCACGTGTGCGCCCGGGCGCAGCTCGACGTTACCCGCCTCGAGCGCAGGGCGCAGGAATGCCGTCGCCGCGCTCGAGCGCCAACCGTTCTTGATGCTGAGCTGGTACGCACCGACCCCGAACGTGGTCGTACCGTTGAAATCCGGGTTGGCGGGCAGCCCGAGCTGCCGCCCGGCCGCGACCCAGGCGTCGCAATAGGGGTGGTCGTTGCGCAGGTTGGAAACACCGAGCTCGCCCGACCCGCCGTGATACTCGTTCGCGCCCCCCTCGTAGCATTCCAGCCGCTTGAAATGCGGCAACACGTCGCGATAGGTCCATCCCGTCGCGCCCATGCGCGCCCAGCCGTCGAAGTCCTCGTGCTGGCCGCGGATGTAGATGAGGCCGTTGATCGAAGACGAGCCGCCGATCACGCGTCCGCGGGGCCAGACGACGTTGCGCCCCGCGGTGCCCTCGCAGGGCTCGGTATCGAACAGCCGCGAAAAGCGCTCATCGTAGATCGTCCGGAAGTAGCCGACGGGAAGTCGGATCCAGAAATTGCGGTCCGACCCGCCTGCCTCAAGGACCAGCACGCGCGTACCGGCGTCCGCGCCGAGCCGGTTGGCGAGCACGCAACCCGCCGAGCCGGCCCCCACGACGATGTAGTCGTACGCGTCCACCCTGTTTAGCGGCCTCGGCCTGGAGCGTGCAGGCCGTCAGGCCTTCACCGTCTCGAGATACGGCTTCGTCTCGAAGTATTTCGCCGCCGGCGTCGCGTTCTGGATGCCGCCGAAGCGCACGAAGAAGTCGGTCACCTGCTGCAGCCACTTGGTGACGGTGCCGTCCGCGTACATGCGCCGCCACTCGCCGGACAGGAACATCTTCTGCGCCGCGTATTGCTCCTTCAGGTCGGCGAGCGGCACCTGTTGGTAGTGGTTCTTCTGCAGCGCCTCGAGCGCCGAGTCCGGATTCTTGACGATGTAGTCGTTGGCGTCGACCCAGCCCTTGATGACGCGCGGGAGCACGTCGTAGTTCTTGTCGTAGTAGTCGGCGGTGGTCGCCCAGCCGCCGACGATCGCCGCCTGCGGGTAGTACGCCGACGCGTCGACGAGCATTTTCGCCCCCGGAACCTTGCTGCGCACCGTGATGTTGAACGGCACCCACAGCGCCACCGCGGGCACGGCGCCGGAGATGAACGACGTCACCGCCTCGGCCATCCGCTGGTTGACGAGCTCGACGTCCTTCGTCGGATCGACGCCGTTCGCTCGCAGCGCGTTGTCCAGGAACACGTGCGCGGTCGTGCCGGTGGTGGTCGAGATCTTCTTGCCCTTGAGGTCGGCGAAGCTCTTGACGCCCATGTCCTCGCGCACCCAGAGCTGCGCGGTGGCGAACTCGACGTTGTTGATCAGGAACGCCTTGCCCTGCCCGCGGGCCGGGAAATTGGAGAGCACCGCGCCGGTGGCGAGCATGTCGATGCTCCCGCCGATCATCGCCTGGAAGATTTCGAGGCCGGTCGTGAACTGCACGAGCTCGAGATCGACGCCCTCCTTCGCAAAAGTGCCGCGGTCCATGCCGGTCCAGATCTGCCCGTCGACGGCAAGCGTGTGCAGATAGCCGACTTTCACCTTCTTGCGCTGCTGCGCCAGCGCCGGCGCGCAGGCTATCGACAGGCCGAGCGCGGCGCCGGCTCCCTGCAGCAATCTTCTGCGGATCATCTTCATCGTTTCCTCCTCATGGGTTTCAATCGGACCTGCGCGTCGTCTGCCGCGCCTGCGCGGCGTACTCCTTCATCACCAGCTCGCGGACGTGCGAGCGCAACTCGCCGAACTCAGGCTTTTCGTGCAGCGATTCCTCGCGCGGATAGCCGAACGGCACCTCGATGACTTCCCGGATGCGCGTGGGCCGCGCGGTCATCACGACGATCCGGTTGGACAGGTACACCGCCTCCTCCACCGAGTGCGTGATTAGCATCACCGTCTTCCCCTCCGCCTGCAGCACTTCCAGCAGCAAGTCCTGCATCGCGCTGCGGGTCTGCGCGTCGAGCGCGCCGAACGGCTCGTCCATCAGCAGGAACTCCGGGCGCACCGCGTAGGCGCGCGCGATCGCGAGCCGCTGCCGCATCCCGCCTGAGAGCGTCTTCGGCCACGCGTCGGCAAAATCTGCGAGGCCCATCAGCCGCATGTAGCGCCCGCAGATCTCCTCGCGCTCGTCCTGCGGCACGCGGCTCGCGCGAAGCTTCAGGCCGAAGGCGATGTTCTGCTTCACCGTCAGCCACGGAAATACGCCGTAGTCCTGGAAGATCACACCCCGATCGGGGCCGGGCGCTGCGACCGGCTTGCCGTCGAGCAGCACGGCGCCCGCCGTGGGCTTCACGAAGCCGGCGACGATGTTCATCATCGTCGTCTTGCCGCAGCCCGACGGCCCGATCACCGACACGAACTCGCCGTCCGCGATTCGGTAGGAAACGTCGTCGACGACGCGCAGCGGTCCGGCCGCCGTCTGGAACTCGACCGAAACCCGGTCGAAGGTGATCCGGTCTCGCGGTGTCGCCGTTGCGCTCATCGGACACCGCCGTCGCACCACGCCGCCCCCGGCGGCGGCAACCTGCGCTCGCCCGTTCGTTCCGGCGCGCGCCTCATGCGATCCGCTCCTGCCACGCCACCAGCCGCCGGGCGACCGCGCGGAGCGCGAAATCCATCGCCAGCGCGATGAAGCCGATGCAGATGATGCCGACGTAGATGATGTCGAGCTGAAAGAACGACGCCGCGTTCTGGATCAGCGACCCGAGCCCCTGCTGCGCCGCGATTAGCTCGGAGGCGACCAGCGTCGCCCAGGCGACGCCGAGCGCCACGCGCAGCGCGGTCAGCATGTGCGGGACGGTCAAGGGGACGATCACCTTGAGGAAGATCTCCGAATCCGTCGCGCCCAGCGTGC
>JBDSLT010000334.1:0-3015 GCA_039916265.1 Casimicrobiaceae bacterium | reverse complement strand
GCGAGCGCATCCACGCCGCGCACGTCGAGAAGCTGGACGCCGTGCTGATCAACGCCGGCGCGTGGACGCACTACAGCTACGGCATCCGCGATGCGCTCGCGATCCTCACGGTGCCGATCGTCGAGATCCACATGTCGAACGTGCACGCCCGCGAGGCGTTTCGCCACGTATCGGTGTTTTCCGAGGTGGTCAAGGGACAGATCTGCGGCTTCGGCGTCGACAGCTATCTGCTCGGACTGCGCGCCGCCGTGTCGGCGATCAAGGGCGCGAAGGGCTGATGCGCGAAACGAAGCGCACGCGCAGGGCGGCGGCGCGCCGCCACCGTCTGGCCTAAGCGCCTGCCGCGACGATCGTTCCCGCGCAGTCGCCGAAACCGATCCGGCGCCGGCCCGGCGCCTGCGCATGGCCGCGCAGGATCACCGTGTCGCCGTCCTGCAGGAACGTGCGCGTCTCGCCGTTTTGAAGCCGCAGCGGCACGCGGCCGCCGTTCGACAGCTCCAGCAGCGAGCCGCCGTCGCCGGCACCCGGCCCCGATTGCGTCCCCGTACCTAGGAGATCGCCCGGCTGCAGGTTGCAGCCGGTGGCCGTGTGGTGAGCGACGAGTTGCGCGAGCGTCCAGTAGCTGTCGCGGAAATTCGAATGCATCAGGCGCGTCGCGGGCTGTTTGGCGTCACGCATGGCCGGGGTCTGCAGCCAGACTTCGAGCGCGATGTCGAATGCGCCCGCGGCGCGATCGCCCGCGTGGTCGAGATAGGGCAGCGGCGCCGGATCGCCGGCCGGACGCGCGAAGGGAACGCGAAACGGCGCGAGCGCGTCGAGCGTCACGATCCACGGCGAGACGGTCGACGCGAAGTTCTTCGACAGGAACGGTCCGAGCGGCTGGTACTCCCACGCCTGCACGTCGCGCGCCGTCCAGTCGTTGAACAGCGCGAGGCCGAACAGGTGCGACGCGGCCGCTGCGATGGGAACGGACTCGCCCAGCGCGTTGCCTTCCCCGATGAATGCGCCGAGCTCGAGCTCGTAGTCGAGGCGTCGTGTAGGGCCGAAGGCGGGCGCGGCTGCGTCCGCGTCCTTCGACTGCCCGCGCGGCCGGCGGATCGGGTGTCCGCTCGCGACGATCGAAGATGCGCGGCCGTGATACCCGATCGGCACCCACTTGTAGTTGGGCAACAGCGGGTTGTCCGGCCGGAACAGCCTGCCGACGTTGGTCGCGTGATGAATGCCGGTGTAGAAATCCGTGTAGTCGCCGATGCGGCAGGGCACGCCGAGCTCGACGTCGGATTGCGCGAGGAGATGCCGCCGCATCGGCTGCTCTGCTTCGCTCCCCGCCTGCAAGGCCTGGAACAACGCGCGCCGCAGCGCGCCATGCGTCGCAGCGCCGGCCGCCATCAGGCGGTTCATGTCGTCGCTGTCGACGAAGCCCGCGTCGCGCAGCGCGAGTACCTGGTCGCCGATCGCGACGCCGATGCGCCAATCCTCGCCGGCGCCGCGGCGAAAGCGTCCGAAGGGCAGATTCTGCAGCGGAAAATCGGTCGCGGGGTCGTTCGCCGAGGCGACGAAGCTTTCAAGCGCCGAATCGTGCGTGTAGTCGACGGGAGGCGGCATGTCGGCTGCGATCAGCGAATCAGGCCGACGCGGTGCGCAGCGTCGCCTGGCGCAGCAGCCATGCGCCGATCGACACGTTGACGAGGTTCCAGAGGATGCCGTTGACGAACGCCGCCTTGTACGAGCCGGTCACGTCGAAGATCGCGCCCGACATCCAGCCGCCGAGCGCCATGCCGAACAGCGTCGCCGTGATGACGGCGCCGACGCGCGCGCCGGCCTCGGCCGGCGGGAAATACTCGCGCACGATGATCGCGTAGGACGGCACGATGCCGCCCTGGAAGAGGCCGAACATCGCGGAGATCAGGTAGAGCGAAACTAGGCCGTCGAACGGCAGGAACATCAGCAACGCGACGCATTGCAGCGCCGCGCCGAGCAGCAGCGTGCGCAATCCACCGATGCGGTCGCAGATCACGCCGAAGGTCAGCCGGCTGACGATGCCGCAGGCGAGCATCAGCGACAGCATCTGTGCGCCGCGTGCGGGACCGTAGCCGAGGTCGCTGCAATACGCGACGATGTGCACCTGAGGCATCGACATCGCCACGCAACAGGACACGCCCGCGATGACGAGCAGCGTCTGGAGCGCGCGAGGCGACAACCCGAGCGCCGCAGGCGTTCCGGGCCCGGCGCGCGGGCCGCGCATCGCCGTCGCGTCGTGCAGCGGCGGCGGGCGCCGCAGCAGGCGCGCCAGCGGCAGCATCGTCAGCATGACGAAGGCGGCGAGGACGTAGTACGTCGCGCGCCAGCCTTGCGTCCCGATGAAGTGCTGGACGATCGGTGGCCACACGGTGCCGGCCAGATAGTTCCCGCTCGCGAAAATGCCGATCGCCAGGCCGCGGCGCCGCTCGAACCACAGCGACGTGTGCGCGAGCAGCGGTGCGAACGTCGCCGAGCTGCCGAAGCCGACGAGTGCATGCGAGATCGCGTAGAAAACGAGCTGCGGCGACATCGCCGCCGCGACGTAGCCGAGCGCGAGCGCGACGGTCCCGACGACGACCGGCACGATGATGCCGAAACGATCGCCCAGCCGGCCCATCACGATGCTGCCGGCGCCGAAGGCGAGCATCGTCAGCGCATAGGGGAGCGACGCGTCGCCGCGCGCAACGCCGAAATCCTGCTGCACCGACGGCAGCGCGACGACGACCGACCACATGCCGACGCCGCCGATCGTCGAGAGGATGAGCGAGACGGCGAGGCGATTCCAGGCGGCGGGCGATTCGGTTTGCGAGCTTGCGGCGGACATGGTCGCGCGTAACGGCGTCAGCGGGCGATGAACCGCGCGATCGCGGGATCGCGCGCCATGCGTTCGAGATCGGCCGCGCCGGGAAGCTGCGGCCGGTCGCGCACGCCGTTGACCATGCACAGGAAGCCGAGCGGCGCGTCCGCGGCGGCGCGAAACTGGTGCCAGGTGAG
>JBDSLT010000333.1:0-8735 GCA_039916265.1 Casimicrobiaceae bacterium | reverse complement strand
GGGTCAAACCGGCGATCAGCGCTCGAGGTACTGCTTCTTTTCCTTCACGTCCTTCCAGTCGTCTGCATCCGGCGGCGCGGGCTTGCGCTCGATGATCGGTTTCCACAGCTTCGAAAGCTCCGCGTTGAGCGCAGTGAACGGCGCCTGCTCGACCGGCACGTCATCCTCGGCGAAGATGGCCTCGACCGGGCATTCGGCCACGCAAAGCGTGCAGTCGATGCACTCGTCGGGATCGATCACCAGAAAATTCGGCCCTTCGCGAAAGCAGTCGACCGGGCAGACGTCCACGCAGTCGGTGTACTTGCAGCGGATGCAGGATTCGGTGACGACGTAAGTCATGCCGGTGTCGGGACGACGATCGGAAGAGCCTTGAATTTTAGCAGATCGCGCCTTACGTTTCGGCTTAGCGGCGCGACCCTGCGGAGGCGCGGCATGGATCGGGCAGGTCTTCGTCACGGCGCCCGGCCCATCCAACTGAGGGTAAACTCGACATCCAAGCGGCGCCGCCCGCGGCCCGCATTCCAGGGACACACATGAGCGAAATGATCAAGCACGTTTCCGACAATTCCTTCGACCAGGACGTCCTCAAGTCCTCCAATCCCGTCCTCGTCGACTTCTGGGCCGAATGGTGCGGCCCCTGCAAGATGTTCGCGCCGGTGCTGGACGAAGTGGCCAAGACTTATGAAGGCAAGCTGACGGTCGCCAAACTCGACATCGACGCCAACCCGGCCACGCCCGGCAAGTACGGCATCCGTGGAATCCCCACGGTAATCCTGTACAAGGGCGGCCAGGTCCACGCGCAAAAAGTCGGCGCACTGACAAAATCGCAACTGACGGCCTTCCTCGACAGCAACCTTTGATTTCGTTTCTTGACAGCGGCCCGCAACCCCGCTACGCTGAAATTCGACCGAGCCCGTAGCGATAGTTGATTTCGCGGGCCTAGTGGCCCTTTAGGGGCCTAGCAAGCGGCCGACAGAAGGCTCTCCCGCGGGTGCGGGAGGCCCGACGGACCGGCAGGCACAACCGGGTGTCCCGACTTCCGATCGGGCATCCATCGATCCCCCGACCGACCACGGCCCGACAAGGCCGCCAAACATCTTTTCGCGTAGTCCACCGCGGCCTGATCCAGGGCCGTCTTCCGTCGTATCCGTTCCGCCCTCTTCTTCCCTCATGCACCTTTCCGAACTCAAGGCCAAGCACGTTTCCGAGCTTCTCGACATCGCGAACACGATGGAGATCGAGGGCGCCAACCGGATGCGCAAGCACGATCTCATCTTCGCGCTCCTCAAGACGCACGCGAAGAAGGGCGAATCGATCCACGGCGAGGGCGTCCTCGAAGTGCTGCCCGACGGTTTCGGCTTCCTGCGCTCGCCCGACACGAGCTACCTCGCGGGCACCGACGACATCTATATCTCGCCGTCGCAGATCCGCCGCTTCAACCTGCACACCGGCGACACGATCGAGGGCGAGATCCGCACCCCCAAGGATGGCGAGCGCTACTTCGCGCTCGTCAAGGTCGACAAGGTCAACTTCGAGGCGCCCGAGAACGCGAAATCGAAGATCCTGTTCGAGAACCTGACGCCGCTGTTCCCCGACGAGCCGCTGATCCTGGAGCGCGACATCAAGTCCGAGGAGAACATCACCGGCCGGGTCATCGACATCATCGCGCCGATCGGCAAGGGCCAGCGGGGCCTGCTCGTATCATCGCCGAAGTCCGGCAAGACGGTGATGCTCCAGCACGTCGCGCATGCGATCACCGCCAACCATCCCGACTGCATGCTGATCGTGCTGCTGATCGACGAGCGGCCCGAGGAAGTCACCGAAATGCAGCGCTCGGTGCGCGGGGAAGTCGTGTCGTCGACCTTCGACGAGCCCGCCACGCGCCACGTGCAGGTGGCCGAGATGGTCATCGAGAAGGCCAAGCGCCTGGTCGAGCACAAGAAAGACGTCGTGATCCTGCTCGACTCGATCACCCGGCTCGCGCGCGCCTACAACACGGTCGTGCCCGCCTCCGGCAAGGTACTGACCGGCGGCGTCGACGCCAACGCGCTGCAGCGGCCGAAGCGCTTTTTCGGCGCCGCGCGCAACATCGAGGAAGGCGGGTCGCTGACGATCATCGCCACGGCCCTGATCGACACCGGCTCGCGGATGGACGACGTGATCTACGAGGAGTTCAAGGGCACCGGCAACATGGAGATCCACCTCGACCGGCGCAGCGCCGAGAAGCGGATCTACCCGGCGATCAACGTCAACCGCTCGGGTACCCGCAAGGAAGAGCTGCTGCTCAAGCCGGAAATCCTGCAGAAGGTCTGGATTTTGCGCAAGCTGCTCTATCCGATGGACGAGCTCGAGGCCATGGAATTCCTGCTCGACAAGGTCAAGGCGACCAAGAGCAACGCCGAGTTCTTCGACAGCATGCGCCGCGGCTAGGCGCCGGGGCGCCCTTCGCATGCGCAACGGCGGAGGGCGAGCCGGCTGGCCGTTCCGCTTCCCCGTCGAGCGACCGCCGGGACGCTCGCCTGCCGACCTTCGCTGTCTCCTTCTAACCTATTGATAAGTATTGTTTTTATCCTTGCCCTTGCAACGCTGCGGCGCGCCCCCACGTTGCTTTGCACTGCAAAAAAGCGGATAATGAGGGTCTACCAACGCCGCGAGCCCCGGTGGTATCAACCGGATGGCCGATCGCGGCGACGTTTTTTCGGGCTCAGGCTGTTTCGAGTCCCGGTCACCAGGCGAGGCGCAACATGAAAGTCGACATCCATCCCAAGTACAGCGAAATCCAGGTGACGTGCAGCTGCGGCACCTCGTTCAAGACGCGCTCGACGATCAACAAGCCGCTTCACGTGGAAGTCTGCTCGTCCTGCCATCCGTTCTACACCGGCAAGCAGAAGGTCATGGACACCGCCGGCCGCGTCGAGAAGTTCCGCCAGCGCTACGGCCAGAAATCGACGACGACGACCGCGTCCTGACATCCTCGGAGGTCGCCGCGCGAGCAAAGGCAGCTTCGGCTGCCTTTTTCGTTGCGACGCCCGCCGGTTCCCGCCATCCTGACGCCATGCGCGCGCCGCGTCCGTACGTGACGGAGCCCGTCGATCCGACGGAGGTCAGCCCTTCCGGGGCTTATCGCGCCTACAAGACCGCCGGCCTGATGCTGCTCTGCGGCGCGTGGGTGCTGCTGGGGCTTGTCGGTCACGGGCCGTGGAAATTCGACGACGCGACGTCGTTCGGACTGGCGCAGGAGATGGTCCAGCGGGGCGACTTCGTCGTGCCCTACCTCGCGGGCGAGCCCTACCTGTTGCGCCCGCCGCTGCTGCCGGCGCTGTCGGCGCTGTCGATCGCCGCACTCTCGCCGCCGCTCGCGCCGTACAACGCCGCGCGCGTGGTCGTCGGTCTCGTCCTCGCCCTGATGCTGCTTTTCGCGGCGCTCGCGAGCCGCGAGTTCTCGGGCCGCGCCTATCGCTGGCTGCCGGTGCTGATCCTGGTCGGTTCGCTCGGGTTCTGGGACCGCTCGCACGCGATGTCGGGCGAGCTCGGCCTCACGCTGGGCATCGCGATGGCGCTCTACGGCCTTGCGCTGGCGCTGCGCCGCCCTTTCGCCGGCGGCGCCTGGCTCGGCCTCGGCATCGCCGTCGCGTTCGGCAGTCGCGGCCTGCAAGGTCCGGCATGGCTCGCGTTGACGATGGCGCTGTTGCCGTTCGCCGGCGACACGTGGCGCTCGCGCGCTTATGTCGCGACGGTCGGCGTCGCGGTCGCGGTCGCGGTGGCGCTGTCGCTGCCCTGGGCCTTCGCGCTGGAGGCGCGCGATCCGGCGCTGTTTGCGCTGTGGTGGTCCGGCGAGGCGCTCAACAGCTACATCGGCTTTCTGCCGGGCGCGGACACGGTCAGCCCGCTCTATCAGCTGCGCAACCTCCCGTGGTTCGCGTGGCCGGCGTTGCCGCTCGTCATCTGGACGTTGTGGACGCGCGGGCGGGGCTTCAACGGCGGGCTCGCGCAGCCAGGCATCCAGGTGCCGGGGATCCTCGCCCTCGTCATGCTGGTGAATCTCGTCGTGATGCCGGGGCCGCGCGTCATCTTCGCAATGCCGCTGCTCGTCCCGCTCGCGCTGGTCGGCACGCTCGAGGTCGACTCGCTGAAGCGCGGCTTCTCGGCGTTTCTCGACTGGTTCGGAATCCTGACCTTCGGCCTGCTGGCGATCGTCGTGTGGCTGCTGTGGATCGACGCGCGCGTCAACGGAATGTCGTCGCGCATCGCCGTGCTGTTCCAGGACACGGAGATCGGTTTCCAGCCGACGTTCCACCTCGGCACGATCCTGCTGGCGATCTTCCTCACCGCGCTGTGGGTCGTGCTGGTGCGCCCCGCGCGTCGCAGCAACCGCCGCGCGGTGCTGAACTGGGCGGCGGGCGTCACGCTGTTGTGGGGCCTGTATTCGACGATCTGGCTGCCCTACCTCGACTCGCGGCGCTCGTACAAGACGATGATGGAAGGCGTCGCGATGCATCTGCTCGCGCCGGGGTGCGTCGCCAGCCGCAATCTCGGCGAGCCGCAGCGCGCGCTCTTCCAGTACTACGCCGGACTCGTCACCACGCGCGAAGAAGTGCATCCCGACCAGCGCTGCCCGCTGCTGCTCGTCCAGTATGGCCGTCAGCCCGGCTCGGCGCCCGCGCTCGACGGCTTCGATATCGTGTGGGACGGGCGCCGTCGCGGCGACGAGACCGAGCGCTTCGTCCTCTACCAGCGGGTACCGTCATGAAGTTCTTCGACGAAGCGGTCATCGAGGTCGTCGCGGGCGACGGCGGCAACGGCATCGCGTCGTTTCGCCGCGAGAAATTCGTGCCGCGCGGCGGTCCCGACGGCGGCGACGGCGGACACGGGGGCAGCATCTACGCGGTGGCCGACCGGAACATCAACACGCTGATCGACTATCGCTACGCGCGCATCCATCGCGCGAAGCGCGGCGAGAACGGCCGCGGCGCCGACCAGTACGGGCGCGGCGCGGAGGACATCGTACTGCGCATGCCGGTCGGCACGGTGATCGCCGATGCGGAGACCGGAGAGCTCGTCGCCGACCTCGACGTCGACGGCAAGCGCGCCCTCGTCGCGCAGGGCGGCAAGGGCGGCCTCGGCAACATCCACTTCAAGTCGAGCGTCAACCGCGCGCCGCGCCAGTGCACGCCGGGCGTGAAGGGCGAGCAGCGGCGCCTGCGCCTCGAGCTCAAGGTGCTCGCCGACGTCGGTCTTCTCGGGCTGCCCAACGCCGGCAAGTCGACGCTGATCCGCGCGATCTCCGCTGCGCGGCCGAAAGTCGCCGACTATCCGTTCACCACGCTTGCGCCGCAACTCGGCGTCGTTCGCACCGACACCAGCCGCTCGTTCGTCGTCGCCGACATTCCCGGACTGATCGAGGGCGCTGCGGATGGCGCCGGGCTGGGCCACCGCTTCCTGCGTCACCTGCAGCGCACCCGCCTGCTGCTGCACCTTGTCGACCTTGCGCCGCTCGATCCTGCCGCCGACCCGCTGCACGATGCGCGCGCCATCGTGAAGGAACTGAAAAAATACGACGCCGCGCTGTTTGAAAAGCCGCGCTGGCTCGTGCTGAACAAGCTCGACCTCCTGCCCGAGGACGAGCGCGCGGCGCGCGTTGCGGCCTTCGTCAAGGCCTATCGCTGGAAGGGCCCGGTCTTCGCCATCGCCGCGATCAGCGGCGACGGTTGCCGAAAGCTGACCTTCGCGATCCAGGACTGGCTCGACGCGAATCAGGTCGCGCGCCCGGATTCGTCCCTGTCCGCGTCCGCGGAGGCGGTGGATGCGGCGGCCGGCCCCGACAAGGGGGCGGCGCACACGCCGCAACGCGCGAGCCCCGCCGACGCCATGGCGATCGATGCGACCGCGCCGCCCGTTCTCCTGACGCCGGCGCCCGCCTCGCCCCGCCGCCGTCGCGCGGGCAAGAAAAACGACGCGTGAACGCCACCGCGATTTCTGTCCCGGCCGGCGGCACCGCGCCCGTCGCGACCGCGAAGCGCGTCGTCGTCAAGGTCGGCTCGAGCCTCGTCACCAACGACGGCCGTGGCCTCGACCATTCCGCCGTGGCGCGCTGGGCCGGCGAAATCGCCGCATTGAAGAAGGGCGGGCGTGACGTCGTCCTGGTTTCATCCGGCGCGATCGCCGAAGGAATGCAAAGGCTCGGCTGGCATAAGAGGCCGCGCGCGATCCACGAGCTGCAGGCCGCGGCCGCCGTCGGCCAGATGGGTCTCATCCAGGCGTACGAGGCTGCGTTCGCGCTGTATTCGATGCGTACCGCGCAAGTGCTGCTCACCCACGAGGACCTCGCGGACCGGCGCCGCTACCTGAACGCGCGCACGACCCTGACGACGCTGCTCGCGCTCGGCGTGCTGCCGATCATCAACGAAAACGACACCGTCACGACCGACGAGATCCGCTTCGGCGACAACGACACGCTGGGCGCGCTCGTCACCAACCTGATCGACGCCGATGTGCTGGTGCTGCTCACCGATCAATCGGGCCTGCACAGCGCCGATCCGCGGCGCGATCCCGCGGCCACGCTCGTCCGAACGGCGACCGCCGGCGATCCCGCGCTCGAAGCGATGGCGGGCGGCGCGGGCAGCGCGCTCGGGCGCGGCGGCATGCTGAGCAAGGTCCTCGCGGCCAAGCGCGCCGCGCGCTCCGGCGCGTCGACGGTGATCGCGAGCGGCCGCGAAGCGGACGTGCTGACGCGCCTCGCCGCGGGGGAGTCGGTGGGCACGCTGCTGGTCGCTGCCGCCGGCTCGCTCGGTGCGCGCAAGCAGTGGCTCGCCGACCACGTGCGTCTCGCCGGAAGGCTGCAGCTCGACGCCGGCGCGGTGCAGGCCCTCGCGCGCGAAGGCAAAAGCCTGCTGGCGATCGGCGTAGTCGCCGTCGAAGGCGACTTCGGACGCGGTGCGGTGGTGGGCTGCTTCGCGCCGGACGGACGCGAGATTGCGCGCGGGCTCGTGAACTACGGCGCGGGAGAGACGGCGAAGATCCTGCGCAAGCCTTCCGCGCAGATCGAGACCATCCTGGGCTACGTCGTCGAGCCCGAGCTCATCCACCGCGACAACCTGGTGCTGCTCGGCTGAATCGACACGCTGCGGTGCGTCCACTACACTCCGGACGCGCTCTTTCGGGGAGGATGCAATGGCGCTGGTCGACCGCTTGAAGGGAATCCTGTTCGAGCCCAGGAAGGAGTGGCCCAAGATCGCCGCCGAGACGGCGACGCCGCAATCGATCTACGCAACCTGGGTGTGCCTGTTCGCCGCGATCGGGCCGCTCGCGCTGATCGTGGCCGGTGGTGCCGGCGGCGGCGCGAAGTTCGCCGTCGGCACGTACATCATGTCGCTGGTGATCACGTTCATCCTCGCGCTGCTGATCGACGCGCTCGCGCCGTCGTTCGGCGGCACCAAGGACTTTATCGCTGCGCTGAAGCTCTCCGCGTACAGCTACACCGCGGCGTGGATCGCGGGCGTCTTCAATCTGCTCGGCATGCTGGGCGGCATCCTCGCGCTGCTGGCCGCGATCTACTCCTGGTACACGTTCTATCTCGGCGCGCCGGTGCTGAAGAAGAGCTCGCAGGAAAAGGCGGTTCCCTTCACCATCGTCATCGTGCTGTGCGGCATCGGCCTCGGCCTGCTGTTCAGCTTCGCGCTGGCCGGCCTCGGCTTCATCCCGCGGCTGGGCGGGATCGCGATGGCGCCGCACTGAGGCGACGCCACGCGCGTCAGTCTCCCGTCGGCGTCACCGGATCGGCGTACGACGGCGGCGACATCGGCTGCGCGAAGCCGAACAGCCGCTCGCGCCGCGTGTGCGGTTTGCCGTGCACGTAGCGCTCGAGTTCGAGCAGCGCGCGCCGATAGACGTCGCGCTTGAAGTCGATCACCGTCTCCAGCGGAATCCAGTAGTCGTGCCACCGCCAGGCGTCGAACTCCGGGCGGTCGGTGGCGCGCAGCGAGACGTCGTTGTCGCGACCGGTGAGTCGCAGCAGGTACCAGATCTGCTTCTGGCCGCGGTAGCTGCCGCGCCATTCGCGCTTGATCCAGTGATGCGGGACTTCGTACCTCAGCCAGTCGCGCGTGCGGCCCAGGATCCTGACATGACGAGCTTCCAACCCGACTTCCTCGCGCAACTCCCGGTACATCGCCTGCTCGGGCGCTTCACCGGGATTGATGCCCCCTTGCGGAAATTGCCACGAGTGTTCGCGGATCCGTTTGCCCCAGAAGACCTGGTTCTTGCCGTTGACGACGACGATGGCGACGTTCGGGCGATAGCCGTCACGGTCGAGCATCGCGCTCACCCCGTTGCAGATTAGTTGGGAAGATTGTTGCACAGATGGAAGGGTGTTGCCTAGCGGCGACACTCCCGTCCATCGGGCAAGTCCGCGCGCGCACCGCGGCGGCTAGCGGCGGCCGATCGCCTCGCCGACGAGCAAGCACTGCCAGTCGTCGACATCCGTCACCGCGGTGTCGTCGAGTGCAACGATGAAGTCGCCGCAAACACGAGACCCGCAACCGGTGGAATGATTGTTCGCGGGACGGTGGCCGAAGGTGATGTTCACCGCGCGCCCCTGAGCAGAAGGCTTTCGACGGCCGCGCGTTGCGGAGTTCCGTCCCACCCGCCGCCCGCCTCACACATCAGCGCCGCTGCGGCCGAGGCAAAGCATGCCGCGGCCAGAGGAGGCTGCCCCTCGGCCAGAGCCAACGTATAGC
>JBDSLT010000332.1:0-14141 GCA_039916265.1 Casimicrobiaceae bacterium | reverse complement strand
CGCCGCTATCCGAACGGCGAAGAGCGCTGCATCGCGTGCAAGCTGTGCGAGGCGGTATGCCCGGCGCTGGCGATCACCATTGAGTCCGAGCAGCGCGCCGATGGCACGCGCCGGACGACGCGCTACGACATCGATCTCACCAAGTGCATCTTCTGCGGCTTTTGCGAGGAAAGCTGTCCGGTCGACTCGATCGTCGAGACTCGCATCCTCGAATACCACGGGGAGCGGCGTGGCGATCTCTACTACAACAAGGAGATGCTGCTGGCCGTAGGCGACCGTTACGAGGCGCAAATCGCCGCCGACCGGTCGGCGGACGCCAAGTATCGATGAAGCGATGACGTTCGCAACGTTCATCTTCTATCTGTTCGCCGCGATTCTCGTATTCGCGGGGCTGCGGGTGGTCACCGCACGCAACCCCGTGCACGCCGCGCTGTGGCTGGTGCTGGCGTTCTTCACGGCGGCGGCGCTCTGGCTGCTGCTGCAGGCGGAGTTCCTCGCGATCGCGCTGGTGCTGGTCTACGTCGGTGCGGTGATGGTGCTGTTCCTGTTCGTCGTGATGATGCTCGACGTCAACTTCGATCGCATGCGCCAGAACTTCACGAGCTACGTGCCGCTCGCGGCGATCATCGGCGGCGTGGTCCTCGCGGAGATGGCGCTGGTGATCACCGCCAGCGCGATCGGCGCCACTGACAGCGCGCCCGCGCCGCCCGCGGGGAGCAACACCAAGGCGCTCGGCCGGCTGCTCTACGTCGACTACGTGTACCCGTTCGAGGTCGCGGCCGTGGTGCTGCTGGTCGCGATCATCGCGGCGATCGCATTGACGCACAGGAAGCGCAGGGAGACCAAGTACCAGGATCCGGGCCGTCAGGTGAAGGTGCGTCGCGAGGATCGCGTGCGCATCATTAAGATGGCGGCGGAAAAGAAGGAAAGCTGACTTCGGGGGCGGGCCCGGTTCGGGCGTCCGCAACGGTTCGCAAGGGAGTGAACGTGCTGTCGATCTTTACCGCGCCGACGCTGGCGCATTACCTCGTGCTGGGCGCGATCATGTTCGCGATCAGCGTCGCCGGCATCTTCCTCAATCGGCGCAACGTCATCATCGTGCTGATGGCGATCGAGCTAATGCTGCTCGCCGTCAACCTCAACTTCATCGCCTTCTCGCGCTACCTGGGCGACATGTCGGGCCAGGTGTTCGTCTTCTTCATCCTGACCGTCGCGGCCGCCGAGTCGGCCATCGGCCTCGCGATCCTGGTGCTGCTCTTCCGCAACGTCGGCACGATCGACGTCGAGGACCTCGGCACCCTCAAGGGCTGACCCGGCGATGACGATGCGAGAGCTTTACCTGCTGGTTCCGCTCGCCCCGCTGGCGGCGTCGATCGTCGTCGGCCTGTTCGGCGCGCGACTCGGCCGCCGGGTGTCGCACTCGCTATGCATCCTCGGCGTCGCCGTGGCGCTCGGGGCGTCGTTCCTCATCGCGCGCGATGTCTCGGCGGGCCACCTGTTCAACGGCGATATCTATACATGGCTGGCGAGCGGCGAGCTCAAGCTGTCGATCGGATTCCTGATCGATCCGCTGACGACGACGATGATGATCGTCGTCACCTTCGTGTCGCTGATGGTGCACGTCTACACGATCGGCTACATGGCCGACGACCCGGGCTACACGCGGTTCTTCGCCTACATCTCGCTTTTCACGTTCGCGATGCTGATGCTCGTGATGAGCAACAACTTCCTGCAGCTCTTCTTCGGGTGGGAGGCGGTCGGCCTCGTGTCCTACCTGCTGATCGGCTTCTGGTATACGCGGCCGACGGCGATCTACGCGAACCTGAAGGCGTTCCTGGCGAACCGGGTCGGCGACTTCGGTTTCATCCTCGGCATCGGCCTCGTGCTCGCCCATTTCGGCACGCTCGACTATGCGCCGGTGTTCGAGAAGGCGCCCTCGCTCGCAGCGACGACGATCGGCCTGTGGGGGCAGAGCGCGTGGTCGCTGATGTCGGTGACCTGCATTTGCCTTTTCATCGGCGCGATGGGCAAGAGTGCGCAGGTCCCGCTGCACGTCTGGCTTCCCGATTCCATGGAAGGCCCGACGCCCATCTCCGCGCTGATCCACGCGGCAACGATGGTCACCGCCGGAATTTTCATGGTCGCGCGGATGAGCCCGCTGTTCGAGCTGTCGGACACCGCGCTGTCGTTCGTCACGGTGATCGGCGCGACCACCGCGCTGTTCATGGCCTTTCTCGGCATCATCCAGAACGACATCAAGCGCGTTGTCGCGTACTCGACGCTCTCGCAGCTGGGATACATGACGGTTGCGCTGGGCGTGTCCGCCTATTCGGCGGCCATCTTCCACCTGATGACGCACGCGTTCTTCAAGGCGCTGCTATTCCTCGGCGCAGGCTCGGTCATCATCGCACTCCATCACGAGCAGGACCTGCGCAGGATGGGCGGCCTGCGCAAGTACATGCCCATCACGTACGTCACGGCCGTCGTCGGCTCGCTGGCGCTGGCCGGCATACCGCCATTCGCAGGCTTCTTCTCGAAGGACGCGATCATCGAGGCGGTGCACCTGTCGAAGATCCCCGGCCACGGCTACGCGTACTTCGCGGTGATGGCCGGGGTCTTCATCACGGCGTTCTACTCGTTCCGGATGCTGTTCCTCGCCTTCCACGGGCCCGAGCGCTTCGGCGCGTCCGCGCATCCCGCTAACGGCGATGCCCACGACGCCCACGGCGCGCATGGGGCGCATGGGGCGCATGGGGCGCATGGGGCGTCCGACCATGGCGCCGCGCTGCCCAGGGAATCGCCGTGGGTCGTGACGGTGCCGCTGGTCCTGCTCGCCATCCCGTCGGTTTACACCGGATGGGTGTACATCGACCGCATGCTGTTCGGCGACTATTTCGGCAGCGCCATCGTGGTGCGCGATCCGCATGCCGTGCTCGCTGCGCTGCGCGAGGAGTGGCACGGCCCCTGGGCATTCATGCTGCACGGCCTCACGAGCCCGGCGTTCTGGCTGGCGGTCGCCGGCATCGCCGCCGCGGCCTACTGCTATCTCGTCAACCCGGCGCTTCCCGCTCGGCTGCAGAAGATGGCCGGCGGCCTCTACACGCTGCTCGACAACAAGTACTACTTCGACAGGTTCAACGACTGGTTCTTCGCCGGCGGCGCGCGCGGCATCGGCGAGGTGGCGTCGAGCGTCGGCGACCGCCGTGTGATCGACGGCTTTTTCGTCAACGGCTCGGCGAAGGCCGTCGGATGGGCGTCGCATCTGGTACGCAGGATCCAGACGGGGTACGTCTACCAGTACGCCTTCACGATGATCGTCGGCCTCGTCGCGCTGCTGACGCTCTGGGTGGTGCGCTCGCTATGACACCTTACCTGTCGCTGGCCATCTGGGTGCCCATCGTCGCGGGGCTCGTGGTGCTCGCCGCGGGCCGCGACGGCGAGCGCGCCGCCGCGCCGACGCGCTGGATCGCGCTCATCGGCGCGGTCGCTGGCTTCCTCGTCACCGTTCCGCTCTACGCGAAGTTCGACGTGACGACGAGCGCGATGCAGTTCGTCGAGCGCAGCGAGTGGATTCCACGCTTCGACATCCACTATCACCTCGGTGTCGACGGGATCAGCGTGCTGTTCATCCTGCTGAACAGTTTCATCACGGTGCTCGTCGTATGGTCGGCCTGGGAGGTGATCCAGACGCGCGTCGCGCAGTACCTGGCGGCGTTCCTGATCCAGTCCGGCCTCATCAACGGCGTGTTCGGCGCACTCGACGGCATCCTGTTTTACGTGTTCTTCGAAGCGATGCTGATCCCCATGTACCTCATCATCGGCGTCTGGGGCGGTCCGAATCGCGTGTATGCGGCGATCAAGTTCTTCCTGTACACGCTGCTGGGGTCGCTGCTGATGCTGGTTGCGCTGATCTACCTCTACAGCGTGTCCGACAGCTTTTCCATACTCGACTGGTACGACGTTCCGCTCGCGCTCAAGACGCAGATACTCCTCTTCGTCGCGTTCTTCATGGCCTTTTCCGTCAAGGTGCCGATGTGGCCCGTGCACACGTGGCTGCCGGACGCCCACGTGGAGGCCCCGACCGGCGGCTCGGTCGTCCTCGCCGCGATCACGCTCAAGATCGGCGCGTACGGCTTCGTCCGCTTCATCCTGCCGATCCTTCCCGACGCGTCGCGCTATCTGTCGACGTTCGTGATCACGCTGTCGCTGATCGCCGTGATCTACATCGGCTTCGTGGCGCTGGCGCAGGCCGACATGAAGAAGCTGATCGCCTACTCGTCGATCTCGCACATGGGCTTCGTCACGCTGGGCTTCTTCCTGTTCAGCCAGCTCGGCATGGAAGGCGCGCTCG
This sequence comes from Casimicrobiaceae bacterium, assembly GCA_039916265.1. Classification (GTDB taxonomy): domain Bacteria; phylum Pseudomonadota; class Gammaproteobacteria; order Burkholderiales; family Casimicrobiaceae; genus VBCG01. The sequence goes on along the minus strand of JBDSLT010000332.1, from coordinate 9,790 downwards.
CGCAGATGATCTCGCACGGCTTCGTGTCGGCGGCGATGTTCCTGTGCGTCGGCGTGCTGTACGACCGCATGCATACGCGCATGATCGCGGACTACGGCGGCGTCGTGAACCGCATGCCCAAGTTTGCGGCCTTCATGATGCTGTTCGCGATGGCCAACGCCGGCCTTCCGGCGACGTCGGGATTCGTCGGCGAGTTCCTCGTGATCCTTGCCGCCGTGAAGGCCAATTTCTGGCTCGGCTTCGGTGCGGCGGTGACGATGATCCTCGGCGCCGCGTACACGCTCTGGATGTACAAGCGCGTGATCTTCGGCGACATCGGCAACGCGCACGTGGCGGAGCTGTCCGACCTCAACCGGCGCGAGTTCTGGATGCTCGCCGCCGTGGCGCTGACCGTCCTCGCGATGGGCATCTGGCCGCGACCGCTGATCGACGTAATGCACACTTCCGTGGCTGACCTCCTGACCATCGTCGCGAGGTCCAAGCTATGAGCGTCGCGACGACGGTGGATTTTGTCGCGGTGCTGCCGGAGATCGTCATCCTGGCCGGCGCGTGTGTCGTGCTTCTCGTCGACCTGTTCGTGTCCGACGGGCGCCGGCACGTCGGCTTCTGGCTGACGCAGCTTGTGCTGCTCGTCGCGGCGTGCGTGACGATCAGTACGGCGCAGAGCGGCGTCGTCAAGGCCTTCGGCAACATGGTGGTCGACGACATGCTGGCCGATTTCCTGCGGCTTGCCTGCTTCGTCTGCGTATCGCTGATGCTTTTCTATTCGCGCACCTACCTCGCCGCGCGCGGGCTGTTCCGCGGCGAGACCTTCGTGCTGGCGCTGTTCGCGTTGCTGGGAATGCAGGTGATGATCTCCGGCAACCATTTCCTGACCCTCTACCTCGGGCTGGAGCTCCTGTCGCTGTCGCTGTACGCGATGGTGGCGCTCGACCGCGATCACCAGGGCGCTGCCGAGGCGGCGATGAAGTACTTCGTCCTGGGCGCGCTGGCGTCCGGCATGCTCCTGTACGGATTGTCGATGATGTACGGCGCCACGGGCTCGCTCGACATCGACCAGGTCGCGCGGTCGATCCTCGGAAAGCAGGCCAACCCGCTGCTGCTGACGTTCGGACTGGTGTTCATCGTCTCCGGGATCGCGTTCAAGCTCGGCGCCGCGCCGTACCACATGTGGGTCCCCGACGTGTACCAGGGCGCGCCGACGGCGGTCACGCTGCTCATCGGCACTGCACCCAAGCTCGCGGCGTTCGCGCTGACCATCCGCCTGCTCTCGGGCGCGCTGCAGGGTACGGCGTTCGACTGGCAGGGCATGCTGATCGTGCTGTCGCTGCTGTCCATGGTGCTCGGCAACCTGATAGCGATCGCCCAGTCGAACATCAAGCGGATGCTCGCGTACTCGACGATAGCGAACATGGGCTTCATGCTGCTGGGCTTCCTCGCTGCGGATCTCAACGGGTTCTCGGCGGCGATGTTCTACACGATCGCCTACGTGTTCACGAGTCTTGCGTCCTTTGGCATGATCATGCTCCTGTCGCGCGCCGGCTTCGAGTGCGAGATGCTTGACGACTTCAAGGGGCTGAACCAGCGTGCGCCGTGGTGGGCCTTCATCATGCTGCTGGTGATGTTCTCGCTCGCGGGCCTGCCGCCGACCGTGGGCTTCTACGCGAAGTTCTCGGTCATCGAGGCTGCGGTCAACGCCGGCTTCATCTGGCTCGCCGTGGTTGCCGTCGTGACTTCGCTGATCGGCGCGTTCTACTATCTGCGCGTCGTCAAGCTGATGTACTTCGACGATGCCATCGATCGATCGCCGCTCGACACACGCGGCGACGCGCGCGTCCTGCTGTCGACCAACGGCGTGCTGCTGCTCCTGCTCGGAATCCTGCCGCAGCCGCTGATGGGTTTGTGCGTCATCGCGCTCACGCAGTCGCATTTCCTGTAGCGCGCCCGGAACGCGGCGCGCATTGCAACCCTCGTGCTAACATGCTCGGCGCCTTTCCGGGGGGTTGTTATATGCGCGTCGGCTTCCTTGTCGTCAGCCTCGTCGATCTGATCCGCCGCTGCGGCACGCGCGCCGGGAGCGGTCGATGAACGCCCCCCATCCGCCGGGCCTGACCGTGCCACGGCTCTCGCGCCGCGGCGATTCGCTCGGCACCGAGAATGCCTTCGTCGTGCTCGCCGAGGTCAACGCGCTGATTCGCGCGGGCCACGATATCGTCTCGTTCTGCATCGGCCAGCCCGATTTTCCGACACCCGGGCACGTCCAGGCGGCCGCCATCGCCGCCATCGAGGGCGGCAAGCATGGCTACACGCCTTCGGCGGGCATCGACGAGTTGCGTGCGGCCGCTGCGCAGGACATGGGCGCGCGGCGCGGTCTCGATATCCGCGCCGAAGATGTCGTCGTCGCCGCGGGCGCGAAGCCTTTCATCGCGTACACGATCGCGTCGGTGACGGACTACGGCACCGGCGACGAAGTGATCTACCCGGTACCCGGCTTTCCCATCTACGAGTCGCAGATCGTCGCCAACGGCGCGGTACCGGTGCCGGTGTACCTGCGCGAATCTCGCGGCTTCGCTTTCGACCCTGCCGAGCTTGCCGCGAAAATCACGCCCAAGACGCGGCTGCTCATCCTGAACACGCCGCAAAACCCGACCGGAGGCGTCCTCCAAGCCGCCGACCTCGACGCGGTCGCGCAGGTGCTCGCCGACCATCCGCAGGTGTGGGTGTTCGCCGACGAGATCTATTCGCGTCTGGTCTACGACGGCCGCTTCGAATCGCTGGCGACGCGCGCGGGCCTGCTCGAGCGAACGGTGATCAGCGACGGCGCGTCCAAGACCTGGGCGATGACGGGCTGGCGCATCGGCTACGCCGCCAATCGCGCGCTTGCGCCCCTGTTCACCCGGTGGATCACCAACACAGAGTCGTGCGCGTCGCAGATCTCGCAATGGGCGGCGGTCGCGGCGATCACCGGCCCGCAGGATGCCGCCGACCACATGCGGCGCTCGTTCCTCGAGCGGCGCGATCTCATCGTTCGGCTGCTCAATGAAGTTCCCGGCGTCGAGTGCGCGATCCCCGGGGGCGCGTTCTACGCGTGGCCCAACGTCACCGATGCGTGCAAGATGACCGGTTGCGGCGATTCCGAGACGTTTCGCAAGCGGCTGCTGACGGAGGCAGGCGTCGCGGTGCTCGCCGACATCCATTTCGGGCGCCGGGTCCCCGGCGAGGGCCAGCATATCCGCTTCTCGTACGCGGCTTCGAAGGAAGCGATCGAAAGCGGCGTACGGCGGATGTCCGATTTCGTCCGCCGCAACGTAAAGTAGACGGCGCCGCCGACGGCGGCCGTCGCTTGAAGCCGTCGCCACCATGATACGAAAGATTCGGAGCTTCATCGAGTCCGAATCCGCGGGCGGCGTGGTGCTTGCGCTCGCCGCGCTGGCTGCGCTTGTCGTCAGCAATTCCAGCCTCGGCCCCGCGTACGAGCGGCTCGCGCAGACCATCGCCGAAGTTCGCCTCGGCGATTGGCTGACGATCTCCAAACCGCTGTTGCTCTGGGTCAACGACCTGTGGATGGCCGTGTTCTTTTTCCTTGTCGGACTGGAGATCAAGCGCGAGCTGCTTGCCGGCGAGCTCGCGAGTCTGCGCCAAGCGGCGCTACCGGCGGGCGCGGCCATCGGCGGCATGGTCGCGCCGGCGCTCATCTATGCGGCCATCAATCGATCCGATCCCATCGCATTGAACGGGTGGGCGATCCCCGCGGCGACCGACATCGCCTTCGCGCTCGGCATCCTGATGCTGCTCGGCTCGCGCGTGCCCGCGTCGCTCAAGGTCTTCCTCACCGCGGTTGCGATCATCGACGACCTCGGCGCCATCGTGATGATCGCCCTGTTCTACACGGCGAACCTCTCGCCGCTGATGCTCGGCGGTGCGTTCGTCGGCGCGGCAGTGCTGCTGGCGTTGAATCGTGCCCGCGTGATGAGTATCGGCCCCTACGTGGTGGTCGGCCTGATCGTCTGGGTGTTCGTGCTGAAGTCGGGTGTGCACGCCACGCTCGCCGGCGTGGTCACCGCGCTGGCGATTCCGCTGCGCGCTCCCGACGGCAGCTCTCCGCTGGAGAACACCGAGCACGCGCTGCATCCCTGGGTGGCGTTCCTGGTACTGCCGACGTTCGCCTTCGCCAATGCGGGCGTCGTATTGACCGGCGTGGGTGTCGCGACGCTCCTCAACACCGTTCCGCTGGGCATCGCGGCGGGCCTCGTGCTGGGCAAGGCGATCGGGGTGTTCGGGACCTCGGCGCTGCTCATCCGCTTCGCAGGCGCGTCGCTGCCCGCCGAATCCACCAAGCTGCAATTCTTCGGCGTCTGCCTGTTGTGCGGCGTCGGCTTCACGATGAGCCTGTTCATCGGCGCGCTCGCCTTCGAGGGACGCAGCACAGACTACGACACGCAGGTGAAACTCGGCGTGCTGGTCGGCTCGCTGATCGCGGGCGTGCTGGGCACGCTGGTGCTGCTGCGCAGTCCGCGCTCGCGCTGATTGCGCGCGACGTCAGTCGCCGAACTCGTCGAGGATCACCTGGATCCGGCCGCGGTCGGCGAGGAACGCGTCGACCGCGCGCGGATCGAAATGCCGCCCGCGCTGCATCTTCATGTGATCGATCGCCTCTTCCACCGGCCACGCGCGCTTGTAGGGCCGTTCGGACACCAGCGCATCGAACACGTCCGCAACCGCAACGATGCGCGCGACGAGCGGGATGTCCTCGGTGTGCAAGCCGTTCGGATAGCCGGAGCCGTCGAACTTCTCGTGGTGGCCGAGCGCGATGATCGCGCCCATCGACAGGTACTTGGACGGGCTGCCCTTGAGGATGTCGTAGCCGATGCGCGCGTGCGTGCGCATCAGGTCCTGCTCCGTGGCATCGAGCGGGCCTTCCTTCAGCAGCACCGAATCGCGGATGCCGATCTTGCCGATGTCGTGCATCGGCGCGGCGACCTCGAGCACGTGGACGGTTTCCGCGCCGAGGCCGAGGTTCTGCCCCGTCAGCGCCGAATACTTCGCCATCCGCATGAGGTGGTTGCCGGTCGTCTTGTCGCGGAATTCGCCCGCTTTCGCAAGTTTGGACAGGGTCTCCAGCTCGCGCTCGTGGATCTCGGCCACCGACTTGTCCACCTGGTACTGCAGGACGCGCGCCTGGTCGGACAGGACGATCTTGTGGCGGCGCAGCTCCAGCAGATTCGCGCAACGCGCGCGCGTTTCGTGGTCGTCGAGCGGCTTGATCAGAAAATCGGTGGCGCCCGCTTCGAGCGCGTCGTAGCGGACCTTGCGGTCGTCGACCACGGTGATGACGACGATCGGAACGTCCACGCAATGGGGCAGGGCGCGCAGTTGCTTCACGAGTTCGATGCCGTCGAACTCGGGAAGCTTGTAGTCGGTGAGGACGAGGTCGACGCGGTTGTTCCGGGCAAACTCCAGCGCGCGCGACGGCGTGTCGAACAGCTCGAGGTTCAGCTTGCCGTCGATCTGGCGAACGATCTCCGCGAGCAGCAAGCGGCTCGAGAACAGGTCGTCGATGATGAGGACCGTGTTGCGTTGGGCCCGCGCAAAGGCGAGCTCGGAGACGACGCCGGTCGCTGAACCGGGGCGAAACTGGGCAGGTGACATGGGCTCCCCCCTTTTCTGCTTAGCCGTCGAGGCGTACGTATTGATAGCAAGATCGGTGCCGCGCTCCGTCGACCCGCGCCTTGTATCTCACAAGCGTTTGCGTTGTCAAAGCGGTTGCCCCCGCACAACCCAGAACTGACGATAGGTTTCGGTGCTAAGCGTCTGTATTTACTTCGCTATGAACTATCCTTGCCTGTTGCGGACCGCGGCGCCTCCCGAGGCGCGCCGCGTGGGGAGGGAACCCCGAAGAGACAACGCCGTCGATGGGCGACCTCGCACGCCGCACTGGCGGGCGCCCCTGGCAGGACGCCCGGCGTCGCCGTTGGCCGTCTGACGCTGCGCCCGCCGGCGAACCGGCGCGGCGCGCCGGGGCAGCCGCGGCCGGCTGCTAAGCTTTGCGGGATTCTCACCGCGCGTTGCGAGAGGTCCCTTCGATGGCCATTTACCAGCTCGGCAGCCATGTTCCGCACATACCCGCATCGGCCTACGTTGCGCCGGAAGCGAGCGTCATCGGGCGTGTGAGGCTCGGCGAGCACGCGTCCGTCTGGCCGGGCGCGGTGCTGCGTGGCGACGACGACACGATCGATATCGGCGACAACACGAACGTCCAGGACGGCGCGGTCTTGCACGTCGACCCGGGGCTGCCCCTGCGGATCGGGCGCGACGTCACGATCGGCCATCAGGCGATGCTACACGGCTGCACGATCGACGACGGTGCGCTGATCGGCATCGCGGCGGTGATCTACAACCGGGCGCATATCGGGATGCACTGCGTCGTCGGCATCGGGGCGATCGTCACCGAGGGCAAGACGTTTGCCGCGCGCTCGTTGATCGTCGGCGCCCCTGCGCGGCTGGTGCGCGAGCTGTCCGACAGCGATGTCGAGGGGCTGAAGCGCAACGTCGACGCTTACGTCGCGCGCGGCGACGACTATCGGACGCGGCTTAGGCGGATCGATTGACGGCCGGGCAACGCGCCGTCGCGAGAGGCAGCGGCGGGACGCGAGCGTGGCGGGTCTACGCATAGCCCGTGCTGCGCTGGTCGAAGGACACGGCCTTGATCAGCGCAAAGACCTCCTGACCTTCCCGCAATCCGAGTTCCGCGCAGGATCGCCGGGTGACGCGCGCGAGAAGGCGGGCCTCGCCGACGGCGAGCTCGAGGTCGACGACGGCGCCCGTTTCCACCGCGATCGCGACGATTCGCGCGTGCAGCACGTTCAGGATGCTGAGGCCTTCGGGCCGCGCAGTGGCGAGCGAAACGTCGCGGGCGCGCACGCGCGCGCGAACGCGCTCGCCGGCCTTTGCATCGACGCGCGGAACCGTGAGCTCGCCGCCTGCGAATTGCAGCGTCGTGAGTTGGAACTGCTCGTCCTGCGCGGCGACCATCGCTTCGATGACCGCGCCCGCTTCGTAGCGGCCAGTGTGGGGCTTGAGATCGAGTCGACCCATGACGTCGTCCACCGCGCCGGCGGCGAGGCACTCGCCCTCCGACAGGATGACCACGGTGTCCGCGAGACGCGTGATTTCCGGCACCGAGTGGCTGACGTAGACGATCGGCACGTGGAACTCGTCGCGCAGCCGCTCGACGTAGTCGAGGATCTCGGTCCTGCGCGGCACGTCCAGCGACGCCAGCGGCTCGTCGAGCAGCAGCAGCCGCGGCTGTGCCAGCAACGCCCGGCCGATTGCGACCCGCTGGCGCTCGCCGCCGGATAGCGTCGCGGGCTTGCGGTCGACCATCGCGCGAAGGCCGAGCACGTCGATGACGCGCCCCGGCTCGATATAGCGCGCCGAAGCCGGGCGCAGGCGCAAGCCATAGCTCAGGTTCGCACCGACCGTCAGATGCGGAAACAGCAGCGCTTCCTGGAAGACGTAGCCGACGCGGCGCTTTTGCATCGGCACATCGATGCGCTGCGCGCTGTCGAACAGCGTGACCCCGTCGATGCGTATGTGGCCCCGGCGCGGCGAGGTCACGCCGGCGATCGCGTTGACGAGGCTGGTCTTGCCGGCGCCGGAGCGCCCGAACAGCCCTACCACCGGCGCTTCGGTCGAGAACTTCGCGCGAAGCACGAAATCGCCGTGCGACTGCTCGAAGTCAACGTCGATCATCGCGCGTCTGGCCGCGGGCGCGGCGCGTGAGCCATTCGGAGGCGACCAGCGCCACGACGGAAAGCACCACGGAGATGGCGCTCAGGCGCAGCGCCTGCGCATCGCCGCCGGGAACCTGCGTGAGCGTGTAGATCGCGAGCGGCAGCGTCTCCGTCTCGCCGGGTATGTTCGAGACGAAGGTGATCGTCGCGCCGAACTCGCCGAGTGCGCGCGCGAACGAGAGCAGCGCGCCCGTTACGATGCCAGGCAGCGCGAGCGGCAGCGTGATCGACGCGAACACCCACGCACGCGAGGCGCCCAGCGTGCCCGCCGCAGTCTCCAGACGCGGGTCGATGGCGTCGAGCGACAGCCGGATCGCGCGCACCATCAGCGGAAAGCCCATGATCGCCGACGCCAGCGCGGCGCCGGTCCACCGGAACGCGAATACGATGCCGAACCACTCGTTCAACCATGACCCGATCGGACCCTGCTTGCCGAACAGCACCAGCAGCGCGAAACCGACAACGACGGGCGGCAGGACCAGCGGGAGGTGCACGAATGCATCGACGAGTGTCTTGCCGGGAAAATCGGCGCGCGCGAGAACGTGGGCGACGCCAATCGCCACGGGCAGGCTGAACAGCACGCTGACGAATGCAACGCGCAGGCTCAGCAGGATGATGCCCACTTCCTCGGCCGACATGCCCGTCATCGGCTACGGTGCGATTGCGAATCCATGCCGCTGCCAGATCGCGCGCGCGCCGGGAGAGCGCAAGTAGTCGAGCAGCGGACGCGCCGCGGGTGAGCGGCTCGCCGCCACGATCGCCGCGGGATAGACGATCGGCGGGTGGGTGCCGGGGGGGAACGCGTCTACGATCCGCACGCCCTTGTCGGCGAGTGCGTCGGTGGCGTAGACGATCCCGAAAGCGACTTCGCCGCGCGAGACGAGGGCGAGCGCCGCGCGGACGTTCTCCGCGCGCGCAACGCTCGCGCTCACGTCACGCCAGACGCCGAGCGTTTCAAGGGCGCTCTTGCCGTACCTGCCCGCGGGCACGCTGTCCGGATTGGCCATCGCCAGCCGCTCGCCTTGGAGCGCCCCGCGCAGATCGAAGCGGGGCGCGATTTTCAGCGTCGTAGCGCTGGCGGCTGGCGCCACCAGCACCAGGGTGTTGCGCAGCAGGTTGACGCGCGTGCCGGCCGCCAGGAGCCCGCGTGCGTCGAGATGGTTCATCCATTCGAGATCGGCGCAAACGAAGAGGTCCGCCGGCGCGCCGCTGTCGATCTGCCGCGCGAGCGAGTTGCTTCCCGCATAGCTCACGACGACCCGGTCGCCCGTCAGGCTTTCGTAAGCCCTGGCCTGGTCGTCGAACGCGCCCTTGAGGCTTGCCGCCGCGAAGACGGTGACGTTGGCCCCGAGCGCCGCTGCGTCGGCAAAAAGCGCGGCGCACACGACGATCGCCCGAAGCATTCGGCGGCTGCTGCGGATCTTCCACATGATTGACTTCGGACTGCGTAATATACCGTAGGATATAACGGGCGACAAGCGCGCGCGGCAAGTCCCTCGCTTGCGCGTTGTAGTACGCTAGCGCCCGTTGCGGACGCGGACGACTCGGGCGAAGCACTTCATCAGAACGACCTCGCCTTGCGCCGGTACACGTCGACCGCCATCGGCCCTGATTTTCGCCGCGGGGAATCCGCCTGCTCGGACCGAGCGAAGTCGTCGACGCCCCCGAAGTTCACGGCGCGTGCTGCGCGAGCGCGTCAAGGAAATCCGGATCAACGCCGAAGTGGTGATCATGCCGGACTACGAAAAGGCCACGGTCATCGACGCGTCCGGAAGCAGTTCGCCGGTGTTCCTGCCGTTCAGCCTGCACGGCGGCCGGTTCTTCTCGCCGTTCGGCTGGGAAATCGGCGACGCGCTGGAGCACCTGCCGTTCGTCGTCCTGAGTCTCGCGGCGGAGGACATCGATCTCGAGGCCGATCCTGACAAGCCGCCCGCAGAAGGCGGCAATGCCTGATCGCTGGCTGAAGCGCGTCGACCGGGCGATCTGGCGGTCGCATC
>JBDSLT010000331.1:0-7848 GCA_039916265.1 Casimicrobiaceae bacterium | reverse complement strand
GCGCGAAGCGCGGACAGCTTTTCGCCGATGCGCGCCTCGAGCCCGCGTCCGGTCGGCTCGTAGAACCTCGTCGCGGGCATGTCGTCAGGCAAATAGCGCTCGCCGGCGGCGTAGGCCTCCTCCTCGTCGTGAGCGTAGCGATAGCCCTTGCCGTAGCCCAGCCCCTTCATCAGCTTGGTCGGTGCGTTGCGAAGCCGCATCGGCACCGGCCGCGAGCCGTCCTCGCGGATGAAGGCGCGCGCCGCAGAGTAGGCGGTATAGACGGCGTTGCTTTTCGCGGCGCAGGCGAGGTAGATCACGCACTCGGCCAGCGCCAGCTCGCCTTCCGGTGAGCCCAGCCGCTCGTAGGTCGCGACCGCGTCGAGCGCCAGCGCGAGCGCGCGCGGGTCGGCGAGGCCGATATCCTCGCTCGCCATCCGGATCATCCGGCGCCCGACGTAGATGGGATCCGCGCCGCCGTCGAGCATCCGGCACATCCAGTAGAGCGCCGCGTCCGGGTCCGAGCCGCGCACCGCCTTGTGCAATGCCGAGATCTGGTCGTAGAACGCTTCGCCGCCCTTGTCGAAGCGCCGCATCGAGCGGGCGACCGTCGCTTCCACGAACGAAAGATCGACCACCGTGCGCCGGGCCGTGCGAGCGGCCACGGCGAGCTGCTCCACCAGGTTGATGACGCGCCGTCCGTCGCCGTCGGCGTACTCGATCACGGCGTCGCGCGCAGGCGCGTCCGGCTCCATGACGGGCGGCGACAGTGCGATCGCGCGGTCGAGGAGCACGCCGAGGTCGGTGGGCGACAGCGGCTCCAGCACGTACACCGCAGCTCGCGACAGCAGCGCACCGTTCACCTCGAACGACGGGTTCTCGGTGGTCGCGCCGATGAACGTCAGCACGCCCTGCTCCACGAAGGGCAGGAACGCGTCCTGCTGCGCCTTGTTGAAGCGGTGGACCTCGTCGACGAACAGGATCGTCGCGCGACCGTACTGCTGGCGCGTCGCCTCGGCGCGCGCGACCGCGTCGCGAATGTCCTTGACGCCGGCCAGCACGGCGGATATCGCGATGAAGTCCGCGCTGAAGCCATCGGCCATCAGGCGTGCGAGCGTCGTCTTGCCCACGCCGGGCGGACCCCAAAGGATCATCGAGTGCGGCTGTCTCGCGGCGAACGCCACCGCAAGCGGCTTGCCCGGCGCGAGCAGGTGCCGTTGCCCGACCACGTCGGCGATCGTGCGAGGGCGCATCCGCTCGGCGAGTGGCACGGCGGCCAGCGATTCCTGAGTCAAAAGATCGGTCACGTGCACACCTTCGTTGCCCGGCGGAATTATGCGCGGTACAGTCCCGGCGTTTCCGCCGCGCCTTACGATGGCGCAACGGAAGGTGTGCGGTGCGCCTCCCGCGGGCGCCTGAACACTGAAGCCCGCGGGAGGCGCACCGGACACCTTCGAACGCAATGACACCAGCCCTGCCCGACAACCCCGTCAAGGCCGCGCTCGCCGCAGGCCAGCGCTGCTGCGGCGCGATGATCTTCGAGTTCTTCTCGCCCGGCCTCCCGCAGATCTGCAAGAACGCGGGCGCCGAGTTCGTGCTGTTCGACATGGAGCACACCGGACTCGGCTTCGAGACGCTGAAGACCCAGTTCGCGCTGTGCCGCGGGCTAGGCATCGTGCCGATGGTGCGCGTGCCGCGCGGCGAATACCACTTCATCGCGCGTGCGCTCGACGTCGGCGCGATGGGCGTGATGGTCCCGATGGTCGGGAGCGCCGAGGAGGCGCGCCAGATCGTCGCGTGCACGCGCTATCCGCCCGCGGGTCGGCGGGGCGCGGCGTTTGGATTCGCCCACGACGACTACCGCGGGGGCGACGTGCGCGCCAAGATCGCCGCGCTTCATGCGCGAACGATGGTAATTCCGCAGATCGAAACCGCCGAAGGTCTCGAAAACGTCGAGGCGATCGCTGCGGTGGACGGCGTCGACGCGCTGTGGCTCGGTCATTTTGACCTCACCAACTTCCTCGGCATTCCCGGTGCTTTCGACGATCCACGCTTCGAGGCTGCGGTGACGCGGATCATCGCCGCATGCGACGCGAACGGGAAAGCGGCGGCGTTCATCGCGACGGACGATGCGTGGGCGCATCGCTACGCCAACCGCGGCTTCCGGCTGTTCGCGTACGGCCTCGATCAACTGATGCTGCAAAACGCGCTGGCGCAGGGCCTTGGCGTGCTGCGCAAGGGAGCGTGACGATGGTGCAGTCTCCTAAGGTCGGCATCACGCGCGACATTCTCGACGCGCACGGCGAACCGGCGTTCGGCCGCAAGGCTCTCACGCTGCTCGATGACGCCGACGCGATTGAGTGGGAGTACCTGCCGGAGGTCGTGCCGCAGCTCACGCCCGACCACGCTGCGCGCTACGACGCCGTCTACGTCAACACCGCGCGGGTTCCGGCCCATGCGGTCGCTCGCGCCGACTGTCGGCTGAAGGTCGTCGCGCGGCACGGCGTCGGTTACGACTCGGTCGACGTCCCGGCAATGACCGCCGCCGGAATCGTCGTCACCAACACGCCGTCGTCGATGCCTCGTCCGGTGGCAACGGTCGCGCTGACCTTTATCCTGGCACTCGCCGGCAGACTGATGCAGAAGGACCGGCTCACGCGCTCCGGGCGCTGGCACGAGCGCATGGAGAACATGGGTCGCGGCCTTACCGGCCGCACGCTCGGCGTGATCGGCGCCGGGCGCATCGGCAAGGAATTGCTGCGGATGGCGCGCACGTTCGAGCTCGACCTGATCGCGAGCGACCCGAAGGCCGACGCCGTCGAGCTGGCGTATCTGGGTGCGCGCAAGGTCGATCTCGACACCCTCCTCGCGCAGTCCGATTTCGTGGTCGTCTGCTGCCTGCTCGATGCGACAACCCGACATCTTGTCGGTGCGCCGCAGTTCGCGCGCATGCGGGCGGATGCGTACTTCATCAACGTCGCGCGCGGGCCGGTCGTCGACGAGCCGGCGCTGATCGCCGCGCTCCAGCGCGCGCAGATCGCCGGCGCCGCGCTCGACGTGTTCGAGCAGGAACCGGTCGATCCCGCCAATCCGCTGCTCGGGATGGACAACGTGATCGTCACGCCGCATTCGCTGTGCTGGACCGACGAGTGCTTCCACAACATGGCGACCACGGGGTTGACGAGCATCGTAGACGCGCTCGGCGGGCGCCGGCCCCAGTTCGTCGTCAACCCGGAGGTGCTCGACCACCCGAGAGTGCAAGGCTGGCTGCACCCATGACGCAGATGAGCAGGCGCGCGGCAGCGCTGGCCGTGCTGCTTGCGGCAAGTTCCGCAGCGGCGTTCGATCTCGAAGGCCACCGCGGCGCGCGCGGTCTCTCCCCGGAGAACACGCTCGCGGCGTTTCGGCGCGCGCTTGCGATCGGCGTGACGACGCTGGAGACCGATCTCGCGGTGACGCGCGACGACGTGCTGGTGCTGTCGCACGATCCCCTGCTCAATCCCGATCTCGTCCGCAGCCCCGACGGCCGATGGATCGCGGCGAAGGGACCGCCGATTCGCTCGCTGACGCTGGCCGAGCTCGTGCGCTACGACATCGGCCGCATCGATCCCGCGAGCCCCTACGCCGCGCAGTTTCCACAGCAGCAGCCCGCCGACGGCGCGCGCTTCCCGACGCTCGCCGAGCTCTTCGCGCTGCTGCGCGAGGGTGGCGCAACGGTGCGCCTCAATCTCGAGACGAAGATCGATCCGACCCGACCCGGCGATACCGTCGATGCCGCGACCTTCGCGCGTCTCGCCGTCGACGCGATCCGCGACGCCGGCTACATCGACCGCGTGACGCTGCAGTCTTTCGACTGGCGCACGCTCGTGCTCGCGAAGCGGCAGGCGCCGGCGCTGCGCACCGCGTGCCTGTCGATCGAGACTGCGAACCACGACACGATGAAGCCAGCGGGCGACGCACCCTCGCCCTGGACCGCGGGGCTCGACCTGCGCAAGCACGACGGCTCGCCGCCGAAGCTCGCGCAGGCCGCCGGCTGCGCGGTCTGGTCGCCGTTCTGGCGCAACGCGACGCCCGAGCGAATCGCGGAAGCGCATGCGCTGAAGCTCGAGGTGCTGCCATGGACGGTCAACGATCCCGCCGACATGGCGCGCCTGATCGACGCCGGCGTCGACGGCCTCATCACCGACTATCCCGATCGCCTGCGCGACGTGATACGCGCCAAGGGGTTGCCGCTGCCAGCGGCGCGCCTACCTGGCGTCGCCCACCACGTCCGCGCCAGCGGGAACGTCGAAACGGAATAGCGTCGCCGCGAGCTGCGGGTTGCGCTCGAAGGTGACGAACGTCAGCGTCGTGACCTGACCGAATGCGTCGACGAGTTCCATTACGCGAGGCTCGTTGTCGCGGAAGCCCATGCGCACCTTGGTGAACTGCGATTCCTGCGCCTTCGGCACCGCGTCGATGTATTCGAGATCGCCCGCGGGAGCGCCTTCGGTCAGCGTGAAGTTCTTTTCGAGCGCGTTGTCGCCGGCGAGCAACGCCGCAGGCGTGGCGCCGAGCGCGACGTCGAGCTTGCGCACGATGACCTGGTTCAGGTCGCGGTCGTAGACCCACACGCGGGCCCCGTCGCCGACGATCAGCTGCTCGAAGGGTTTTTCGTACATCCAGCGGAACTTGCCGGGCCGCGCGAACGCGAACGTCCCGCCCGAAGCCTGCGCCTGTGGTCGCGTCTTGCTGACGACGGCCTGGCGGAACGTGCCCTGCGCCGTCTTCGTGCCGTCGAGAAACGCCTTCAGCTGTCCGAGGCCGGAGGCCTGCGCGACGCCCGCAGCGCCGATATGCAGCAGCACCACCGCCAGAACGGTAGGGACGGATCTCATCGCGCAGTGGGAGTCAGTTTTTGCTGCCGAGTTCCGTGCCGGGGATGTTGGCGAGGCAGTTTCCGACGCGATCGAGCACGACGTAGCTGTGATCCAGACCGGCGTAATCGTGGCGCGCTTCCGCGATGCGATATTGCCGCACGAACACCCGCCACGCGCCAAAGGCCGATTCCGCATCGGCGTCGCAGCCCGCGACAAAGGCGTTCGTGCAGAACTCGCGCGGCAGGAGCGCGAGCGCGCGATCGATGATCTGCGCCTCCGACAGGTGGGGCGCAGATTGCGGTCGATCGCCGGGGCAGAACTGCGGTCCTGTCCGGTACACCTCGACGGGCCCGGCGAGCGCCTGGGCAGAGCCGATGGCGCCGGCGAAGGCGATCGACCGCGATACCGCCGCCCAGCGCCGCGCGGCGCGCGCGCCGCTTCGCCGGCCGCTCACGCCTCGCTCTTCCCCGCAGGTACGAGAACGTCGCGATTGCCGTTCGTCTGCATCGGCGAGACGAGCCCCGCGCGCTCCATCTGCTCGATCAGGCGCGCCGCGCGGTTGTAGCCGATGCGCAAGTGCCGCTGCACCAGCGAAATGGAGGGTCGCCGCGTCTTCAGCACGACGTTGACCGCCTGATCGTACATGGGGTCCGCCTCCGCATCGCCCGTCTCCAGCGACGTCCCCTCCTCCGCGCCCTCGCCGCCGGCGCCGCTGTCGAGCAAGCCGTCGAGATACTGCGGTCCGCCCAGCGACTTCAGGTGCTCGACGACGCGATGCACTTCGGCGTCGGTCACGAATGCGCCGTGCACACGCAGCGGATACCCGGTGCCGGGGGGGAGGTACAGCATGTCGCCCTGGCCGAGCAGCGCCTCGGCGCCCATCTGGTCGAGGATCGTCCGCGAGTCGACCTTGCTCGCCACCTGGAACGCGATCCGCGACGGGATGTTGGCCTTGATGAGCCCGGTGATGACGTCGACCGACGGCCGCTGCGTCGCCAGGATCAGGTGGATGCCCGCGGCCCGCGCCTTCTGCGCGATGCGCGCAATCAGCTCCTCGATCTTCTTGCCGGTGACCATCATCAGGTCAGCGAGCTCGTCGACGACGACGACGATGAGCGGCATCTCCTCGAGCGGCTCGGGCGCGTCGGGCGTGAGCGTCAGCGGATTGGTCAGCGCCTTGCCTGCTTTTTTCCCGTCGGCGATGCGCTGGTTGTAGCTCGCGAGATTGCGCACGCCGAGCTGCGACATCAGCTTGTAGCGGCGCTCCATTTCGCCGACGCACCAGTGCAGCGCGTTCGGGGCGAGCCTCATGTCGGTGACGACCGGCGCCAGCAGGTGCGGAATGCCCTCGTAGACCGAAAGCTCCAGCATCTTCGGGTCGATGAGGATGAGGCGGACGTGCTTCGGCTCCGCCTTGTAGAGCAGTGACAGGATCATCGCGTTGACCGCCACCGATTTCCCCGAGCCGGTCGTGCCGGCGACGAGCAGGTGCGGCATCCGCCCCAGATCGGTGATCACCGCCTTGCCCGCGATGTCCTTGCCCAGCGCGAGCGTGAGGGCGCCCGCGGCGTCGTTGTACGTCGTCGACGCGAGGATCTCGACCAGCTTCACGATCTGCCGCTTGGCGTTCGGCAACTCGAGCGCCATGCACGACTTGCCGGGAATCGTTTCGACGACGCGGATCGACACGACCGACAGCGCGCGCGCGAGGTCCTTGATCAGGTTGACGATCTGCGCGCCCTTCACACCCACCGCGGGCTCGATTTCGAAGCGCGTGATCACGGGTCCGGGGTACGCCGCCAGCACCTTCACCGCAACGCCGAAGTCGGCGAGCTTGCGCTCGATCAGGCGCGACGTGAAATCGAGCGCGTCGGTGCCCACGGCCTCGGTCGCGGGCGGCGCCTCCTCGAGCAGCGACAGTGGCGGTAGCGCCGAGTCGGGCAGCTCGGTGAACAGCGGCCGCTGCTTCTCCTTGACGACGCGCTCGGAACGCGCCAGCGGCGCGGCGGACGGCACGACGACGAGCGGCTCGCGCTCGAACTCCTCGTCGCGCAGCTGCAGGACGACGTGCTCGCGCTCCGCCGTGGCGATCTCGCCGATTCGGCGGTCCTGCGCGCGCTCTCGCTTCGCGCGTGCCCAGCCGATCGCGGCCTCGAGGCCCGCGCCGATGCGCTCCATCACCTTGAGCCACGACACGGCGAAAAAGAGCGAGCAGCCGATCGCGAACAGCGCGAGCAGCATCAGCGTCGCGCCGTTGAACCCGATCGTGCGGGACAGCGTCTGGCCGATCGATTCGCCGAACGCGCCCCCCGGCGCCAGCGGCAGCGTCGCCGGCATCCGCCACAGCCGTATGGCCTCGAGCGATGAACTCGACAGCAGCACCAACACGAAGCCCAGCGCCGCGAGCCACAACGGGTGCTCGTCCGCAACCGGCGGATGGACGATACGCCGCCAGCCGGCGACGACGACGACAACGCCGCCGATCACCCACCACCACGCGGACAGGCCGAACAGGTAGAGCAGGAGATCGGACATCCATGCGCCGAAAACGCCGCCGCGATTCGCCACCGCGCCGCCGCTGCCCGTGAACGAAAAGCCGGGATCCGTGCGCGTATAGGTCGCGAGGATCAGCGCGAGATACGCAAGCGCCGCGACGACCAGGACGCCCCATGCTTCGCGCACCAGCCGGCGAAAGCGCGGCGACAGCGGATCGCCCGCCGACGCCGGCCTGCGTTTCGTGTTACCGTTCTTCTTGAAAAACATGCACTTGCTGCCGAGACTTCATCGCGGGCATTATACCGTGGAGCCGTCGCCGCGGAAGGGCGCGCACGCTGGCCGGCGCTGCGCTTGTTTGCCCGGCCGCCGCCCGCACATGAATTAAACTTGCGCGCTTTCGCGCTGCGTCTGCTCTCATGTCCACCAAACACTCACGCTTGCTCATTCTCGGCTCCGGCCCCGCCGGCTATTCGGCGGCAGTCTACGCCGCGCGCGCGAACCTGAAGCCCGTCCT
>JBDSLT010000330.1:0-8034 GCA_039916265.1 Casimicrobiaceae bacterium | reverse complement strand
GCGAATTCGTCGCGCGACTCGCTCGCGTCGGCGGCGAGCAGCAGTCGCGCGAGGCCGCGCGCGGTAATCCGCTCGTTGCGCGACAGCCCCGAGCCGTTTTCCAGCACCAGGCCCGGCACCGCGAGCTTGCGCGATTGCAGCCAGCGCTTCACGGCTTCCGACGCCTTCGCGGGGGTCGCCGGGGGCGGGGCCGACGTCGTGGCCAAAGTCAGGAAAATCTGCCGCGCCATGACGTTGTTCGACAGCTTGTTGACGTCGCGGACGATGTCGTAGAGCGGCGGCGACTCGAGCGTCGCGAAAGGCTCGGCGCCACGCGGCGCCCGCCGCTCCTTCAGGCCGCCGGCGAACTGCCCGCCGGCGTCGCGATACAGCGCCGTGAAGATCGCGTGCACGTAATGCGGCGCGTCGAGCAGCGCGACCCACCATTCGCGCTCCCCGCAGCTCGCTGCGAAGCGGCCGTCGAAGGACACCTGCGCCTGCTCGGGCTGGTTGGCGAAGTGCGCGCCGAGCGCGCCGCGCCAGTCGCCGCAGTCCACGCCGGCCAGCGCCGGCGGCGGCCCCAGCGCGACGCCGGGCAGCGCGGGCTCGGCCACGACCTTGACGCCGCCCGAAGCGCTGTCGGGTGCGAAAACGAAGCGCACCGACTTGAAGTTGACGAGCAGCGCGTCGGGACCGACGTTGTAGGGCTTCAGCGGCTCGCCGTCGAACAGCGCGGAATCGTGCGTGGGCAGCGCGAAAAAGCTGCGATCGAGCGCCAGGTCGCCGTCGATGCGCTTGAGTCCCGCCGCACGGAGCGTCGCCATGAACGCCTGCCATTGCTCGAGCGTGATCTTCGGGTCGCCGTAGCCCTTGAGGATGAGATCGCCCCGCAGCGTCCCGTTGACCAGCCGACCGCCGAGGTAGGCCTCGGTCTTCCACCGGTAGTCGCGTCCGAGGAGTTCGAGCGCGGCGAAGGTCGTCACCAGCTTCATCACCGACGCCGGATTCATCGCGCGGTCAGGATCGAGGGTGAACAGCGGCTGCGGCTTGCCGGTCTCCTGCACGACGATCGCGACGCGATTGAGCGGCACGCCGTTTTCGAGGAACGCGCGGCCGACGGCGCGCGGGAGCTCGGCGCGCGCGACCTCTGACACCGCGAGCGTCAGCGCGACCGCGAGCGCCAGCGCCAGCGCGGCCGGCGCCCGGAACCGGTACGCTTCCCTGCGCCGCTGCGGACACATCATCGCCGTGAGGCAGGCGCTTCGCGGCGCCCTTGCCTTGTTCATTCGGCGTCCAGGATAGCGCGGCTGCCTTCGACAAGCAGCGCGAATTCGGCGTCATCGACGATGTAGGGTGGCATGAAATAGACGGTGCGGTCGATCGGACGCAGAAGCAATTCCCGCTCCAGCGCCGCGGCGAAAAAGCGGTGCGCGAACGCCGGGCGCGCGGTGTCGACGTCGAACGCCCAGATCATCCCGCGATGGCGGAAGTTCCGCACGCGCGGGTGCGCGGCGAGGGGCGCGGCGAGCGCCGTGAAGCGCTGCGCTTTCGTCGCGTTGGCGGCGATCACACCGTCGTCCCGGAAAATGTCGAGCACGGCGAGCGCCGCGCGGCACGCGAGCGCGTTGCCGGTGTAGGAATGCGAGTGCAGGAAGGCGCGCGACGCATCGTCGGCATAGAACGCGGCGTAAATGTCGTCGGTGGACAGCACGCAGGAAAGCGGCAGGTAGCCGCCGGTGATGCCCTTGGACAGGCAGAGCAGATCGGGCGCGATCCCAGCCGCCTCGCAGGCGAACAGCGTGCCGGTGCGGCCGAATCCCGTCATGATCTCGTCGGCGATCAGGTGCACGCCGTAACGCGTGCACAGTTCGCGCGCCCGCCGCAGGTAGTGCGCGTCGTACATCGCCATGCCCGCGGCGCCCTGCACCAGCGGCTCGACGATCAGCGCGGCGGTGGTCGCATGGTGGCGCGCAAGATGCGCGTCCAGCGCCGCGGCGGCGGCATCGGCCGCGTCGGCCGCGTCGGCCACGCCGGAAGGATCGACGCCGGCGGCGCCGCGCGGATCCGGCGAGGGCACGACCGCGTGCGTCATCAGCAGCGGCGCGTAGGTGGCGCGATAGAGCGCGACGTCGGTGACCGCGAGCGCGCCGAGCGTTTCGCCGTGATAACCGCCGGCGAGGCTGACGAAACCGCGCTTGTCCGGCTGCCCGCGATTCTTCCAGTAGTGAAAGCTCATCTTCAGCGCGATCTCGGTCGCCGAGGCGCCGTCGGAGCCGTAGAACGCGTGACCGAGACCCGGCGGCGCGAGCGCCGCGAGCCGCTCCGACAGCTCGACGACCGGCGCGTGCGTGCAACCGGCGAGCAGCGCGTGCTCGAGGACCGCGAGCTGGTCCGCCAGCGCCGCGTTGATCCGCGGGTTCGCGTGGCCGAACAGGTTGACCCACCACGAGCTCACCCCGTCGAGGTAGCGGCGCCCGTCGAAATCGTGCAGCCAGGCGCCCGCGCCGCGCGCGATCGGCACCAGCGGCAGCGTCTCGTGCGCCTTCATCTGCGTGCACGGGTGCCAGACCGCGGCCAGGCTCCGCGCGCGCCAGGCGGCGTTGCCGCCTTCGGCGGTCGTCACGGCCGTCCCACGAAGATGTACCAGCTCGATTGGCCGCGGCTCGTGCGCCCGTAGGCAATGTAGAACGGGCCGACGTACGTGTCCGCGCCGAGGAAGAGGCTGGCGGCCTTGAAGGTATCGCTTGCGCTGATCGCGTCGCGCGAGTTCCAGACGTTGCCGGCTTCGAGCGAGCCGCCGAGAAACCACGAGCGCCCGATGAAGCGCAGCGGCCCCATCCGGTGATAGTAGACCGCGCGCAGGAAGCCGAGATAGTCGCCGTCGAGCTGGTCGGTGCGCAGGCCGGACAGGTTGAGGAAGCCGCCGAGCTGGTAGTCGGTCGCGCCCGTTGCGTCGCGACGGTCGGAAGCGCCGAAGCGCCCGCCGAGATGGAGCCGCCCCGTATCGCCGATGGGGATCGCCTGCAGGAACTCGAGGCGCCCGCGCGTGACGTCGGTCTCGCTGCCCAGCGCGGGAACGCCCTTGAAGAACTCGGTGTCGACGCGCAGCCCCGTGCGCGCGAAAAACGGATCGTCGAGTCGGTCGTAGCGAAAGCCGACGCTGACGCCGGCCTCGTCGAGCTTCACCGACGAGGCGAAATTGCGCGATGCGATCTGCCGGTCCGCACGGTAATGCGTGAACTGCGGACCCACGCGCAGCTCACCCCACTCGCCGAAATTGACGCCGAGATCGGCGCCGACCTGCTGGGTCAGGATGTCGTATTCGGCCACGCGCAGGTCGCCGTCGTAGATGTATTGCGGCTCGCGCTTGACCTCGCCGTACAGCGAGCCGAAATACGTCTGCGATTTCTCGAGGGGCTGATAGAACTCGGTCGCGAGGCGGCGCGTCTGGCCGAACTCGATCTCGTTCACCCATTGCGCGCCCAGGCTGTTGAGCCAGGTCCGCTTGTGGCCGATCAGCAGGTTGAAGAACGTCTCGCCCTGCAGGTCCGACGACAGGTTGAGGCCGAAGCGCAGGAAGTTCGGCCCCCACGTCTTTTCCGTGACGTCGAAGACGAGGTCGCGCTGGCCCTTTTCGTCGATGAGCCGGTATGCCACGCGCTCGAAATCGCTGCTGCCGTAGAGCCGCGCGATGTCGGCGTCGACCTTCACCGCGTCGAACGGCTTGCCGGGGACGGAATCGACCTGCTCGAGCAGCACGGAAGGATTGGCGCGTGTCGCGCCTTCGACGCGGACTTTGGCGAGCACCGGGTCGTCCTGCTGCGGCAACGCCGTGCGCACGGCGAGGTGGTCGCGATACGCGTCCGGCGACAGCGCATAGGCCGACAGCGCCTCCGCCTGTGCGCGTGCGGCCGCCTCACCGAGCTCGACCAGCCGCGGCCCGGAGGCGAAATCCGCAAACGTCAGCTTGCCCAGACTGGGCGAGATCAGCACGTGCGGTCCCTGCCGCAACAGCGCGACCGACGCGCGCACGTTCTGCTGCGTCAGGATGTTGAGCGACTGCGCGGTCAGCCCGACGATCGACTGCAGCTGCTCGGCGCTCATCAGCGGCGTGCCGATATTGACCGCGATGATCACGTCGGCGCCCATGCCGCGGACGATGTCGACCGGCAGATTGTCGACGAGACCGCCGTCGCCGAAGATGCGGCCGTCGACCTCCATCGGCGTGAACAGGCCGGGCACCGACATGCTCGCGCGGATCGCCACGTAGAGCGGACCGTCGCCGAAGACGTGCTTCTCGCCGGTGACCATGTTGGTGGCGACCGCGCGAAACGGCGTCGGCAGCCGGTCGAAGCTTCCGATGCCGTCGGTGCGGCGCGTCAGCTCGTGCAGGTAGAGCTCGAGGTTGCCGCCCGCGATCGCGCCCTTCGACAGGTGGACGGCGCCTTCGCTGAAGCCGAACTCCAGCGGGATCGAATAGCGCGCGTCCTCGTCCTTGCGGCGGATGTCGAGGTTGCGGCGTGGCGGGCTGTCGGAAAAGAGCGACGCCCATTCCACCTGCGCGAGACGCTCCTGCATTTCCAGCGGCGCCATTCCCGTGGCCGAAAGGCCGCCGACGATCGCACCCATGCTGGTCGCGGCGATGCAGTCGATCGGGACGCGCAACTCGTCCAGCACCTTGAGCACGCCGATGTGCGCGAGACCGCGGGCGCCGCCGCCCGACAACACGAGGCAGATCCTGGGCCGCTTCGGCTGTGCAGCGCCGGGGGCTTCGGTCTGCGCGACGGCGGTGCTTGCCACGAGGAGCAGCAGCATTGCCGCAGGCGTGAGGAACGGAAGCATGCGGTGCCGATCAGCGAGCGGCGAAGCGATCCTGCATCCGGTTGACGGCGTAGACGATCTCGCGCGAGATGCCGGGCTCGCGCACCGAGTGGCCGGCGTCGGGCACGATCAGGTACTCCGCCTCGGGCCATGCGCGCGCGAGCGCGTCGGCGGTGACCGGCGGGCAGATCACGTCGTAGCGGCCCTGCACGATCGTGCAGGGCAGATGGCGGACGCGGCCGACTTCGTCCAGCAGCGCGCCGTCGGCGAGGAATCCCTGGTGGACGAAGTAATGCGCCTCGATCCGCGCAATGGCGAGCGCAGCGCTGTCGTCGTCGTGACGCGCAAGGCCGTCGGCCCGCGGAACGAGCGTCGAGCACGCGCTTTCGTAGCGATCCCACGCGCGTGCTGCGGGCAGGTGCGTGGCGGGGTCCGGGCTCGTCAGGCGCGCGTAGTAGCTGTGCAACAGGTCGCCGCGCTCGCGCTCCGGCAGGAACTCGGCGAACGCGCGCCACGCCTCGGGAAAGACGTTGCGCATGCCGTGCATGAACCAGTCGATCTCGGCACGGGTCGCGAGAAAGACGCCGCGCAGCACGAGCCCCAGCACCCGGTCCGGATGCGCTTCGGCGTAGGCGATCGCCAGCGTCGAGCCCCACGAGCCGCCGAATAGCACCCAGCGCTCGACGCCCAGCCGCGCGCGCAGGCGCTCGAGGTCCGCGATCAGGTGCTGCGTCGTGTTGTCGACGACGTCCGCGACGGGCGTCGAGCGACCGGCGCCGCGCTGATCGTAGAGCACGATCCGCCAGAAGGAGGGGTCGTAATAGCGGCGGTGATGCGGCAGGCTGCCGCCGCCCGGACCGCCGTGGATGAACACCAGCGGCACGCCCGCGGGATTGCCGCAGACCTCCCAGTGCATCGCGTGGCGCAAGTCGAGCTGGAGCATGCCGGTCGCCGACGGCTGGCACGCCGGGTAGAGCAGAGCGTCGGACGACGGCGTGCGAGTGGCGTCGATCATCGCTCGGCGGTGAATTCGACGTCGATCGTGCCGAGCTCGCCGAAGACGACGACGAGCGGCACGTCGAGCGGCACGTCGCGCGCGCCCGCGTACGAGCCGGTGGTCACGATCTCGCCGGCGCGAAGATGGCGGCCGTCGCGCTGTCCCGCGCGATGATTCGCGAGCCACACCAGGGGTCGCAGCGGGTCTCCGTCGGGATGGACGCCTTCATGCGTGAACACCACCGCTGCCGAGGTCCGCGCCTCGAGGGCGATGCGGCCGAGCGGCCGATCGAGTGCGGCGTCGATAGGCGGCCCCACGAACAAGCCCTGGTTGTTCGCGAAATCGGCAAGCAGCTCCGGGAAGCTGATCGACTCCGGGTCGTCGTAACGGTTGCCCATCAGTTCCAGCACGAGGTGCGCCGCGCCGATCGCGGCGCGGACGTCGGCCCCGGAATACGGCGCATCACGCGGCGGCAGGTCGTGCGCGAGAACGAAGGCGACCTCCGGCTCGATCGATGCGCTGTCGCCCCGCACGCGCAGCGGACACGGGGACGCGCGGCGGATCGTCGAGGCGAACAGCGGCGCCACGATCGTCCGCGTCGCCGTGGGCAGCGCGCATTTCCATCCACCGACGCGATCGCCGAAGTCCGCGGCGACGCGCGCCTGCAGCGCGAGCGCCGCGGCGATGTCCGCGGGCCGCGCGTCCGCCGCGATGCGCGGCCCCTGCCGGCCGGTGCGGCGCCGGTCGGCGAGATCGCGCGCGGCACGTTCGAGAGCGGTGATCATCGGGATAGAATCGGCATGTGGCCGCGTTGCACCTGCGCGCCGCCATGCGAGCGCGATGATACTTGCGCGGACATCGCGCGGCAATCGCGGGCTGCCGCAATCACGAGGAGGGCAGGGTCATGCACGAGCAGCTTACGCCGGCGTCGAGCCTGCCGGCCGATCACGATCGCGCGCTGTTGATCGGCCGCATCCATGACCCCGCGGCCGGCGGTCCGACGCTCGTGCGCGTGGCGCGGGATGCGCTGGTCGATCTTTCCGCGCTCGCGCCGACGGCGGCCGAGCTGTTCGATCTCGCCGATCCCGCGGCGGCGGTGCGCGCCGCGCGCGGACCGGCGCTACGTGCGACCTTCGCCGAAGCCCTCGCGAACTCGGCGCAGGATCGGCAGGATCCCGCGCGGCTCTCTTTTCTTGCGCCCTGCGACCTGCAGGCGCTGAAGGCCGCGGGCGTGACCTTCGTCGCCAGCATGCTGGAGCGCGTCATCGAGGAGCAGGCGCGCGGCGACCCGGCGAAAGCGGAGTCGGTGCGCCACGCGATCGTGGCGGTGATCGGAGACGACCTCCGCGCGGTGAAGCCGGGGTCGCCGGAGGCGGCGTCGCTGAAGGCCGCGCTGCAGAAGCAGGGCGCGTGGTCGCAATACCTCGAAGTCGGCATCGGTCCCGACGCCGAGATCTTCACCAAGTCGCAGCCGATGTCCGCGGTGGGGACGGGCGCGGCCATCGGCATCCACCCGAAGTCGGAATGGAACAATCCGGAACCGGAAATCGTTCTCGTCGTGAACAGCCGCGGCGAGACCGTCGGCGCGACGCTCGGCAACGACGTGAACCTGCGCGATTTCGAGGGCCGCAGTGCGCTGCTCCTCGGCAAGGCCAAGGACAACAACGCGTCATGCGCGATCGGCCCGTTCGTGCGGCTGTTCGACGCCGGCTTCTCGATCGACGATGTGCGCAGCGCGCACCTCGACATGCGCATCGACGGACCCGACGGCTTCACGCTCGACGGTTCGAGCTCGATCGGCGAGATCAGCCGCGACCCCCTCGACCTCGTTGCGCAGGCGATCAACGAAAATCATCAGTACCCGGACGGTTTCATGCTGTTCCTCGGCACGATGTTCGCGCCGACGAAGGATCGTCATGGCCCGGGGCAGGGCTTCACGCACGTCGTCGGCGACATCGTGACCGTGCGAACGCCGACGCTTGGCGCGCTCGTCAATCGCGTCGACACGTCCGATCGCATCGCGCCGTGGACGTTCGGATCCGCGGCGCTGATGCGCAACCTGGCGAAGCGGGGCCTGCTGTGACGCGCCGCCTTCGACGTCATCCGTGAACGCGCGACCGGTGGTTCAGGCCATGCGAAAGCGCTCGACCGCGTCGTCGTTCCACTCGAGCCCGGTGCCCGGGCGGTCGGGAACGATGGCCATCCCGTCCTCGATGCGCAGCGGCTGCGCCAGTACC
>JBDSLT010000329.1:0-13743 GCA_039916265.1 Casimicrobiaceae bacterium | reverse complement strand
TGATCACGCTGGCGAGTGCTGCGGTCGCGCAGCAGGAACAGAAAATTTCGGTCCTGACCTCTCCGGCGGGATCGGGTCCGTACAACGCGTGGGCGGTGTTGCAGACGCGTGCCGCCACGGTTCATCCGACGTTGCGGCCGATCGCGGTCGAAACGCCAGGCTTCAACTACAACGTGAAATACCTCGCGCAGAACCCGGGCTTGTGGAAGAACACGGTGATCGGTTCGGGTTCGGTGCTCGAATGGGCGGCTATCACGGGACTCAAGCCCTATTACCCCGAGCCGCTCGCGCCCGCGAAGGACTTCCGGATCATCGGCGTCATGGGCGTGACCGGGATCACCTTCGTCACCACCGATCCCTCGATCAAGACTTTCGACGATTTTGCCGGCAAGCGTATTGCCGCGGGCCTCATTACTCAGAACGAATGGGGAATGTACCCCCGCATGATTCTGGAGGGCACCGGCATGCTGAAGAAGCTGAAGGCGTTCAACATGCTCGGCACCGATCCCAACGTCGAGGCCCTGCTCGATGGGCGCGCCGATGTCGCGACCATCGCAATGTTCTCCAGCGATGGCATCAAGACCACGATTCAACCCAGCCCGGCGAAGCTGCTGGAAGCGTCGAATCGACCGTTTCGATACATCAGCGTTCCCGCCTCGGTGATCGAGGCTTACAACAAGAAAACCGGCGCGTCCTTCCACGTCCGTCGATATCCGCCCAATACCCTTCCCAACCAGCCGGAAGAAGTGACGACGTTCGGCAACTTTCTGTTGCTCAGTGCCCACAAGTCGCTGCCTGACGATATTGCCTACGAACTCGCGAAACTTTGGATCACGATGGGACCGATCGTCGCCCAGTACAACGCAATGGGCAAGATCTGGACGCCCGAAAGCATTTCCGCAGCGGCTCGCGCAACGCCCGGCGCAATGCACCCGGGAGCGATGCGGGCTTACCAGGAGCTCGGCCTCGTCAAGTAACGAAACCGGTTGCGTAGCGCCCGGGCCGTGACCGCCGGGTGAGTGCCGCAGTTTTCCCGCGTCAGGCCCGCAGCGATGCCGCTCCGGCGACGCGGTCGGCGTCCATGCCTTCCGGAGATATGCGATGAGCATCAGCAAGAGTGCGTCGGGCGTGTCGCGCACGATCGATTTTATCTATACGGCCGTCGCGTTGCTGGTCGTGGTGTACCACGCAATCTCGGTGTTCTGGACGTTCCACAATGCCATGGAGCACTACACGGTGCACCTGGGGATGATCCTGTTGCTGATCGTTCTGCACACGGCGCAAGAAAAGCTGCCCGGAACAGCCGAGAGCGGTGCGACAACCGGCCGGGGTGCCCGTTGGTGGCTGTTCCTCGCCGTCATGTTGGCATGCACGCTGCTCTCTACCGCTTACCTGTATGTCCAGGCGCAGGAGCTGGAGTTGAGCCAGCCGTTCCTCACGCCGCTGCAATATTTCATCGGATTGATGCTGTTGCTCGCGGTGTTCGGCTTGAATTGGGTCGTGTGGGGCACCGCGCTGACGATCGTGTGTCTGGCGGCAGCGCTGTACTTCGGGCTTGGTCACCTCTTTCCCAGCCCGGTCGTCGACCTTAGATTCTCGCCTGAAGTCGTGATGAGCTACCTCGCCGGCATGGGCAGCCCGCGTGGCGTCTATACGTTCATACCCTTGTCGGCCGACACGATCCTGCTGCTGCTCGTCTACGGGGGGCTGATGACCAGCACTCGTGTGCTGGACATGTTCGACGAGATCGGCAAGGCGGCGGGAAACCTCGTGCGCGGCGGGGTTGCCTACTCGTGCATCGCCGCCAGCTCGCTGGTGGGCATGGTGACCGGTCAGACCGTGAGCTGCATCGCGCTCAGCGGCTCGATGACCATTCCGACGATGATTCGCGGAGGCTTCAGCCGCGAGCAGGCGGGGTCGATCGAGGTCATGGCCGCAAACGGCGCCCAGATCATCCCGCCCGTGATGGGCCTCGGCGCGTTCCTCATGGCCGTTATTCTCGGCATTTCCTACATCGAAGTCGTTGCCGCCGCAATCCTGCCCGCGATTCTCTACATGTTCACGCTTGCAATCGGCGTCTATGCGCTGATCCAGGCGTCGCCAGGCATCCCATACGAGCGACAGCGGGTGAATTGGGAGAAGATATTCTGGATTCTTCCCGGCTTCTTACCGTCGATCGCAATTGTCGTAACGCTGCTGTCATTGCGCTACTCGGCCGGCATGGCCGCACTATGGGGTATCGGCACGATGGTCGGAATGAGCTTCTTGCGCCCGAAGCGGTATCGCCCCGGCCTGAAGGACATCATTGCTGGACTGCGCGGCGGCGCATTCGCCGGTGCCCAACTCGCCGTGATCCTCGCCGCGATCGGCGTCATCGTGCAAATGCTGACGACCACCGGTCTCGGTACTCTCTTCGCGGATCTAATGATCCGGGTCGCCGGCAACAGCGTCGAGATGGCACTGCTGCTGGGGATGGGAATTTGCCTGCTGATTGGTATGGGGCTGCCGACACCCGCCGCCTATTCTTTGGCGGCGATCGTGGTAATTCCGTCGCTCATCGATGCCGGGGTCAATCCGCTGGCGGCGCATTTCTACGGATTCTACTTCGCGGTCTTTTCGTCGTTTACGCCGCCGGTGGCGGTCGGCGTAATGATGGCGTCGCGCATCGCAGGCGGGTCGTTCAAGAACACCTGCCTGGAAACCTTCAAACTTGGCGGCATATGCATGCTTCTGCCATTTTTCTTCGTCGCGTTTCCGAATGCGCTGCAGTTTCCGCACTACACGATCGATACGCTGATCGGGACGCTCCTTCTGTGCGTCAGCACACTCATGCTGTCGGCGGCGATCTACGGCGGCTTCATGGGTCGGCTGACTCCCGGAGAACGGGCTTTCCTGCTGACAGGTCCGGTTGCGTCGCTGGCGTTTTACGAGTGGCGCAACCCTTGGGTGGCGTGGCTGCCCGTGGCCCTACTGGTCGGTTTCATCGTAGTTCGTCGCGCGAGGCAACGCGCCGTGACCCGAGTCGCGATCAGCTGACGTCGGGTGCCTGTCGGCGGGCGCGTCGCTTTGCGAGGACGCTCACCGGCGTGGTTTGGCGCCGCGTTCGTCAGGTTCAACAGAGGCGGGACGCCCCGCCTCGCCCACGATGCGTTGCAGCAGCTCGATGTTTCGGATCACGAGCTTTCCCTTCGCCGAGTAGACGATGTCGTCGCGTTGAAAATAGCGTAGCGTCGTACTCACCCATTGACGCGTTGCGCCGACCATATTGGCGAGATCCTCCTGTGTAAAGTGATGCCGGATCAGGATCTCTCCGTTGGTCGAACGGATGCCGTGCATCTCGGCGAGTCTCAGGAGGAGATGTGCAAGTCGAAACACGACCGACTGCGTTCCGAAGGCCTGCAGCAGGCCGGACAGCCAAGCTACCTTGAACGTCAGCGACGCAATGACGAACTGCGCAATGGCGGGCCTTCTTTGTACCAGCAGGTCCAGATCGTCCGGCGAGATGCTCCAGACCCGCGTTTCGTCTACCGCGCGGGCAGACCAGATATGCGCAGTTCGCGTGTGCAGAAAATCCGGTCCTCCGATCAAGTCGCCGTCGGACCAGTAGGAAAGCGTAATCTCCTTTCCCGTTACCGAAGTGTAGTAAGTCCTGACCAGCCCGTGATCGATCAGAAAGTTCAGCGAATGCGCCTCGCCCTGCGCGAACATCGGCGATCCCTTGGCATATCTACGGTTCGAGCATTTCGCTAACAGGATCGTTCGGTCTTGCGCGGGCAGTTCGACGAATCCGACAGCGGAAACGGGATAACGCGATCGTTCGCCAGGCGCCGTCGGCGGCGCTGCAGCCTCCGAATCCGCAAGGGAGGAGAACTCGGCAACTTCCAAAGGTCGGATCGGTATGATCGATCCCCGCTGTCTGGGCATGGCGCCTACCTCGGCGGATATGTTGCGCGCTTGACGGGCCCGAAGGCGTGGAGTCCGCGGTAGACCGGACGGATGTCGCGCGCCGCGCGCGCTTCGGCCAAAGCCATCATACCGGATACGGGTGACAGTTTCCGGCGATGCCGACTGAAGTCTCGCACCCCCTGTGCGCTCTCTTTTACTCCTGGGAGACACGGATTGGCGCCGCTTGATTGCTTGCGGGGCGAATGCGAACGCACCACGCTAGTCGTCCGACCACCAGATCTGCGCATGGGTCGAGACCATGTAGGGAACCGAATAGGTGAGCGCCATTTGTATCAGCGATGTCGCAGTGACGGGAGCGCCCAGCAACAGATCGAAGTGGTTAATCAGATTCAAGACCGTGCCCACGACGAGCGCGACCATTCCGGCACGACGCATCGTCGCCCGATTCCAGGCTCGACCCACCTTCTTTCGTAAAGCCACAGGTACCTCGATCCGAAGGGCGCAAAAAAGGTCGCGTCTCCGACAGTGGTTCCGGTTCTCCGGGTTATGGCGCCCCCCGCCGCTCCGTTCTGGACAGGGGATCGCGGACGCCGGGGTTCAGCGAACCTGCAGCCACGGAGTGAGCCGGCGGCCGACCCTGCGCAGCACGGCGCTCGCGGCGAATCCGGCGGCGCCGATGCTGAACATGCCGACGATGATCTCCGGGAAAGACTGATTGACGTAGGCGTTCCAGATGAAATAACCGAGCCCGGCACCACGGCCGCTCAGCGAACTGCCGCCTCCCGCGATCATTTCTGCGGCTACAACAATCGCCCAGGTGATACCCATCCCGACCTCGCCACCGACAACAATCGACGGGATGGTATGGGGCAGGATGATGCGCCGAAAGATGTCCCTGCCCGATGAGCCCATCGCCTGCGCGGACTGAATGAAGCGGATGTCGATCGCTCGCGCGCCCCCGAGCACATTGATCACGACGGTCGTGAATGCGCCCAGAAAGATGACGAATATGACCGAGAGCTCCTGCGTCGGCCAGAATATGATCGAGGCCGGCACCCAGGCCAGGGGTGGGATCGGTCGCAAGACCTCGAAAACCGGAAAGCTGATTCCACGAAACGTCTTGCTGACCGCCATGGCCAGACCCAGCGGAATGCCGAACACCATCGCCGCCACAAACCCCGTGGCCACCCTGTAGGTGCTGAGATACCAGCTGTGCCAATAGTCCGGATCGCCCAGCAACGCGATCCACGTCTTCAGCACAGTGGTCGGCGGCGGAATTACCTTCGCCCACTGCATCTCGACACCGAACCACTTGGTCACGTTCGACATCGCCTCCCAGGTTGCCAGAAACACGAATATCGACGCGGTCGCTCGCAATGCATCCGAATACACCGCCATCTTCCGCGCCGACAATCGGAGCCTGCTTGCCCTGGGGATCGCTGCCGCCTGCGGTATCACGATTTCCGCTCTCGGCCACCCGTCATCACGAAATTCCCCCGAGCGCCAGTTCCCGAACTCGCCATTGCATGAGTCGCCGTCCGATCATCCGGAGCAGGGCGCTGCTCAGGTATCCCAGTGCACCCAGGGTGAACATGCCGATGACGATGTTGGGGTAGCTGATATTCATGAACGAATAGATGATGAGATAGCCAAGCCCGAAGTTGCCGGAAAGCATCTCTCCGGCCACCAGCGAGAACCACGACAGGCCCATCGAAATCTCCAGGCCGGTAAAGATGAACGGCAACGCGCCCGGCAAGACTATGTGCCTGAAGACCTGCCAGCGGCTGGCTCCGAGACAAAGTGCTGCGCGGGTGTAGGAAACGTCGATCGACTCGACCCCGAGAATCGTGTTGAGCGTGGTGGCAAAAAACGGCGCGATTGCGGTAAGAAAAATGATCGGCTTTTCTGTTCCGCTGATAAGAACGATAGACAGCGGTACCCACGCGAGCGGGGGAATCGGTCGAAACAGCTCGAATATCGGGAAGACGTACGCCTTGAAGACGCGAAACCAGCCGAGGACCAGACCCAGCGATATCCCGATCACGGAACTCAGGACAAACGCGATCGCCACTCGCTCCGTGCTTATCAGCATGTGCTGGTAGTACGCGGCCGTGTAGATCGAGATGCCGTAGGTCGGGGACTTGCTCAACCACTCCGTCACAACCGTCGTCAGACGCGGCATTTCCTTGAACCGCGGCAATTGCCATACTTCTACGGTCAGGTGCCAGAGGCCCAGGAAGATAGCAAAACCGAGTAGCAGCAGGTACGGTCCGGGCGTTCGCAGCCACCGCAATGCGCGATTTACCGCGAGCGGACCGAGGCCGGGTCCGCCGGTCGTCGCGCGCGATTGAGCGGGGGGAAGGTCGACAGCAAGGGCGCCAGCCGAGCCGCCGACGTTGCGCCCAACCTGGCGCCCGCCTAGTTTCATCTGATGTCGCCGAGCGGCAACTTGACCTTGTCCTCGGCGGCCACTTGGCGAGCGAGGTTGTCGTCGATCGCACCCTCGCGGGGCTTGTCGACGTCGATGATCTTGATGTCGTTGAGGAACTTGTAGGCTCCCACCATTTTTGCCTTGACCTGATCGTCGAAGACGAACGGGAAGGTCTGGCGGACCGGAGCTCCACCTTTCTCCGCGGGAATGCGACTGAACAACGAGGCCTTGACTTGCTCGGTCGTGTAACCCGGATTCTGCGCCACGGTCAATTTCGCGACCTCGTCCCATTGCTTGGGATCGATCAGGTAGTTGGTCTGTACGAACATTTCCATTCTTAGCCAAGCCTTGGCGATTTGCGGGTACTGGTCCATGAAGTCCTTGCGCATGACCAGCACGCCCGCATCAGGAAGGCCGAAGTTGAATCCGGTCGCGACCAGTCGCGCCGTGCCCTCCGCCTCGATCTTCGCGCGAGGAATATCGGGAACCACCGCGGCGTCGAGTTTGCCTACGCGAAAGTTGGTGACGATCTGCTCGACGCTCTGGTGCCCGTATTCCTTGGGTTCGATCTTGCCTTCCTTGATGACGCTGCGGAAGAACAAGTCGGTGCAGCCGCCCTTGGGTGCAGCGGCGACCTTGCCATCGATCCATTGAACCGCTTCCTTCGGCGACTTGAATGCCGGCGCGTCCCGGCGAACCAGCAGCAGGTGGCACATTTGACCCGCGGAAAAACTGGTGACCGCTACCATGCGGATGTCGGCCATTTGAGGTTTGGTCGTTGCCACGACACCGGGCATGTCGCCCATGTAGCCGATCTGCTGCTTGCCCGCCAACATGTTGTTGATGATGACTGGCCCCTGCGGGCTCGCCTGGAAGTCCACCTCGACATCTGCGGGAAGAAATTTGCTCCAAAGCGCCGGCCCGAGCCCCCGGATTACGACGGCGGACACGCCTCCCGACCACCAAGGTTGATAACCGATCGAAATCTTGACGGGCTCGGCCACGGCGTGGTTGGAAACAAGCACGAACGCGCAGAGCGCGGCGCCAACAAGCACTCTGGTGATGGACCTTGTACCTTGCATGCTGACCTCCTTTTGTACCGGTGCCGAGGACCGTTCCGAAAGGGCAACCGGGCAACGCCGTTTTCTCGCCCCCGCCAGCGGCTTTGGGGACGAGGGCTCCAGGTGACAAGGCAATGCGAAGGACGCGCAGGAACTGCCTTCCCTTTTTCAAGCTACCGTCGTTTCAGGGACAAAGCAGTCAACTAGTTGACACCATCCTGCTGGCTCCGCGCCCTGCGAGGACAGCGCAAGTGCCCCCGTGCGGTGCACCGCGAGGGCCCCGCGAGTCACGCGCGCTCGGTACCTGCGCCGTCGTCGTACTGGAACTCCGGGTCGATCCTGGTCCGCGCAAGGTTGTTGGTAAGCGTCGAGATGACGTACCAGCCGATGACGGCAATGATCTCGATGAGTTCCGTCGCGCTCAACCCCTGATCGCCGAAGGATCGGATCTCTTCCGAGGTCAGGCGGCCCTGAGTGTCCCAGAGCCGTTGCGCCGCACGCTGCACCAGCGCGTGGCGGGGATCCGAGAGCGGTTGCCCGGTCCGCATTGCCTGAATGTCTGCGCGGCTCATCTTCATCTGTTTCGCAAAGTTCGAGTGGGCGGCCAGGCAATAGTGGCAGTTGGTCCGGCGCGATACCTCGACCGAAACGATCTCGCGCTCGAGCGGGCGTAGCTTCGTCTTCTGCATGTTGCGCCGCATCGCCTCGAAGGCGGCCACGACAGCCTGCGAGTTGGCCAGCACCTTGTGGAAGTTGGGAATGCGCCCGCCGAACATCATGCTGATGTCGTGCAGAGCCTGATCCTTCTCCGGGTCGCCGCTCCCTGGTTCGTAGCCAGCGACAATTTGTTCCGAACCGTCGTACGCGAGATCGCTCATTGCTTCTCCGTTGCTCTCAGTTGCGTAGGAACGCTGGCCATCGGGATCCCCGTCGACCTAAGTCTGACGGCTTCCCGAAGTCTGACATAGGTCGGCCGCGCGGCGGTTGATCGAGGCCAGCGTCGGATAAGTGTGAATCGCCGCCGAGAGGTCGCTCACCTTCAGCCCCTTGCTCATCGCCAGCACGCATTCGGCGATGAGCTCGCCCGCGTGCGCGCCGACGATCGCCGCGCCGAGCAGCCTGCCGCGCGTGTCGGTGACGAGTTTGGCGAAGCCCTCGGCCTCGTCTTCGGCGCGCGCGCGGTCGATGTCCTCGAAGGGAAAGCGGTAGACGAAGGACGCATAGTCCACGCGGATGGTGAGCGTCGTCTCCACGACATCCGTAAATCCGGCGTCGACCCACGCGCGCTGCAGCTCCGAAGGCCGGGTCAAGGGGCGCGTGGAATTGCGCGCGCGACGCTCGCTGGCCTTGGGGTCGAGTGCTGCGGCCGTGTCGAAGAAGATGCGGTTCGCCACGAAGCCGCCGCGGGTATGTTTGACTACGCCAATCGCGCCCTGATAAGCGGCAAACCGGGCACCAATGTATTTCAAGGGATCGGCATTGGTTTCGCCTTTGGATGGAACATGGCGAGCCAAAGACATTTCAGATCCCAGAGACCGAATGGATAGTTCCGGCGGTCACGCCGAGCGAGCACCTTGAGCAGATCAATATGATTCGTAAGGGCCTGGCGCGGCTGATCCACAAAAACCGGCCGGCCCGCGATATGAGACATGATGGACTTCGCTGCATGTGCATAGGCCCAAGGTGTTGAGGTGGTTGTTTCAAGTACGCCCGGCGCCAAGAGGAAGAGGTTGGGAGCGTCGATCGAGCGGAGCACCGAGTAGCAGCGTCTAGCGATCTCGTTCAAGCCACGGCCCTCAGTAAGCGCCTTCAGGCCCAGATAGCCGTAATCCGCGGTGTAGCCGGTTCCCCACAGCAACAGATCTGTCTCAACCTGCTCGCCGTTTGCCAGTCGAATCGTCTTGCCCCGGAGGGAGTGCACCTCGCCGCGGTAACGCTCGATGCGGTGGAAACCTTGGATCATGCGCGGTCGGCCTGGAATGAGCTGCTCGCGACCGAAGTCGAAGTCGCTGGCCGGCATGATTTCCTCGATTCTCGCTTTCGCGTATCTCGCCCGCAAATCCCGGTTCACGCGCCAGTTCACGACGGTCGCGGGCAGGCCAAGCATCTGGTACTTTGCCAGGAGTCGGATATCGGTTCCGAAGTACTTGAGGTTGCGCGTCGGGCGCATCCACTTGGTGGAACGGTAGATCCACGCGATGCTGTCCGCCCCGTACGCGAAGCAGAGGTCCAGAAGGTCGTACGCGGATGCGCCGCCTCCAACTACTGTGACGCGTTTGCCTCTCAGCTCTTCGGGATCGCGCAAGGCAGAGGAGTGATGCTCGGTAATCGACGAATCGTTCCGCTCGACCCGCGGAACAATGGGGCGATTGTGCCCACCGGTGGCGGCGATGAGCCACCTCGGTTCATACGTGGTCGCATCGCTCATGACGCGCCAGCCGTTTTCGAGCGGCCGTGCATCTGTCACGGGCGCATTCAGGCGAATTAGGGCGAGAGCGCGAAGCGCTCAACCCAGGCTTCGATGTTGCGCAAGATGCTCGCCTGGTCTTCCCCGGATAGCGGAAGCTCGCCGAGCGTCCAGTCTTCCTTGCGGAACTGGATGTCCTGCCAGGACGGAAGGTCACGCCATAACCCGCCGATACGCTCGCGGCGCTCCAGGAGCAACGTCTTCAGCCCGGCGTCCTTGGCGTACTTCAGGCAGATGACGCCGCCGATGCCCCCGCCCACGATGACTAGGGCCTGTTCACACTATTCGCAATCCATCGGTGATGAGCGCGAAGTTGATGAATCCGATGAACATGAGGTCGAGCTTCTCGAAGCGCGAGAAGATGCGCCGAAAGCCTTTGAGTCGGCGAAACAGCCGCTCGATTTCGTTGCGCCTCTTGTACATCGCGCGGTTGTATTCCCACGGCGTGACACGATTCCCCTTGGGTGGCACGACAGGAATGAACCCGAGATCGAGCGCCAGTTGCCGGGTCTCATCACCCTCGTACGCTCGGTCCATCAACAAGTGCAGCGGCCGTGGCGCATTGCCCAGTCGGCGTAGCAGCTTGCGCCCCTCGGGCGCATCGTGGGCCTGGCGACAGACCCGCGAACCTGCGCATCGGCGTGATCTCGTACAGCGCCTCTTCCATCGCCGGGTCGCTCAATCCGAACCAGTTCTGCATCAGGTGCACCCGCAGCATCGTCGCCAGCGGGTACGGATGACGCCCACGACCCGCAATCGGATACATCGGATCGATGAGATTCAGCAGCGATTGCCAGGGAACGACTAGCTCCATCTCGCCGAGGAACAACTCACGCCGCGTCTGCTTACGCTTGCCCGCGTACTCCGCGTCCCCAAAACTCATCTGACTCATCGTTCGCCTCGCCGTGTCTCCAGATTCGGATCGGACCACAATTCGACAGACTTGTTCAGCCTTTCCCTTGTTCATCAGAGAGAGAGATAGTGCTGGCAACCGGGCCTAAAGCGTAAGTTGCACCGTCGTGACGCCCAACAACTAAGTTGAGCGGCGCGCCGCGCTGACAACCGCCAAGTAGAAGCCCCGTACCGGCGCGTCCGCTCGAACGCCGGGTTGGGCGTATTACGCGGCAAGCTTGCGCACCCGTAGCTGACGCCGCCGTTTTTCGGCCTGCCACAGATCGAACTGGAGTTGCTGATTGAGCCAGCTTTCGGCCGAAGTGCCAAATGCAATGGAAAGGCGAACCGCCATTTCCGGACTGACACCAGCCCGGCCATTCAGGATGGACGATAGCGTCTTGCGGCTGACACCAAGTGCACTCGCGGCCTCGGTTACCGATACCCCGAGCGGTTCGAGACAGAGCTCACGCAATACCTCGCCCGGGTGCGGAGGGTTGTGCATCAACATAGGCGTTGTTCCTAGTGATAGTCCTCGTAGTCGACGTTGACGGCATCACCTCCGACAAAGCCAAACGTGACGCGCCAGTTGCCGCTCACCCGAACGGCCCAGGTGCCTTTGCGATCACCGGTGAGCGGATGCAAGACAAGGCCAGGAAGATTCATATCGTCCGGCCTGATCGAGACCTGAAGCCGACCCAAAATCAATCTCAGGCGTTGTGCGTGCTGCGCTTGTATCCCGGCTTTTGTGCCCTTGAGATAGAACCGTTCAAGACCTTTGTGTCGGAAGCTTCGGATCACGGGCGCTATTGTAACCTGTTACGCCACGGGTTACAAGACGCCCTAACGCAAAAATCCTTACCAATCATGTAGAGTGCCCGCACCCTGCAATCCCTTAAGCTTTCCAGTGCTGCCGACTACCTCCCAGACAGGCGCTGCATTTGCCGCCGCAGCCGCTGCAGCCAGTACGGTTGAGGTGACCGCGATCCAGACCGCTACCCGCCCACGGTTTGTTCTCATCTTTCGCTCTCCTTGCGATTGCGGCACTGAAGGCGGTGTCAGGCCGGTACGGCCTCAACGACCGAGTAGACACCGGTGCTAACCACACGGGCCAACCGGAAGCGTGACGCATCGAGAAGCGCTGCGAATTCCTCGCGCGTCCGCTCTCGGCCGCCCGGGCCAACAAGCATGTTCAGGTCAGAGAATTTCGCGTCGCGCCCCTCGTTCGGCGGCGCAATCACGCGCTCGATGAGCAGCAAAGTTCCGTCGGCCCGGATGGCACGACTGACGACTCTGAGAATGCGAATGGACTCCTCGTCCTCCCAGTCGTGGATCACGGCTCGTAGCACGTAGGCGTCGGCACCATTCGGGACCGATTCGAAGAAGTTGCCCGCGACAACTCGGCAGCGGTCGGCGACGCCG
Organism: Casimicrobiaceae bacterium; assembly: GCA_039916265.1. Lineage (GTDB taxonomy): Bacteria > Pseudomonadota > Gammaproteobacteria > Burkholderiales > Casimicrobiaceae > VBCG01. The sequence continues at coordinate 1,565 of JBDSLT010000329.1, read as the reverse complement.
GCACGCTCGAGCAGCGCGGGAGCAGCAGCGACGACGTGAGGCTGGTCGAACAGCACGCCCTCGAGATTGGGATGCATCGCCACGATGGCGGCGAGAAGCGCACCGTTGCCGCCGCCGACATCGATGATCGTGCGGAAGCGGCCGAAGTCGTAAGCGGCGAGGAGCGCGGCGTTCGATCGGCGGGACAGCGACGCCATAGCGCGGTCGAAAATAGCGCTCTCGTCCGGGCGGCTCGACCGGTATGTCCAGACGTCGGTGTTGTGGACGTGCCGGAAGGCATTTTCGCCAGTGCGGACACTATGCAGCAACCCAGCCCACGCCTGCCAGTAGTAAGGGCGACCAATGAACGCCGCCCAGCCCGCGATCGAGTCAGGGACGTTGGAGCGCAGGCCCTCACCGAGGGGCGTGAGTTCAAAACGGCGGCCGTCGACTTCACGCAACACGTCCACGCTCGCGAGCGCGCGTAGCAGACGGTAGAGCGTGGGGGGATGGGTTCCGGTGGATTCGGCGAGCTCGTCGCTCGTTCGGCTTCCATCCGCGAGCAGGTCCGCAATACCGAGCGTAGCTGCGACATGAATTGCCTGAGATACCTGATAGCCCTCGACGAGGCGTCGAATCGTGGTCGCCGGATCCGGGTTGTGAAGGGTCATGGTCCTCTCCTGGTCCGTTCTATCAGTCCGTCGTTTTGCCTGTTGAAGTAGGTGTCACGCAATGATCCCGCCGCCCAAGAAGTAGATGACCTATAAGACGCTAAACAGATCATCCATTAGGTCGCAATTTTAGTTCAGATAAGTGCCAAAAGCCGTATCAATCATCGGCAAGACCGGAAATAGGGGGACCTATTGATAGCTATGTCGGCACAGGCAGTGGGCTTCTCCTCGAACGGGCGAGTAAAACACGCGAATCTGCGTACGACGGGTCTTCAGTAGGAAAATGCTGCGGCGCGGAGTTCCGACCCTAATGGAAATCGCGCGACCGCGTCGGCAACGTGCCGAGCAGTGGCGTCAGATCAGCGAGGCGACCCGCGATGACATGCACGACGATCCCTTCGCGCTCGACCTTGCCGTGCACGGCCATCAGCCGCGCGCCGAGCAGCTCGCGACGCTGCCGCTCGTGCACGTCGCGCCACACGATGACGTTGATCGCGCCGGTCTCGTCCTCGAGGGTGACGAAGATGACGCCGCTCGCGGTGTCCGGGCGCTGCCGCCCGATCACGATCCCCGCGACGCGTACCAAGCGGCCGTGCGGCACGGTGGCGATCTCGCCGGCGGTCAGCATTCGGCGCTCGCGCAATTGCCGGCGCAGGAGCGCGACCGGATGCCGGCGCAGCGTGAGGCCGATTCGTCGATAGTCGGCGACAATGTCCTGGCCTTCGGTGGGCGCGTGGAGTGCGGCGTCGGCGTCGTCGAAGGTCGCGCCGGCGAGGAGCGCCGGCAGCTTCTCGACGCCTGCGACTTCCCATACGGCGCCGTGCCGGTGGCCCGCGAGCGCCGCGAGCGCGTCGGCATCGGCCAGCGCAGTCAGGTCGCGGCGATCGAGTTGCGCGCGGTGCGCGAGGTCGGTGA
>JBDSLT010000328.1:0-2833 GCA_039916265.1 Casimicrobiaceae bacterium | reverse complement strand
CGTGGCGACCAAGACGCCTCAGCTCCCCGACTGGCATGTGCGCACGCGACTCAAGGTGCGCCAGCTCGCGCTGCTGGTTGCCATCGACGAGCACCGGAGCCTGCGGCGCGCGGCCGTCGACATCGCGGTCACGCAGCCCGCGGCCACGCGCATGCTGGCGGACCTGGAGGAAGCCCTCGGCGTGCCGCTCTTCGACCGCGCTGCGTGGGGCATGCAAGCGACGCCCTACGGCGAGGCAATGATCCGCCGTGCCCGCAGCGTGCTGACCGATCTCGCCGAGGCGCGCGAGGAAGTCAGCGCGCTCGCCGCGGGTGCGAAGGGGACACTGCGCGTGGGCGCGGAGACGGGCGCGGTGCCGCGGCTGCTGGCACCGGCGTTGCAGCAAGTGCGTCGCGACCGCCCGGGGTTGCGCACCTTCGTGCTCGTGAACACCTCCGACGTCCTCGTGGCCGCGCTCGCCCAGGGCACGCTCGACCTCGCGATCGGACACCTGCCGACGCGCGCCGACGCCGGCGACTACGACGTCCTGCCGCTACGCCACGAGACGCTCTGCGTCGTCGCGCGCGCCGGGCACCCGCTTGCGAAGGCAAAATCGCTGGCGCCTGCCACGTTGTCGGCCATGCCGTGGATCCTTCACCCGCCCGACACGGGGATGCGGGCCGAAGCGCGCGCGCTGCTGTCGCGCGCAGGCGTGCGCGCGCCGGTGGACCTCGTCGAAACGGTGTCGATCGTCGCGACGCTGGCGCTGCTCGAAACGAGCGACGCCGTGTCGGTCCTACCGGCGGCCCTCGCCGACCACTACGCGGCGCAGGGACTACTGGTACGACTCGCGGTCGACCTGCCGCCTGGCGGCGGGACGGTCACCGAGCTCATCACGCGCCGGAACCGGCGGCTCGCGCCGGCCGCGCAGGAGCTGGTATCAGCGCTTCAGCGCAGCGCGGCCGCTCGCGTCACCGCAGCGCCGCCGCCCCGAAGCCGCCGGGCGTAGCCGCCTAGGCGGGTCCACAGGCGCGCGGTCATCTCGGCCACAGCCTCGGCACGGCGCAGTTGCGCCTTCGCGTGCTCGCGTTCGACGGGCGACATGCCGATGGTGTCCAGTCGTTTGAGCTGCAGCGCCAGCAATGCTTCGCGGCGCAGCGTCGTTTCGTTGTTCATCCTTGGCTCCAAGTGTCCATTGGCGATTTGTTGCATCGCACAATAACAATGGGGGGCGGGGTGGCAAAAGCCAATCGCATCGCCGGATGACGTCGATAGACGCGGCCGATGCTGCTGATTCGATTGACGTAATCAGCGTCCGAAGCCGGATGAAGCGCTACGCTACCCGTAGGTCACCGACAGGATCTCGTAGCTGTGGCGGCCGCCGGGCGCGACGACCTCGGCGGTATCGCCTTCGGTCCTGCCGATCAGCGCCCGGGCGATCGGCGAGCTGACCGAAATCTTGCCGTCCTTGATGTCGGCCTCGTCGTCGCCGACGATCTGGTAGCTCACGCGCTCGTCGGTGTCGACGTCCGCCAGCTCGACGGTGGCGCCGAAGACCACGCGGCCGTCGGCGTCGAGCGTCGCGAGATCGATGACCTGCGCGTTGGCGAGCTTTTCCTCCACCGCGGCGATGCGCCCCTCGATGAAGCCCTGCCGCTCCTTCGCTGCGTCGTAGTCGGCGTTCTCGGAGATGTCGCCGTGCGATCGCGCCTCGGCGATCGCCCGGATGATCTCCGGGCGATCGACGCTCTTCAGGCGCTGCAGCTCGGCCTTGAGGCGCTCTGCGCCCTCGATGGTCATCGGTACGTTGGGCATGTCAGCTCGATTGCGCGGTCGCGCTCAATGTTGCACTCAATGGGGGCTCGGTCGCCCCCAGGCGCTCGTGCAGCGCCTGGATCGAATACGGGACCATGCCGAGCATCCCCGAGAGTCCCACGGCAGCGGCGCGCGCGCCGGCAAGCGTCGTGTACGTCGGAATCTGGTCGTTCAGCGCGGCGCGGCGGATCACGTAGCTGTCCTGGATCGCCGAGCGCTTCTCCTCGACAGTATTGACCACCAGGGCGATCTCGTCGTTCTTCATCATGTCGACGATGTGCGGGCGGCCCTCGGCCACCTTGTTCACTGCCGTCACCGGCACGCCAGCGGCCGACAGTGCGGCGGCGGTGCCCCTCGTCGCGACGAGCTGGAATCCGAGTGCCACGAGCTGGCGCGCCGTCTCGATCGCCCTGGGCTTGTCGCTGTTCTTGAGGCTGATGAACACGCGTCCCTCCTCCGGCAGCTTCACGCCGGCGGCGAGCTGGCTCTTGATGAAGGCTTCGCCGAACGTGTCGCCCACGCCCATCACCTCGCCGGTCGACTTCATCTCGGGACCGAGGATCGTGTCCACTCCCGGGAACTTGATGAACGGGAAGACGGCTTCCTTCACCGAGTAATACGGCGGCACGATCTCGTGCGTGACGCCCTGCGAGGCGAGCGACTGTCCGACCATGCAGCGCGCCGCGATCTTGGCGAGCGGGCGACCCGTGGCCTTCGACACGTACGGCACCGTCCGCGACGCGCGCGGGTTCACTTCGAGCACGTAGACCGTCCCCTCGCCCCCGTCGAACTGGATCGCGAACTGCACGTTCATCAGGCCGACGACGGAGAGGCCGCGCGCCATCACTTCGGTCTGGCGGCGCAATTCGTCCTGCAAATGCGCCGACAGCGAGAACGGCGGCAGCGAGCACGCGGAGTCGCCGGAATGCACGCCCGCCTGCTCGATGTGCTCCATGATGCCGCCGATCACGACGTCGGTGCCGTCGCATACGGCGTCGACGTCGACCTCGATCGCATCGCTCAGGAAGCGGTCGAGCAG
>JBDSLT010000327.1:0-8629 GCA_039916265.1 Casimicrobiaceae bacterium | reverse complement strand
CGGGCCATGGCGCAAACCGGTCGATCGATCAGGAGCATGACGAACATGGCCACGAGCGGCGAAGTCATTCCGCTGTTGGCGCTGCGCGGCGCCGCCGCGACCAAGGCGCGCATCCTCGACACGGCTGAAGCGCTGTTCATGGAGCATGGCTTCGAGGCGACGAGCCTGCGCTCTATCACGGCGGCGGCTGCCGTGAACCTCGCCGCCGTGAACTATCACTTCGGCAGCAAGGAAGAGTTGTTTCAGGCGGTGCTGACGCGGCGGCTCGACCCGATGAACCAGGCGCGCGTGGCGCTGCTCGACAAGCTCGAAGGGGATGCAGGGGCGATGCCGGTGTCCTGCGAGCGGATCCTCGCGGCGCTGCTGTCTCCGGCGCTAGCGCTGGCGCGCGATCCGCAACGCGGCGGCAAGAATTTCCTGAAGCTGCTGGGGCGCGCGTACGCGGATCCGGCGCCGTTCATCCGCCGATTCCTGTCGGAGCAGTACGCGCAGATGATCGCGCGCTTCAAGGCGGCGTTCGGCCGCGCGCTGCCGCAACTGCCGCGCAAGGAGCTTTCGTGGCGGCTGCACTTCATCATGGGCGCGCTGTCCTACACACTGGCGGGAACGGACGCGCTGAAGCTGATCGCCGAGTTGAATCCGCACGAGACCGACAACGACGAAGTCCTGCTGCAGCGGCTTGCGCCGTTCCTGCTCGCCGGGCTGAAGGCGCCGCTGGCCGACTTGTCCGAGGTAACGCCCGCTCCCGACGCCGCGCCCGCCGGCGCGCGATGAGGGACCGCGCCGCCACGCCGTTTCACCCGACGAACCGAGGGGACCTCCCATGCTGACCCTGCTCTGGCTCGTAGTCTCGCTGTGCGCGCTGGTCGCGCTCCTGTACGTCAACGCGTCGGGGCTGTCGTTCAGCCTGGCGTTCGCTGCGTTCGTCGGCGCGGCGTGGGTCGGGCAGCTGCTGCCCGTCACGCTGAACGTGGTGCTGACCGCGATCTTCGCGGCGTGCGTCCTCGTGTTCCACGTGCCCGTCCTGCGCCGCGCGCTCATCAGCGACCGCGTGCTCGCCGGCTTCCGCAAGGTCATGCCGCCGATGTCGGACACCGAGCGGGAAGCGATCGAAGCCGGCACCGTCTGGTGGGACGCCGAGCTGTTCTCGGGCCGTCCGAACTGGCAGCGGCTGCTCGCCGTGCCGAAACCGGCGCTGACTCCCGAGGAGCAGCACTTCCTCGATCACGACGTCGACGAGCTGTGCGCGATGGTCACCGACTGGGAGACCACGCACGTCTACAAGGACCTGCCGCCGCAGGTGTGGCAGTTCATCAAGGAGCGCGGCTTTCTGGGGATGAGCATCGCCAAAGAGTACGGCGGCAAGGGCTTCTCGGCTTATGCGCATTCGCAAATCATGACCAAGCTGTCGACGCACTCCGGGACGGTGTCGGTGACGGTGATGGTGCCGAACTCGCTCGGCCCCGGCGAGCTGCTCGCGCATTACGGCACCGACGCACAGAAGCGCCACTACCTGCCGCGTCTCGCCAAGGGTGTCGATATCCCCTGCTTCGCGCTGACGAACCCGCACGCGGGCTCCGATGCGGCGTCGATCCCCGACTTCGGCATCGTCTGCTGGGGCGAGCACGAGGGCAAGCGCGTGCTCGGCCTGCGCCTTACGTGGGACAAGCGCTACATCACGCTCGGGCCGGTGGCGACGCTCCTCGGCCTGGCGTTTCGCGCCTACGACCCCGAGCGCCTGGCCGGCACGCGCGAGGACATCGGCATCAGCTGCGCGCTGATCCCGACGACGCATCCCGGGGTGCAGATCGGCCGGCGGCACATGCCGCTCAACTCCGCTTTCCAGAACGGACCGAACTGGGGCAAGGACGTCTTCATCCCGATGGACTGGGTCATCGGCGGCCAGCCGATGCTCGGGCGCGGCTGGCGGATGCTGATGGAATCGCTCGCCGCCGGGCGCGGCATCTCGCTGCCAGCCACCGGCACGGGCATGGCGAAGCTCGCCGTACGCGCAACCGGCGGCTACGCGCGGGTGCGGCAGCAATTCAAGCTGCCGATCGGCATGTTCGAGGGCATCGAGGAACCGCTGACGCGCATGGGCGGCAACCTCTACATGATGGACGCCGCGCGCACGTTGACCGCGCAGGCGATCGACATCGGCGAGAAGCCCGCCGTGCTGTCGGGCATCGCCAAGCTGCACCTCACCGAGCGTGCGCGCGTGGTCGTGAACGACGCGATGGACATCGTGGGCGGGAAGGGCATCTGCATGGGCCCGTCGAATTTCATCGCGGCAGCCTACGTGTCGCTGCCGGTCGCGATCACCGTCGAAGGCGCGAACATCCTGACGCGCAGCCTGATTGTGTTCGGCCAGGGCGCGATCCGCTGCCACCCCTTCGTGCTGAAGGAAATCTCGGCGACGCGCCATCCCGACCGCGCGAAGGCGCGCCTCGTGTTCGACCGCCTCATGTTCGGCCACCTGCGCTTCATGCTGTCGAGCCTCGCGCGCACGCTGGTGATGGGCCTCACCGGTTCGCATTTCGTGCGCGTGCCCGACGGGGTCGCGCCGGTGACGCATCGCTACTACCAGCAGTTGACGCGCTTCTCGGCGGCGCTGGCGTTCCTGACCGACGTTTCGATGGGCACGCTGGGCGGCGCGCTCAAGCGCAAGGAGAAGCTGTCGGCGCGGCTGGGCGACATCCTGTCGATGCTGTACCTGTGCTCGGCGACGCTGAAGCGCTTCGAGGACGAGGGCCGGCAGGCCGAGGACGAGCCGCTGATGCACTGGGCGATGTGGGACGCGATGTTCAAGGCGCAGAACGCGCTCGAAGGCGTGATCTCCAACTTCCCGAACCGCTTCATCGCCGAAGTGATGTGGCGCGTCGTCTTCCCGCTCGGCCGGCCCTACGAGGTGCCGTCGGACGATCTCGGCCACCAGGTCGCACGGCTGCTGATCGAGCCTTGCGCCGCGCGCGACCGCCTGACCGCGGGGATGTACATGCCGCAGGACGGCGACCAGCCGGTGGCGCAGATCGAGCGCGCACTGCACGCCGTGATCGCGGCGGAGCCTGCCGCAGCCAAGCTCAAGGCGGCGGATCGCGCCGGGAGCTTCGACGCGAAGCTCGTTCCGGGCGAGAACGCCGACGCGATGGCCGCACGCGGCGTCGCAGCCGGCATCATCACCGCGGCCGAGGCGGAGGCGATCGTCGCGGCGCGCGAGCTGACCGAGCCGGTGATCCGCGTCGACGACTTCGCGCAGGATCTCGGCGTGTCGCTGCTGCAACCCGCCAATCCCGTCACCGTCCACGACGATACGGCGATGGCGCCGCACGCGAGCGACCGGCCGCGCCACCGCGCGGCCGCGCAAGCGGGGGTCGTGGCATGAACGAGCCGGTCTACATCGTCGACGGCGCGCGCACGCCGTTCCTCAAGTCGAAGAACCGACCGGGGCCCTTCGCGGCCTCCGATCTCGCGACCGACGCCGGGCGTTCCCTGCTGCTGCGCCAGCCCTTCGAGGGAAGCGACTTCGACGAGGTCATCCTCGGCTGCGCGGCGCCATCTCCCGACGAAGTCAACATCGGTCGCGTCGCCGCGCTGCGGATGGGCTGCGGCCAGAAGGTGCCGGCGTGGACGGTCATGCGCAATTGCGCGTCCGGCATGCAGGCGATCGACTCGGCGATCAACAACATCCGCGCAGGCCGCTCGAACCTCGTGCTGGCCGGCGGCGTCGACGCGCTGTCCCGCGCGCCGCTGCTTTACTCGGACGCGATGGTGCTGTGGCTGTCGCAGTGGTACGCGGCGAAGTCGGCGGGACAGCGCGCCGCGCTGCTGACGCGGTTTCGCCCGGCGTATCTCGCGCCGGTCATCGGCTTGATGAAGGGGCTCACCGATCCGATCGTCGGCCTGCTGATGGGCCAGACGGCCGAGAACATCGCCTACCGGTTCGGCATCACGCGGCGCGAGATGGACGAGTACGCGGCGCGCAGCCACCAGCGCCTGCTCGCCGCGCAGCAGGCGGGCCACTTCGCGCGCGAAATCGTGCCTCTGTACGCGAAGGACGGAACGCTCTACGAAAAGGACGACGGCGTGCGCGTGGACTCCACGGCGGAGAACCTCGCGAAGCTGCGCCCGTTCTTCGACCGCAAGTACGGCAACGTCACCGCGGGCAACAGCTCGCAGATCACCGACGGCGGGACGTGGCTCGTGATCGCGTCCGGACGTGCCGTCGACGAGCACAAGCTGGAGCCGAAGGGACGCATCGTCGATTCCGAATGGGCCGGCCTCGATCCCGCGCAGATGGGCCTCGGCCCGGTGCACGCAGCGACGCCGATCCTCACGCGGCACCACCTCGGCCTCGACGACCTCGACGCGTGGGAGATCAACGAGGCCTTCGCCGCGCAGGTGATCGGCTGCCTGCGGGCGTGGGAGAGCGACGACTATTGCCGCGACGAGCTCGGCCTTCCGCACGCAATGGGTGCGCTCGACCCGACGAAGCTCAACGTCGACGGCGGCGCGATCGCGCTCGGCCATCCGGTCGGCGCATCGGGTGCGCGCATCGTCCTGCACCTGCTCAACGTGCTCGAGCGCACCGGCGGCAAGCGCGGCATGGCGGCGGTCTGCATCGGCGGCGGACTGGGCGGCGCGATGCTCGTCGAGCGGACATGACGGAGACGACGATGACGGATACGCCACTGACGGAAGCGCCGGCGACGCCTGCGGACACGCAGAGCTGGATCGTCACCCGGGACGACGACGGCCTTGCGACGCTGACCTTCGACCGCGCCGGCGAGACGACGAACACGCTGTCGCAGCAGATGCTCGTCGAGTTGAACGCGGCGCTCGACGCGCTCGATCGCGACCCGCCGCAGGGACTCATCATCCGGTCGGGGAAGGCGAACGGATTCATCGCCGGCGCCGACGTCGGCGAATTCGGCAGCGTCGCCGATGGCGCCGCCGCGCTGGCGATCGTGCGCCGCGGCTTCGAGACGTTCGAGCGCCTGGCGCACGTCGCGTATCCGACGCTCGCGCTGATCCGGGGGTACTGCCTCGGCGGCGGCCTCGAGCTCGCGCTCGCGTGCCGCTACCGGGTCGTCGTCGACGATCCGGGCACGCGCCTCGGCCTGCCCGAGGTGATGCTCGGCATCGTGCCCGGCTGGGGCGGCATCAAGCGGCTGCCGCGACTGGTCGGCGCGCCCGCGGCGCTCGACCTGCTGCTCACCGGCAAGACGGTCGACGCGCGCCGCGCGAAGAAGCTCGGCATCGCCGACGAGTGCGTGCCGGTGCGCATCATGGAAGGCACCGCGCGCGGCGTGCTGCGCGCGCGGCCGAAGCCGCGCGAATTGCCGTTTCCGCTGTCGCTGTCGCTGCTGCGGCCGGCGCGCCGGCTCATTGCAGCGCAGGCGGCGAAGCAAGTGGCGAAGCGCGCGCGCCGCGAGCATTATCCGGCGCCGTATGCAATCCTCGAAATGTTCACGCGCTACGACGGCGACGCGCTCGCCGTCCCGGCCGGCGACCCGGCGTCCATTCCCTCGCTGCTCTCCGCACCCACCACGACCAACCTGATCCGAGTGTTCCATCTGCAGGAGCGCCTGAAGGCGCTCGGCAAGGAGCGCGCGTTCGAGGCGACGCACGTGCATGTCGTCGGCGCCGGCACGATGGGCGGCGACATCGCCGCGTGGTGCGCGCTGCGCGGATTGACGGTGACGCTGCAGGACCAGAGCGCCGAGCGGCTCGCGCCGGCGATGAAGCGCGCTGCGACGCTGTTTGCCGAGCGGCTCAAGGAGGCGCGGCGCGTGCGCGATGCGACGGACCGGCTGATACCCGACATCGCCGGCGACGGCATCGCCCGAGCCGACGTGATCATCGAGGCGATTTTCGAGAACCTCGAAGCCAAGCGCACGCTGTTCACCACCCTCGAAAAGGCGGCGCGAGCGGACGCGATCCTCGCGACCAACACGTCGAGCATCCCCATCGAGGACATCGCAGGCGCACTGGCGGACCCGACGCGGCTGGTCGGTCTGCATTTCTTCAATCCGGTGGCGCGGATGATGCTGGTGGAAATCGTCGCCGGCCGCGACACGCGCGAAGACGAGGTCGCGCGCGGCGCCGCGTTTGCGCACCAGATCGACAAGCTGCCGCTGCCCGTCCGAAGTGCGCCCGGCTTCCTCGTCAATCGCGTGCTCGCGCCGTACCTGATGGTGGCGATGCGCTGCGTCGACGAGGGCATCGCGCCCGAGACGGTCGACGAGGCTGCGCTCGCGTTCGGCATGCCGATGGGGCCGATCGAGCTCGCCGACACCGTCGGGCTCGACATATGCGTGGCGGTCGGGCGCATGCTCGGCGACGACGCGGCGCCGCCGGCGAAGCTGATGACGCTCGTCGACGCCGGCAAGCTCGGCAAGAAGACCGGGCAAGGCTTCTACACGTGGGAAAACGGCAAGCCGCAGAAGCAGGCGGCCGGCGCCGTGCCTGTCGGTCTCGCAGACCGTCTGGTGAATCCGTACGTGCAGGAAGCAAGGGCCGCGCTCGCGCAGAACATCGTCGGCGATGCGGACCTGGTCGACGCCGGTGCGATCTTCGGCACCGGCTTCGCACCGTTTCGCGGCGGCCCACTGCACTACGCCGAAACGCTCTCGCCAGCGCCGCCTTAGGCGGGCCGAAACGCTCTCGCCACCCCGGTTGAAGCGGGCTTGCAGGCGGGGCGGTTCTGGTACGATGCGCCGCACGGTGCGGCGAGCGGGCGCGCGCCCCGGCGACAGTCAAAAATCACAATGCCCGCGACGAGGAGGATCGGCGTGGAAAAGATCTGGCTTTCGAGCTATCCGCCCGGCGTTCCGGCGGAGATCGACGTCAACGAGTACGCCTCGGTCCGGGAGGTTTTCGAGGAAAGCTGCGGCAAGTTCGCGGCGCGCCCGGCGTTCACCTGCATGGGCCGCTCGATGAGCTTCGCGGAGCTCGACCACCTGTCGTCCGCGTTCGGCGCGTTCCTTCAGGGCGCGGGCTGCAAGAAGGGCGCGCGCGTCGCGCTGATGATGCCGAACATCCTGCAATACCCCGTGTGCCTGTTCGGCGCGCTGCGGGCGGGATGCACGGTGGTCAACGTCAACCCGCTGTACACGGCACGCGAGCTCGAGCACCAGTTGAGCGATTCGGGCGCCGAGATCATCGTCGTGGTCGAGAACTTCGCGCACACGCTGCAGGAGGTCGTCGGCAGGACGAAGATCAGGCAGGCGGTGATCACGTCGATCGGCGAGCTGCTCGGCGTGAAGGGCCTGCTCGTCGACTTCGCCATCCGGCGCATCAAGAAGATGGTGCCGGCGTATTCGGTGCCGGGTTCGATCCACCTGTCGGACGCGCTGATGGACGGGCGCAAGCGCACGCTCGACCGCGTCCCGCTCGCCCACGACGACATTGCGTTCCTGCAATACACGGGCGGAACCACGGGCGTCGCGAAAGGCGCGATGCTGCTGCACCGTAACATCGTCGCGAACCTCCTGCAGGCGCGGGCGTGGGTGTTCCCTTTCATGAACACCAAGGAGCGCGAGATCATCGTCACGCCGCTCCCGCTGTACCACATCTTCTCGCTGACGGCGAACTGCCTCACGTTCATGACGCTCGGCGCCGAGAACATCCTGATTCCGAATCCGCGCGACATACCCGGCTTCGTGAAGGAGATGGGCAGGCACCGCTTCACGGCGTTCACCGGCGTCAACACGCTGTTCAACGCGTTGCTCAACGATCGCAACTTCGCGAAGCTCGACTTTTCGTCGCTGCGCTTGACGCTGGGCGGCGGCATGGCGGTGCAGGAGGCGGTGGCGATCCGATGGAAGGCGGTCACCGGCACCCCGCTGATCGAGGCTTACGGGCTCACGGAGACGTCGCCGGCGGCGACGATCAACCCGCTCGACCTGCCCGCCTACAACGGCTCGATCGGGCTGCCGGTGCCGTCGACGGAGATCGAGTTGCGCGACGACGCGGGCAAGCGGGTGCCGCTCGGCCAGCCCGGCGAGATATGCATCCGCGGACCGCAGGTGATGGCGGGCTACTGGCAGCGCCCCGACGAGACGGCGAAGGTCATCGACAAGGACGGCTGGTTTGCGAGCGGCGACATCGGCGTCATGGACGAGCGCGGCTTCGTGCGGATCGTCGACCGCAAGAAGGACATGATCCTCGTCTCCGGCTTCAACGTGTACCCGAACGAGATCGAGGCCGTGATCGCGATGCACGACGGCGTGCTGGAATGCGCCGCGGTCGGCGTGCCCGACAAGAAGTCGGGCGAGGCGGTCCGCCTTTTCATCGTCAGGAAGAAGCCGACGCTCACGGCGGAAGAAATCATGAAGTTCTGCCGCGAGCATCTGACCGGCTACAAGTGCCCGCGCGATATCGAGTTCCGCGACGATCTGCCGAAGTCCAACGTCGGCAAGATCCTGCGCCGCGAGTTGCGCGACGAGGCCAAGAAGGCGGCGGCGTAGGCGGTCGCAGGACGACGCGATGGAGGAAGCGTCGTGTCGCTGTTCGCACGCATCGCTCGCGTGGGCCGCACTTCGATCACCGTCGACGTGGAGGTGTTCGCGCAGCGCGATCCGGACAAGGAAGTCACCGTGAAGGTGACGGAGGCCTGCCTGACCTACGT
>JBDSLT010000326.1:0-4235 GCA_039916265.1 Casimicrobiaceae bacterium | reverse complement strand
TCGTCGAATGCGGCCCCGGCAAGGTGCTCGCGGGCCTGGTGCGCCGCATCGACGACACGCTGACCGCGTTCTCGCTTGGCGACCGTCCCGAATTCGACGAGGCGCTGGCGCTGGCCCGGGGGGACTGACATGGCGGCGGGCGAACTTTCCAACGACGTTGCGCTGGTCACCGGCGCGACGCGCGGCATTGGGCGCGCGATCGCCCAAACGCTGGCGGGCGATGGCGCAACGGTGATCGGCACCGCGACCACCGCGGAGGGTGCGGCGTCGATCGGGGCGTACCTGGCCGCGGCAGGCGCCAAGGGGGAAGGCCTGCAGCTCGACGTCACCGACGCCGCTGCCACCGACGCCGCGCTCGCGTCGATCGAATCGCGACACGGCGCGATCACGATCCTCGTCAACAATGCCGGCATCACGCGCGACAACCTGCTGCTGCGCATGAAGGACGACGAATGGAATGCGATCCTGGCGACCAACCTGACGCCGGTCTTTCGCCTCTGCAAGGCGGTGCTGCGCGGCATGCTGAAGGCGCGTCGCGGCCGCATCGTCCAGATCGGCTCGGTCGTGGGCACGTCGGGCAACGCGGGACAGGCCAATTACGCGGCGGCCAAGGCCGCGGTGGTGGGCTTCACCAAGTCGCTGGCGCAGGAAGTGGGCAGTCGCGGCATCACGGTCAACTGCGTGGCGCCGGGCTTCATCGACACCGACATGACGCGCGCGCTCAGCGAGGCGCAGCGGACGGCGCTGCTCGGGCGCATTCCGCTCGGCAAGCTGGGGACGCCGCAGGACGTCGCCGACGCGGTCGCCTTCCTCGCCGGGCCGCGGGCGGCGTATATCACCGGCGCCACGCTGCACGTCAACGGCGGCATGCTGATGGTATGACGTCGAGGGCGACGGCTGCAGCGCTCGTTCTGGTAAAATCGCGGGGTTTTTGAATCGACATTCCCCTCGCAGGGGAGGAGAGGCCAGGAGAATTTCGTGGAAAACATTGAGCAGCGGGTCAAGAAGATCGTCGCCGAGCAGCTGGGCGTGAACGAAGCCGAGATCAAGAACGAGTCTTCGTTCGTCGACGACCTGGGCGCCGATTCGCTCGACACGGTGGAACTCGTCATGGCGCTCGAGGAAGAGTTCGAGACCGAGATCCCCGACGAGGATGCCGAGAAGATCACGACGGTGAAGCAGGCTGTCGACTATATCGGCGCGCATGTGAAGAAGTAGTCGGGACTGCGCGGCGGCTCGCTACGGGACGCCGCGCGCGTTCGCGCGCCGGCAGGTCTTTGGCGCGCTCGTCCCCTTCGCGATTCATCGACATGTCCCGACGCCGCGTGGTCGTCACCGGAATGGGCATCGTTGCCCCGGTGGGCATCGGTGTGGATGCCGCGTGGGCCGACATCCTCGCGGGCAAGTCCGGCATCACGCGGATCACCCGCTTCGACGCGTCGGCGTTTCCGTCGCAGATCGCCGGCGAAGTGAAGGGCTTCGACGTGTCGAAGTGGCTGTCCGCCAAGGAAGCGCGCCGCTACGACACGTTCATCCATTACGGTCTCGTGGCGGCGATGGAAGCGATCGCCGACGCCGGTCTCGACGGCTACGCCGGCGACAAAGAGCGCGCTGGCGTATGCATCGGCTCGGGCATCGGCGGCCTGCCGATGATCGAGGAGACGCAGCAGGCGTACCACAACGGCGGCGTGCGCAAGATCTCGCCGTTCTTCGTGCCCGGATCGATCATCAACATGATCGCGGGGCTCGTGTCGATCCATTACGGGTACAAGGGGCCGAACCTCGGCACCGTGAGCGCGTGCTCTACCGCCAATCACAGCGTCGGCGAGGCCGCGCGGCTCATCGAGTACGGCGACGCCGACCTTATGGTTGCGGGCGGCGCCGAGGCCACGGTGTCGCCGCTCGGCATCGGCGGCTTCTGCGCTGCGCGCGCGCTGTCCCACCGCAACGACGACCCGGCGACCGCGAGCCGGCCGTGGGACATCGGGCGCGACGGCTTCGTGCTGGGCGAAGGGGCCGGCGTGCTGGTCCTCGAGGAGCTCGAGCACGCGAAGGCGCGCGGCGCGCGCATCTATTGCGAGCTCGCCGGCTACGGCATGAGCGCCGACGCCCACCACATCACCGCACCGCCGGAGGACGGCGACGGCGCCCGCCGCAGCATGGTCAACGCGCTCAGGAACGCCGGCATGGCGCTGACCGACGTCGACTACATCAATGCGCACGGCACGTCGACGCCGTTGGGCGACGTCGCCGAGTGCACGGCCGTGAAGCGCACGTTCGGCGACCACGCGACGAAGCTCGCCGTGTCGTCGACCAAGTCGATGACGGGTCACCTCCTCGGCGCCGCCGGCGGCATCGAGGCGGTATTCACCGTGCTTGCCATTCGCGACCAGATTGCCCCGCCGACCGCGAACCTGTTCGAGCGCGATCCGCAATGCGACCTCGACTTCGTTCCGCTGACCGCCCGCCGCATGGCGATCAGGGGCGCGCTGTCGAACTCCTTCGGCTTCGGCGGCACCAACGCGACCCTCGTGTTTCGCGCGTTGTGACGCCGCTCGCTGCGCCGTCATGGCCCTGATCGTCCAGAAGTACGGCGGCACGTCGGTCGGCAGCGTCGAGCGGATCCGCAGCGTCGCCCGCCGCATCGCGAAGTTCCACCGCGACGGCCACCAGGTCGTCGTCGTGCCGTCGGCGATGGCCGGCGAGACCAACCGGCTGCTGGCGCTCGCAAAGGAGCTCTCCGCCAATCCGAGCCCGCGGGAACTCGACGTCGTCGCGTCGACCGGCGAGCAGGTCACGATCGGCCTGCTGTCGATCGCGCTGCAGGAGATGGGGCTGCGGGCGAAGAGCTATACCGGCGCGCAGGTGCGCGTGCTGACCGACAGCGCCTTCACCAAGGCACGCATCCTCGAGATCGACCAGGCGAAGGTGCGCGCGGACCTCGCGAGCGGCACCGTCGTCATCGTCGCCGGGTTCCAGGGGGTCGACGCCGACGGCAACATCACCACGCTCGGCCGGGGCGGCTCGGATACGTCGGGCGTCGCGCTGGCCGCGGCGCTCACCGCGGACGAGTGCCAGATCTACACCGACGTCGACGGCGTCTACACGACCGACCCGCGCATCGTCCCGGGCGCGCGGCGCCTCGACCGGATCACGTTCGAGGAAATGCTGGAGCTCGCGAGCCAGGGGTCGAAGGTGCTGCAGATTCGCTCCGTCGAATTCGCCGGCAAGTACAAGGTCAAGCTGCGCGTGCTGTCCTCGTTCGAGGATCCCGAGGCGACGTCCAAAGGCACGCTCATCACCTACGAGGAAGACGAGGACATGGAACAGGCCATCATCTCCGGCATCGCGTTCAACCGCGACGAGGCGAAGATCTCCGTCATGGGCGTCGAGGACAAGCCCGGCATCGCGTACAGCATCCTCGGCCCGATCGCAGCGGCGAACGTCGACGTCGACATGATCGTCCAGAACATCGGCGCGTCAGGTCACACGGACTTCTCGTTCACCGTCCACCGCAACGAGTACCAGCGGGCGCTGGACGTCCTCGCGAAGTCCCGCGAAGCGGGGTTCACCGCGCGCGAAATCATCGGCGACAACCGCATCTGCAAGGTCTCGGTCGTCGGCATCGGCATGCGCTCCCACGTCGGGCTGGCCGCGAAGATGTTCAAGGCGCTGGCCGACGAGGGCATCAATATCCAGATGATCTCGACCTCCGAGATCAAGATCGCCGTCATCATCGACGAGAAATACCTGGAGCTGGCGGTGCGCGTGCTCCACAAGGCCTTCGACCTCGAGCGCGCGCCCGAGAGCGCCTAGCGCGGTACAATCGGGAGTCCGAGGAGACGTGGCCGAGTGGTCGAAGGCACTCCCCTGCTAAGGGAGCATACGGGCCAAAACCTGTATCCAGGGTTCGAATCCCTGCGTCTCCGCCATCGATGTTATCTGAGCGTAGCCAAGGTTATCCAATCTGGTCTACCCGCCGTCAGATAAAATACGTTGAATCAATCGCATAGCTATCCAGCGCTGCCCAATCCTATCCGGTATAATAGCGACTTGGAGTAGTGCGTAGAGTAGTGCTTTCCAGCAAGAGGCCGTCCCACACTACTTCCGGCGCAACGCATGGCGTTGCAATACATACTGGCGGAGGTGGCCCATGGCCCTCGACTCGCTGACCATTAAAAACGCCGAAATTAGGTCGAGACCGTATCGCAAATCGGACGGCGGATCGTTATATC
>JBDSLT010000325.1:0-4853 GCA_039916265.1 Casimicrobiaceae bacterium | reverse complement strand
TCGGCGAGATTGCGCAACAGGTACGCCGGGTGATAGGTGACCACGAGCGGCACGCCCCCATAGCGGTGGACGCGCCCCCGAAGGCTCGCGATCGTCGCGTCGACGCCGAGCAGCGTGTTGGCCGCGCTCCTGCCGAGCGCCAGGACGAGCTTCGGCTCGATGAGCGCGATCTGGCGGTCGAGATACGGCCGGCACGCGGCCGTCTCGAGGGGCTCGGGCGTGCGGTTGTTCGGCGGCCGGCACTTCAGCACGTTGGCGATGTAGACGTTGCTGCCGCGCGCGAGGCCGAGCGCGGCGAGCATGTTGTCGAGCAGCCGCCCAGCCTGTCCGACGAAGGGCTCGCCGCGCGCGTCCTCCTCCGCTCCGGGCGCCTCGCCGACGAGCAGCCAGTGGGCGCGAACGTCGCCTACCCCCGGCACCGTGCGCTTGCGGGTCTTGCACAGGCCGCAGGCGGTGCAGGCGTCGACGTCGGCGGCGAAACGATCCCAGGTCAGCGCCGCGATGCGTGCGGCGCGGTCGCCATCAGGCGCCGGCGCTTCGGCAGGATCGACACGCACTTGGGTTGCCACATCCGCAGCAGCGCGCAAGCGCCACTGCGGCGCGATGCCGAGCTCGGTCAGGACGTCGGCGCGCGTCGCCATCGTTCAGGGCCGCGACGCCGGCGGGCGCGGCGCGAGCGCCACCCGCATGACGAGCGCATCCTCGCGCGCGCCGCCCGGTTCGACGGGCGGGTAATAGCCGGTGCGCCGCGCGATGCGCGTAAAGCCGACGCTCTGGTAGAGCGCGATCGCGGCGGCATTCGACGTGCGCACTTCCAGAAAGCATTGCTCGGCGCCGAGGCCCCGCGCATCGTCGAACAAGCGGAGCACGAGCGTTCGTCCCAGACCTTCGCGGCGCGCCTTCGGAACGACGGAAACGTTCAGGATCTGCGCTTCGCCGGGCGCCAGCATCAGCACGCCGTAGGCGACGATGCTTCCTTCGCGCTCGACGATTCGCGTCGGGTAGCCCGCGCAAAGCGCGTCGCGGAAATTGCCCAGCGTCCACGGCGCCGCATGGATCTGCGCCTCGAGCGCGGCGACGCAGGCGAGATCGGCGGGCGCGAGCGCGCGCCAGACGAGTTCCGCGGCCACCGGGAAGTTGGGCAGCGTTGCCATTTCAGAGCCGCGCGCCGGCGGCACGCTCGGCGGCGGTGAGCGCAACGCGATGGCGAACATAGATCGGCAACGCGTCGGCCGCTGCGACGCCGCGTCCGGCAGCGAGCTCCGGCAGCGCGAGTTCGCCGATCGCAACCGCGTCCGGCCGTGCGCTGCCGTCGACGTTCGTCAGTCCCGCCAGCGCCGCGAGTTGCGGATAGGCCGCGAAGCCGTCCCCCTCGCCCTGCCAGCCGGCGCCCGGCGGCAGGCGCACCTCGTCGGGCTTCAGCACGGCCGGCTCCAGCGCCTCGTGCCAGCGCTCGCCGACGCGCTCGTACGCGCCCACGTAGACTTCGCGCATCCGCGCGTCGAGGCAGCCGAGCACCCGGAGCGCGCCGCGCGCACGCCACGCGGCCTGCGCGAGCGCGGCGAGCGTCGAGACCGGCACGACGGGCAGATCGGCGCCGAACGCGAGGCCCTGCGCCACGCTGCAGGCGATCCGCACGCCGGTGAAGGCCCCCGGACCGGCGCCGAAGGCGATGCCGTCGAGATCGCGCAGCGTCCATCGTGCCTGCGCGAGCACCGCGTCGATGGCAGGCAGGATGCGCTCCGAATTGGTGGAGCGCGCATGTTCCGCGAGCGAATGCCAGTCGACGCCGTCGCCCGCCGCAACGGACAGCCACTCGGTCGACGTGTCGAGGGCAAGGATTCGCATGCGCGATTCTAGCGTTTCGGACTTGCGCGAGGTCGGCGCGGGTACAATCTCGCGCGCCCTCGCCGAACCGATCGCGTCGCCAATCCCGCTGATGACCATTACCGTCGATATCGAATCGCTCGACCAGGAAGGCCGCGGCGTCGCTCACGCCGACGGCAAGGTCGTGTTCGTTTCCGGCGCGCTGCCAGGCGAGCGCGTCGCGATCGAATTCGGCAAGCGCCGGCCGAGCTACGACACTGCACGGGTGGTGAGCATCGAGCGCGCAAGCGCCTCGCGGGTCACGCCGCGCTGCCCGCATTTCGGCGTGTGCGGCGGCTGCACGCTCCAGCACGCCGATACCGCCCTGCAGATCGCCGCGAAGCAGCGCGCGCTGGAGGATGCGTTCGCGCGCATCGGCCGCGTGCGGCCGGAGACGCTGCTGCCGCCGATCGACGGCGCGGCGTGGGCTTATCGCTATCGCGCGCGGCTGTCGGTGCGGCACGTCGTCAAGAAGGGCGGCGTGCTGGTCGGCTTTCACGAGCGGCAGTCGAGCTTCGTCGCCGACATGCGCGAATGCCATGTCGTCCCGCGCAAGCTGTCCGATCTCCTCCTGCCGCTGCGCGCGCTGATCGAGTCGCTGTCGATACGCGACCGGCTGCCGCAGATCGAAGTCGCCATCGGCGAAATGGGGTCAGAGACGACTTATTCGAAAGTGGGGTCAGAGACCACTTATTCGGGCGCAACTCATTCCCGGCCACCCGGCGGCGAAGCACCGCGCGAGCGGGAAATCGTCTCTGACCCTAATTCTTACGCGCTGGTGATGCGGGTGCTGGAGACGCCCACACCGTCGGACGAGGAGAAGCTCGTCGCGTTCGCCGACGCGCACGGCGTGGCCATCTGGCTGCAAACGGGCGGGCCGGGCACGGTGGCGCCCTTCCACCCGAAGAACTCGACGCTTGCGTACGCGCTGCCGGAATTCGACGTGGCGCTGCCCTTCGCGCCCACCGACTTCACGCAGGTGAACTTCGGCGTCAATCGCGTGCTGGTGCGCCGCGCGCTGGCGCTGCTCGCACCGCAGCCCAGCGAGCGCGTTGCGGATTTTTTCTGCGGCATCGGCAATTTCACGCTGCCGATCGCGCGCAGCGGCGCGACCGTCGTCGGTGTCGAAGGCAACGCGGCGCTGGTGCGCCGCGCGCAGGAGAATGCGGCGCACAATGGCCTGGCGGCGCGCGCGTCCTTTGTCGTCGCCAATCTTTTTACCGCGACGGCGGAATCGGTCGCGGCGCTCGGCGCGGTCGATCGCGCGCTGATCGATCCCCCGCGCGAAGGCGCCATCGAGCTCGCGAAAGCGCTGCCGCATCGTGACGACGAGCGCGCGCTGGCGCGACTCGTCTACGTCTCGTGCAATCCCGCGACGCTCGCACGCGACGCCGCCGTGCTGGTCAACGAGCGCGGCTATCGACTCGCCGCCGCCGGCATCGTCAACATGTTTCCGCACACCGCGCACGTCGAGTCGATGGCGGTATTCGAGCGGTAGGCTTCCTGCAATCGCGCCACGGCGGCATGCGCGTACGCCACGACCGTAAGCCATGGAGCCGGTCAATGCGGCAGCAATCGATGATTGTCGCTGTGTTTCCGCAAGCATGCACGTTAGAATTCCAATCATGGAACTCGACACGATATCGCGCAAGCGGCAATCGCTCGGCAGCGCAGCGCCGCGGCTGCTAAGCATCCTGCGCATCGTCGCGGCCTTCATGTTCATGCTGCACGGAACGCAGAAGTGGCTCGACTTTCCCGTCCCCCGCGAGTCGCCGATAACGCTAATGTCCCTTTCCTGCGTGGCCGGACTGCTGGAGCTCGTTGGCGGCGCACTGCTGCTGGTCGGACTGTTTACGCGTCCGGTCGCCTTCGTCCTGTCGGGCCTGATGGCGTTCGCGTACTTCATCGCGCACGCGCCGGACGGGTTCTGGCCGCTCGTCAATGGCGGCGAGCTGGCGGCGCTGTACGCGTTCCTGTTTCTTTACCTGGCGGCGGCGGGCGGCGGGCCTTGGAGTCTCGATCGCCTGATCCGGCGCGCCTGACGGCGCGCTCCGACGGCAGCAACACTAGAGGGCCGACCCCAAAAAAAAACAGGGCCCGCTAGGAGCCCCGTATGAGTTGCTGTTGGTGCTAGGACATCGTTCAGTCACGCTGGCCGCTGAATGCCAGCAGCAGATTCAGCAGACTGGTGAAGATATTGTACACGTTCAGGAACAAGCCGAGTGTCGCCGAGATGTAGCTCGTCTCGCCGCCCCGCACGATCCTGCTGACGTCATAAAGCAGGTAAAGCGAGAAGACGAAGACGGCGATGGCGGAGATGGTCAGCGATACCGCCGGGACCTGGAAGAACAGGTTGGCGAGCGAGGCGACGATCAGCAGGATCAGGCCAACGAACAGGAACTTGCCGAGGAACGAAAAGTCCTTTTTCGTGACCGTAGCGATGCCCGCCATCGTGAAGAACACGACGGCCGTCAACCCACCCGCCAGCGCGATCAGCTGACCCCCGTTGCGGAACTGTCCCGCCACGGTGAGGATCGGCGTCAGCATCATGCCCGCGATGAACGTGAATGCGAACAGCGCGGGTATTCCCATCGCGCTATTGCGCAGCCGGGTGACGACGAACAGCATGCCGATCATCGCGCCGAACATCAAAAGCGGCGTCATGATCGGCGCGGACTTGAACAGCGCAATGAAGTTGAACTGCATGCCCGCCCAGGCGCCGGCGATCGTCGGCAGCATCGACAGAGCGAGCAGCCAGTAGGTGTTGCGCAGCACGCGATTCTGGCCGGCAGCGACCGAGGTGTCGCCCGTCCCCGAACGTGCCGCCTGCTCGCTGGTATAGATGGGTTGAAGCTTGGGATCCATGGTGCCTCCGGTAACGGCCCGACGCGGGCCGGAACGAACGGTTAGACTAACAGAAATCGTACAGGTTTCAACGATCTACGCAGCCTATCCGAAGAGTTTCGCATGCTAAGATGCGGCCGGCC
>JBDSLT010000324.1:0-5597 GCA_039916265.1 Casimicrobiaceae bacterium | reverse complement strand
ACCGGCGCACGCAAGGTCAAGGAGGCGGCGATCCTCTCGACCTGCAATCGCACCGAGGTTTATTTCCACGGCGGCGACCCGGAGCCGGTCGCGCGCTGGCTCGAAGGCGTGCATCGGCTCCCCGACGGCGCGTTGCGGCCCTACACGTACACGCTCGCGCGCGAGAAGGTGGCGACGCATGCGTTTCGCGTCGCGAGCGGCCTCGACTCGATGGTGCTGGGCGAGCCGCAGATCCTCGGCCAGATGAAGCAGGCGGTGCGCATCGCGGAATCGGCCGGCTCGCTCGGCCTCGTCCTCAATCGCCTGTTCCAGCGCACTTTCGCGGTGGCGAAGGACGTGCGCACGCGCACCGACATCGGCACGGCATCGATCTCGATGGCGGCCGCCGCGGTGAAGCTCGCCGAGCGCATCTTTCCGTCGATCGGCGAACAGCGGCTCCTGCTGATCGGCGCCGGCGAGATGATCGAGCTCGCCGCGACGCATTTCGCCGCCCGCCGGCCGAAGTCCATCACGGTATCGAACCGCACGATGGAGCGCGGCGAGAAGCTCGCCGATCGCGTCAACGCCGAGGCGATCACGCTAAACGAGATTCCCGACCGGCTGCACCAGTTCGACATCGTCGTCACCTGCACCGCGAGCACGCTGCCGATCATCGGCAAAGGCATGCTGGAGCGCGTCGTGAAGCAGCGCCGCCACCGCCCGCTGTTCATCGTCGATCTCGCCGTTCCGCGTGACGTCGAGCCCGAGGCCGCGCAACTGAACGACGTGTTCCTCTACAGCGTCGACGATCTGTCCGAGATCGTGAAGGGCAACCTGCAGGTGCGCCGCGAGGCGGTCGTGCAGGCCGAGCAGATGATCGCCGAGCAGAGCAGCCATTTCCTGCGCTGGCTCGAGGGGCGCAGCGTCGTTCCGACGATCACCGCGCTTTCCGCGCACCACGACGCACTGCGCGCGTCCGAGCTCGAGCGGGCGCGACGGATGCTCGCGGGCGGCGTCGCGCCGGACACGGTGATCGACGCATTGGCGCGCGGTCTTTCCAACAAGCTGCTGCATGCGCCGCTGGCCGCGCTGAACGCCGCCGGCGACGCCGAACGCGCCGAGCTGATCGCGCTCCTTTCGCACATCTACAAGCTGCCCGAGGACGATAGCGGCGAGCCTTAGCGACCGCCCGCCGCCGCCTCCGCGAACGCGGGGCCCCAGCGTGGTGCGCGCGAAGCTCGCTGGGTCCGACCGTTCGCCGGACGGCTTTCGGCGCGTCGCCCACCGACCGATGAAGCAATCGCTGCGCTCCAAGCTCGACGGCCTCGCCATGCGCCTCGCGGAGCTCGATCATCTGCTCGCCGCGGAGGACGCCACGCGCGACCTCGACCGCTATCGCACATTGAACCGCGAGCGCGCGGAGATCGAGCCGGTGGTCGCCCGCATGCGCGACTTCGAGCAGGCAGAAGCCGATCTCGCCGGCGCCGCGGCGTTCGCCCAGGATCCCGAGATGAAAGCCCTCGCGGCCGAGGAAAGCGCGGACGCGCAGGCGCGCATCGACCGCATCGCGGGCGAGTTGCAGGCGATGCTCCTGCCGAAGGACCCGAGCGACGAGCGCAACGTCTTCCTCGAAATACGCGCGGGCACCGGCGGCGACGAGTCGGCGCTTTTCGCCGGCAGCCTGTTCCGGATGTACGCGCGTTATGCCGAGCGGCGGCGCTGGAAGGTGGAGATCGTGTCCGAATCGTCGTCGGACCTCGGCGGCTACAGGGAAGTGATCGCGCGAATCGTCGGCAGCGGCGCCTATGCGAAGCTCAAGTTCGAGTCGGGTGGTCACCGGGTGCAGCGGGTGCCGGAGACCGAGGCGCAGGGGCGCATCCACACGTCCGCGTGCACGGTGGCCGTGCTGCCCGAGGCCGATCCGGTCGCCGACATCACGATCAATCCCGCCGAAATTCGCATCGACACGTTTCGCGCCTCGGGCGCAGGCGGACAGCACGTCAACAAGACGGATTCCGCAGTTCGCATCACCCACCTTCCGACGGGCATCGTCGTCGAGTGCCAGGACGACCGTTCGCAGCACCGCAACCGCGCGCAGGCGATGGCGGTGCTGGCGTCGCGCCTCGTCGACAAGGAGCGGCAGGAGCGAGCGCAGAAGGAGGCCGCGCACCGCAAGAGCCTGATCGGCTCGGGCGATCGCAGCCAGCGCATCCGCACGTACAACTTTCCGCAGGGCCGCGTGACCGATCACCGGATCAATCTCACGCTGTACCGGATCGACGCGATCATGGACGGCGACATCGACGAGCTGATCGGCTCGCTCGCGCAGGAGTTCCAGGCCGAGCAGCTCGCGGCGCTCGCGGGCGAGGAGCGCTGAGCATGGGCGCGCCGGCGCCCTGGCTTCTCACGCTGCGTCTCGCGCTGCGCGAGTTCACGCTCGCCGACGCCGCCGACGTGTTCCGGCTGGACAGCGATCCGCGCGTCGTCCGCCACGTGGGCACGGGGAAGAAGCCGCCGCGCGCCGAGATCGATACGCGGCTTGCGCGGATCCTGCGCAACTACCCGATCTACCCCGGGCTCGGGAGCTGGTACGCCACGCGCCGCGACACGGGCGCGTTCGTCGGCTGGTACACGCTGAAATACTGTCCGCCGACCTGCGACGTGGAAGTCGGCTACCGGCTGCTGCGCAAGGAGTGGGGCCAAGGATTGGCGACGGAGGGCGCGACGGAACTGGTGCGCTATGCGTTCGACGACCTCGGCCTCGAGCGGGTGATCGGCGTCACGCATCGCGACAACGGCGCGTCGCAGCGCGTGCTGCTGAAGGCGGGGCTGCGCGACGTCGGCTGGGGCCGGTACTACGGGCGTCGACTGCGCCTTTTCGCCGCCGAACGCCCGCGATGACGCTGCTCACCCTCCGGCAGGCGCTCGTGCAGTCGAGCCTGCTGCCGCTGGACGCGCAGGTGCTCCTCGCGTACGTCCTTCGCGCGGACCGCGCCTACCTTCACGCGCACGGCGAGGATCCGCTGCCGGCTGCCAAGGCGACGACGTTCTTCGCGCTGGCGCGGCGGCGCCGCGACGGCGAGCCCGTCGCCTACCTGACGGGGGTGCGCGAATTCTGGCGCTTCGAGCTGTCGGTGACGCCGAACGTGCTGATCCCCCGACCGGAGACGGAGACGCTGATCGAGCAGGCGCTGCGTCGGCTTCCCGCCGATCGCGACCTGCGCCTGCTCGATCTTGGAACGGGTTCCGGCGCGATTGCGCTGGCGCTCGCGCGCGAGCTTCCCCGCGCGCGCATCCTCGCGACCGACGTCAGCGAAGCGGCGCTGCGCGTCGCGCGCGCCAACGCGCGGCGCCTCAACGTGTTCAACGTCGACTTCGTTCACGCGGACTGGTACGACGACGACACGCTATTTGCGCCTTCGCCGCTCTTCGACGCCATCGTCAGCAACCCGCCGTACATCGGCGCGAGCGACCCGCACCTCGCGCAGGGCGACGTGCGCTACGAGCCGATCGTGGCGCTGACCTCCGGCGGCGACGGCCTGACGGCGCTGCGCACGATCGTCGCGGGCGCGCCGGCGCGGCTCGCCGCGGGCGGGTTCCTCGCGGTGGAGCACGGCTACGATCAGTCGCCGGCCGTGCGCGAGCTGCTCGGCGAGGCCGGCCTGGTCGACCTCGAGGCGACGCGCGACCTGGCGGGAATCGAGCGAGTGGCACTCGGGCGTCGCGCGCGCGACCCCCCGCCAACCATCCGTTAAGCTTCGCTTAACCCGGCCGCGGTATCGTGCCGCCATCATTGCGTAGGGGAGAAATACCA
Source organism: Casimicrobiaceae bacterium (assembly GCA_039916265.1). Classification (GTDB taxonomy): domain Bacteria; phylum Pseudomonadota; class Gammaproteobacteria; order Burkholderiales; family Casimicrobiaceae; genus VBCG01. The sequence continues at coordinate 1,804 of JBDSLT010000324.1, read as the reverse complement.
TGCTCGTTCGAATTGCCACGGTCGTCCTCGCGCTCGCGCTCGCCGGCGGAGCCATTGCCCAGGACAGGAAGCGCATCGACAAGGCGGCAGATCTGCCGCGCTTCAGCTACGCCGTCGACGGCAAGCTCGACACGATCGTCCGCGACGACGCCAGGTTCCGTGTGTTCGCCAAGGCGCTGCGCCGCGATAACGAGTCGGTGCTCGCGCAGTACGACATCGCGGACAAGGCGACGCTGCGCCAGTTGCTCGGCGTGATCGCGCGCCTCGACTATCTCGAAGGCCGCTACGACGAGGCGCTCGGCAATCTCGCGAAGATCAAGGCGCTCGAGGACAAGCCCGCCGACAAGCTGCTGTCGGGCCTGTCGATGCGCGCGATGATCGCGGCCGAGCGCAAGGTCGGCAACCGCAGCTCGGACGCCTATCGCGCCGAAGTCGGCCGGCTGATCACGGCGGAGCTCGCGACGGTGCCGTACGACGTCGTGCAGAACGAGGTGAAGGAAGCGAAGGCAAGCGCCGAGATCGCGAGCGAGGCGCTGGCGCTCGGGTACCTGCGCGAGGCCGTGCAGCCGACGGTCGACAAGGCCGGCAGCCTGAGTTCGGACCTGGCGCCGATCCTCGTCAATGCGCGTTACCGCATCGTCGCGGTGCTGCCGGCGAAAGAGGCGCTCGTCGCGTCCTTCGGCGGCTACCTCGCGGCGAACAAGGTCGACAAGCCCGACATCTGGGCGGCGCGCGACGTCGAGCTCGCGCCGGGCAAGGGCAACACGCCCGTGCGCATCGCAATCTGGGACAGCGGCGTCGATACGGCGCTGTTCCGCGACCAGGTCGTGAAGGGCGCCGACGGCAAGCCGGCGATCATCGCGTTCGACAAGTACGCGAATCCCGCGACGGGCGAGCTGAAGCCGATCCCCGCCGACCTGCGCGGCAAGGTGCCGCAACTGAAGGCGCGCCTCAAAGGCTTCTCGGACCTGCAGTCGAACATCGACAGCGCGGAAGCGACCGAAGTGAAGAAGTTCCTTTCGGGCCTCAAGGCCGACGAGTACAAGAGCGCCATCGAGGAGATCAACCTCGCGGGCGGCTGGATGCACGGCACGCACGTCGCGGGCATCGCGACGGCGGGCAATCCTTACGCCCGGATCGTCGTCGCGCGCATCGAGTTCGGCCACACGCTGCGTCCCGATCCGTGCCCGTCGAAGGAGCTGGTCGATCGCGACGCGCGCAACGCGCAGGCGTACGTCGACTTCATGAAGCAGAACCGCGTGCGCGTGGTCAACATGAGCTGGGGCGGCTCGGTCAAGGGCGTGGAGGACGAACTCGAGCTGTGCAACATCGGCAAGACGCCCGATGAGCGCAAGACGCTCGCGCGGCAGTATTTCGACATCCAGAAAAACGCGCTGACCAAGGCGATGGCGAGTGCGCCCGAGATCCTGTTCATCGCCGCGGCGGGTAACGAGAACCAGGATTCGTCGTTCGCGGAAGCGATTCCCGCGGGAATCGTGCTGCCCAACCTGCTGACGGTGGGCGCGGTCGACAAGGCCGGCGACGAGGCGTCGTTCACGAGCTACGGCCCGACGGTGGTCGTGCACGCGAATGGCTACCAGGTCGAGAGCGTGATCCCCGGCGGCGAGAAGCTCGCCGAATCGGGCACCTCGATGGCGTCGCCGCAGGTCGCGAATCTCGCGGGCAAGGTGCTCGCGGTGAATCCGGCGATGACGCCGACGGAAGTCATCGCGCTGATCCGCAGCACCGCAGACAAGACGCCCGACGGCCGCCGCGCGCTCGTCAACCCGAAGAAGGCCGTGGA
>JBDSLT010000323.1:0-4699 GCA_039916265.1 Casimicrobiaceae bacterium | reverse complement strand
CTCGGCGGACCAGCGCCGGCACATCCTCGAGCGCCTGACGGCCGCCGAAACGCTGGAGCGTTACCTGCACACCAGGTACGTCGGCCAGAAGCGCTTCTCGGGCGAGGGTGGCGACAGCCTGATCCCGATGCTCGATCTGCTCGTCCAGAAGGCCGGGACGCAAGGGGTGGGCGAGATCGTGATGGGCATGGCGCATCGCGGGCGCCTGAACGTCCTCGTCAACACGCTCGGCAAGATGCCGGCCGACCTCTTCTCGGAGTTCGAAGGCAAGGCCGCGCAGGATCTGCCGGCGGGCGACGTCAAGTACCACCAGGGCTTTTCGTCCGACGTGTCCACACCCGGCGGCCCGGTCCACCTGACGCTGGCGTTCAACCCGTCGCACCTCGAAATCGTCAATCCGGTGGTCGAGGGGAGCGTGCGTGCGCGTCAGCACCGTCGCAAGGATTTCGAAGGCGACCAAGTGCTCCCGGTGCTGATTCACGGCGACGCCGCGATCGCGGGGCAGGGCGTCGTGCAGGAATGCCTGAACATGGCACAGACGCGCGGCTTCTACACCGGCGGCACCGTCCACATCGTCATCAACAACCAGATCGGCTTCACCACCTCGGATCCGCGCGACACGCGCGGCACGATCTATTGCACCGACATCGCGAAGATGATCGAGGCGCCGATCTTCCACGTCAACGGCGACGATCCCGAGGCGTGCCTGCTCGCGGTCGAGCTGGCGCTCGACTACCGGCAGCAGTTCCACAAGGACGTGTTCATCGACCTCGTGTGCTTTCGGCGACTCGGGCACAACGAGGCCGACGAGCCGATGGTGACGCAGCCGCTCATGTACAAGAAGATCCAGGCGCATCCAGGGACGCGCAAGCTCTACGCAGACCGCCTGACCGCCGACGGCCTCGTGACCGCCGAAGAGGCCGAGGCGATGATCGCGACGTACCGCGCCGCGATGGACAAGGGCTACCACACGAACAAGACGATCCTGTCGAACTACAAGCCGCCGTTCACCGTCGACTGGTCGCGCTTCAGGAACCAGCACTGGAGCGAGACGGTCGACACGCGCCTGCCGCTCGATCACGTGAAGAAGATCGCGCTGCGCCTCGCGAGCGTCCCGGACCATTTCAAGCTGCATTCGCGCGTCGAGAAGGTCATGGCCGACCGGCGCGCGATGGCGGAGGGAAAGCAGCCGCTCGACTGGGGCATGGGCGAGGCGATGGCGTACGCGACGCTGCTCGACCAGGACTATGGCGTGCGCATTTCCGGGGAGGATGTCGGCCGCGGCACGTTCTCGCACCGCCATGCGGTGCTGCACGACCAGAACCGCGAGAAGTGGGACTCGGGCGCGTGGATCCCGCTCCAGCACATCAAGGAAGGGCAGCCCGACTTCGAGATCATCGATTCGGTGCTCACCGAGGAGGCGGTCCTGGGCTTCGAGTACGGCTACACCACGTCCGAGCCCAACCAGCTCGTGGTCTGGGAAGCGCAGTTCGGGGATTTCGCCAACGGCGCGCAGGTGGTGATCGACCAGTTCGTGAGCTCGGGCGAAGTGAAATGGGGCCGCATCTGCGGTCTCGTGATGCTGCTGCCGCACGGCTACGAGGGACAGGGGCCCGAGCACTCGTCGGCGCGCCCCGAGCGTTACCTGCAGCTCTGCGCGCAGCACAACATGCAGGTCTGCGTGCCGACGACGCCCGGACAGATCTATCACCTGCTGCGCCGGCAGATGGTTCGCGACTACCGCAAGCCGCTGATCGTGATGAGCCCGAAGAGCCTGCTGCGGCACAAGGAGGCGGTGTCGTCGCTCGACGCGCTGGCGGACGGCAAGTTCCACACCGTCATCGGCGAGATCGACAAGCTCGAAACCAGGAAGGTGCGTCGCGTCATCGTTTGCTCGGGCAAGGTCTACTACGAGCTCCTCGCGTATCGGCGCGAGCATAAGGTCGACGACATCGCGATCCTGCGCCTGGAGCAGCAGTACCCGTTTCCGCACGAGGATTACAAGGCCGCGGTCGGCAAGTATGCGCAGGCGAAGGAAGTCGTCTGGTGCCAGGAGGAGCCGCAGAACCAGGGCGCCTGGTATCGGTTGCGCGCGATGCTGCGCGCCGACATCGACGCGAAGAAGGTGCTCGCCTACGCGGGTCGCGCGGTGTCGGCGTCGCCGGCAGTCGGGTACGCCGCGAAGCACATGGCCGAGCAGAAAGAGCTGATCGAGGACGCGTTCGCCGAAAAGCTGTCGACCGGCGAAATGGTCCTCGCGCGCTGACACGGAAGAACCCTGAACATGAGAATCGAAGTCAAGGTGCCGCAGCTACCCGAGTCGGTGACGGAGGCGACACTCGTCACCTGGCACAAGCAGCCCGGGCAGCCGGTCAAGCGCGACGAGAACCTGATCGACGTCGAGACCGACAAGGTCGTGCTCGAACTGCCGGCGCCGAGCGACGGCGTACTGGTCGAGATCACGCGCCCCGACGGCTCGACGGTCACGTCGAATGAACTGATCGCGGTGATCGATACGGAAGCGAACGCCGCTGCTGCGACGGCGGCCGCGCAGCCCGCGCAGCCCGCGCAGCCCGCGGAGGCAGCGGAGCCTGCACCAGCGACCAAGACCGCGCCCGCGGCCTCCGCCGCCCCCGCGCCTCCGCAAACACCCCAGGCATCGCAAGCGCCCGCGACACCGGCTGCCGCGACGCCCGCCAGCGCCGCAACGGCGCTTCCGGCAGCGCGCAAGATGATGGCTGACGCCGGCGTCGATCCGGCGGGCGTGTCCGGCACCGGACGCGGCGGACGCATCACCAAGGGCGACGTGATTGCCGCAGCCAATGCCGGCGGGGAGGCGACACCCGCCGCGCCCGTGCCCGCCACCGCGGCCGCGGCGCCTGTCGCGGCTGCGCCCAAGGCGCCCGCCCCGCAGGTGCCATCGTCGTCGGGCTCGCGCCCCGAGCAGCGCGTGCCCATGTCGCGGCTGCGCATGCGCGTCGCCGAACGGCTCGTGCAGTCGCAGTCGACGGCAGCCATCCTGACGACGTTCAACGAAGTAAACATGCAGCCGATCCTCGACCTGCGCGCCCGCTACAAGGAGCGCTTCGAGAAGGAGCACGGCGTGAAGCTCGGCTTCATGGGCTTTTTCGTGAAGGCGGCCGTGCATGCGCTGAAAAAATTCCCGGCGGTCAACGCGTCGATCGACGGCAACGACATCGTCTATCACGGCTATTTCGACGTGGGGATCGCCGTCGGCAGCCCGCGCGGTCTCGTCGTGCCGATCCTGCGCGACGCCGACCAGATGTCGATTGCCGACATCGAAAAGCAGATCGGCGATTTCGGCAAGCGCGCGCAGGAGGGCAAGCTCAAGGTCGAGGAGCTCACGGGCGGCACGTACACGATCAGCAACGGCGGCGTCTTCGGCTCGATGCTGTCGACGCCGATCATCAACCCGCCGCAGTCGGCGATCCTCGGCGTCCACGCGACGAAGGATCGTGCGGTCGTCGAAAACGGGCAGGTCGTCGTGCGGCCGATCAACTACCTCGCGCAGTCGTACGACCACCGGATCATCGATGGACGCGAGGCGGTGCTGTCGCTGGTCGCGATCAAGGAAGCGCTCGAGGATCCCGCGCGCATGCTGCTGGACCTTTGACGCCGAGTCGACCCGACATGACGCAAAGCTTCGATGTGGTGGTGATCGGCGGGGGCCCCGGCGGCTACATCGCGGCGATCCGCGCCGCGCAGCTCGGCTTTGCCACCGCGTGCATCGACGACTGGTCGCGCGCCGACGGCAAGCCCGCGCCGGGCGGCACCTGCACGAACGTTGGCTGCATCCCGTCGAAGGCGCTGTTGCAGTCCTCAGAGCACTACGAGCACGCCGGGCACGCATTCGCAGCGCACGGCATCGACGTCGAGGGACTGTCGATCGACGTCGGCCGCATGCTCGCGCGCAAGGACAAGGTCGTCGGGCAGAACAACGAGGGCATCCTCTACCTCTTCAAGAAGAACAAGGTCGCGTTCTTTCACGGCCTCGGCGCGTTCGCCGGCAAGGAGGGTGACGCGTGGAAGATCGGCGTCACCGGTCCCGGCGCCGCCGAGCTTTGCGCCACCCACGTGATCGTTGCGACAGGATCGAAGCCGCGCGCGCTGCCGGGCGCCGCCGTCGACAACGACCGCGTGCTCGACAACGAAGGCGCGCTCGCGATTGCCGCCGTGCCGGCGCGCCTCGGTGTGGTCGGCGCGGGCGTGATCGGCCTCGAGATGGGCAGCGTCTGGCGCCGGCTCGGCGCGAACGTCACCATGCTCGAGGCGCTGCCCGCGTTCCTGGGCGCGGCCGACGACGCGGTCGCCAAGGAGGCACTCAGTGCCTTCACGCGCCAGGGACTCGCGATTCACCTCGGCGTGAAGATCGGCAACGTGAAGGTGACCGAAGCCGAGGTCGGCGTCGACTACACGGACGCGGCCGGCGCGGCACAGAAGGCGACCTTCGACCGCCTGATCGTGTCGATCGGCCGCGTGCCGCACACGGCGGGCCTTGGCGCGGACGTTGCAGGCCTCGCGCTCGACGAGCGCGGCTTTGTCACCGTGGACGGTGAATGCCGGACGAACCTCCCCAACGTGTGGGCGATCGGCGACGTCGTGCGCGGGCCGATGCTCGCGCACAAGGCGGAGGACGAGGGCGTCGCGGTCGCCGAGCGCATCGCGGGACAGCACGGGC
>JBDSLT010000322.1:0-3304 GCA_039916265.1 Casimicrobiaceae bacterium | reverse complement strand
TGGCGGGCCACGCATGCGCCACATTTCCGTCGACCCGCCCGACTTCTTCAACCGCGGGCTGAAGCCCCTTTCCCGGTTGACCTTGCTCGGTATCCTTTCGCTGGCGCTGATGTTTGCCGACACGCGCTTTCGCTATCTCGAAGGTGTGCGCAACGTCGTCGCCATCGTGCTCTATCCGATCCAGCGCGCCGTGCAACTGCCCGGCGAGGCGTTCGAATTCGTCGCCGATTTCTTCGGCTCCAAGCGGCAGCTGGCCGACGACAACGCGAAGCTCAAGCAGGATCTCGTCGCGCAGGCGCCCGCGGTGCAGGGTTTCGCCCAGTTGAGCGAAGAGAACGCGCGGTTGAAATCGCTGCTCGACATGCATCGACGCCACGCCGGCGCGGCCATCGCCGTCGAGGTGCTCTACACCGGACGCGACCCGTTCAGCCAGAAGGTGTTCGTCAGCAAGGGGGGCGAGGCCGGTGTGAAGCCCGGCGATGCCGTGGTCGACGATCAGGGCGTCGTCGGCCAGGTCACGCGGGTATTTCCCGCCATGGCCGAAGTGACGCTCGTCACCGATCGCGATCATGCGGTGCCGGTCAGGATCGTGCGCAGCGGCATACGCACGGTGATGTTCGGCAACGGCACGGGGCGCGCCCCCGAGCTGCGCTTCACCGCGCCCACCGCGGACATCCGCATCGGTGACCGGCTGGTGACCTCCGGCATCGACGGCACCTATCCGGCGGGTCTCGCGGTGGCCGAGGTGATCAACGTCGATCGCGATTCCGGACAGATGTTCGCGCGGATCGCCTGCCGCCCGCTCGCGGGCTTCGACCGCAGCCGTTACATGCTGGTGCTGGGTCGCGAAGCCGCGCTGCCTGCGCGGCCCGAGGCACCCGCCGACGCCGACGCCGCCAAGAAAGGCGGCCGCAAGGGGCGGCGCGGATGAGAATGCTCCCCGGCGTGTCGGGACTGACGCCTGCGTCGTCGGACGAGATCCTGCGCCCGGTGCATCCTGGCTTCATCGTGCTGACGCTGTTCCTGGGCCTTCTCGCCAACGTCGTTCCGACCACACCGGCGGTGTCGTTGTGGCGGCCCGACTTCCTCGCGCTGCTGATCCTCTACTGGTGCATCCAGGAGCCGCGCTATGTCGGCGTCGGCACCGCGTGGGTGGTCGGCCTGACGATGGACGTCGCTGACGCGACGGTATTCGGGCAACACGCGCTGGCGTACGCGGTGCTCGCGTACGCCGCCGATTATTTCCGCCGGCGCGTGCTGCGCTTTCCGCTGTGGCAGCAGGCGGTGCAGGTGGCGGCGCTGCTCGCGGCGTGCACCGCGCTGGTGCTGCTCGTGCGCGTTGTCGGCGGCGCGCCCGTGCCGCGGTGGACGTACTTCATGTCTCCGCTCGTCGGGGCGCTGCTGTGGCCACCCGTTTCCGTGCTGCTGCAATGGCCGCAGCGTCCGGCGCACTCGTCGCGGCGCAAGCTCAACGTGCGCGACTGACCGGCATGCCGCGTCGACTCCTTTTCACCCGCCGCGACCGCTATGCCTCGCAGGGGCTCGGCGCCGGGATCCACAGTGCCGAGCGCGACCGCTTCCGCTTTCGCCGCCGGCTGGGCTTCGCCGGACTCCTGGCGCTGGGCGCCTTCGCGGGCCTGTTCACGCGCTTTTTCTACCTGCAGGTCATCCAGCACGAGCACTACCAGACGCTCGCCGAGACCAACCGCATCGCGATCGTGCCGATCGTGCCCAACCGTGGTGTGGTCACCGACCGCAACGGCGTCGTGCTGGCGCAGAGCTATTCTGGCTACACGCTGGAGATCATGCCGGCAAAGGTGAAAAACCTCGACGAGACGATCGACGCGATTGCCGGGGTCGTCGACGTCACGCAGCGCGACCGCAAGCGCTTTCGCAAGCTGCTCGACGAATCGAGGAATTTTGAGAGCCTGCCGATCCGCACCCGCCTCACCGACGAGGAGGTCGCGCGCTTCGCCGTGCAGCGCTATCGCTTTCCCGGCGTCGAGATCAAGGCGCGTCTGTTCCGCCAGTACCCGCTCGGCGAGATCGCGTCGCATCTGGTCGGATACATCGGCCGCATCAACGACAAGGACGTCGAGCGCATCGGCGAATGGGACGAGACGGCGAACTACAAGGGCTCGGACTATATCGGCAAGGTCGGCATCGAGCTCTCCTACGAGCGCGAGTTGCACGGCACGACCGGCTGGGAGGAGGTCGAAGTCGACGCCAACGGACGCGCCGTGCGCACGCTGTCGCGCACGCCGCCGGTGGCCGGCAGCAACCTGACGCTGTCGCTCGACGTCCGGCTGCAGAAGGCGGCCGAAATGGCGTTCGGCGACCGCCGCGGCGCGCTCGTCGCCATCGATCCGCGCAACGGCGACGTGCTGGCCTTCGTCTCCAAGCCGGGCTACGACCCCAACCTCTTCGTCGACGGAATCGACCCCGCGAACTGGCAGGAGTTGAACGAGTCTCCCGACAAGCCGCTGTTGAACCGCCCGTTGCGCGGCGCCTATCCGCCGGGCTCGACGATCAAGCCCTTCCTGGCGCTCGGCGCGCTGACGTCCGGCAAGCGCACGCCGTCGCAAACGATCAACGACCCCGGCTATTTCCAGATTCCTGGGCAGGCGCACCGCTTCCGCGACGACAAGCCCGGCGGGCACGGCAGCGTCGATATGTACAAGTCGATCGTCGTGTCCTGCGACACCTACTATTACCTGCTCGCCAACGACACCGACATCGACGACACCGCGCGCTTTCTCGGCGCGCTGGGATTCGGGCGCAAGACGGGCATCGACATCGAAGGCGAGCTGACGGGCATCCTGCCGTCGCGCGAGTGGAAGCGCCAGCGCTTTGCCGGCAAGAACTACCGCGAGGAGCATCGCAAGTGGTATCTCGGCGATTCGATCTCCGCCGGAATCGGGCAGGGCTACAACGCCTTCACGCCGATCCAGCTCGCGCACGCGATCGCGACGGTCGCCAACGACGGCGTCGCGTACACGCCGCATCTCGTGAAATCGGTGCAGAGCCTGAAGACGGGCGAGGTCCGCGAGATCGCACGCAATTCGGCGGTGAACCTCGGCCTGCGCCCGGAGCACCTGGCGTTCATCAGGAACGCGCTGGTCGGCGTCAACAAGGAAGGGACGAGCGCGCGCGCCTTCGCCGGGGCGAAATACGTCAGCGGCGGCAAGACCGGAACTGCGCAGGTGTTCTCGCTCAAGGGCGAGAAATATGTGGAGCACAAGGTCGACGAGCGGCTGCGCGACCACGCGTGGTTCGTCGCGTACGCGCCGGCGGACAAGCCGAC
>JBDSLT010000321.1:0-3250 GCA_039916265.1 Casimicrobiaceae bacterium | reverse complement strand
GGCCGCCCACGTGTGTGGCGCGCCGTCGAGGACGCGAAGGCGCAGCTCGACCGAGTGCGCTTCCTGTCGCTGGAGGACCCCGCCTGGCTCGCGACGATTCACCGCCAGCACGAGGAGATCGTCGAGCAGGTGATCGCCGGCGACGCGGCGGGCGCGGTGGCGGCGATGTCGCGGCACCTGCGCGCGGTCTTCGAGTCGATCGAGACCATCGCCCGTCGCAGCCCCGAATACTTTCAGAGCGCCCAGGTCACGCCGGTCGACCGGGATGCGCCAATGTCGATCCGACCGGTCTAGGAGGAACTCCGATGAAATCGTTGCAAAAAGTGCTCGCGTCGCTCGCGTTCGTCATTGCCTGCGCGCCGGGTGTCACGTCGGCGCAGACCGTGTTGAACGTCAACACCGCCCTCACCACGGACGATCCCACCTACGCCGGCCTCGAGCGCATGAAGGCGAACATCGAGAAGCGCACCGCCGGCAAGCTCACCATCCGCATCTACCCCGGCTCGCAGCTCGGCAAGGACGAGGACGTGCTCGAGCAGGCGCGCGCCGGCGCCAACGTCGCGGTCCTGGTCGACGGCGGACGGCTCGCGCCCTTCGTCAAGGAGTTCGGGATCATGGGTGCGCCGTACCTCGTCGACAACTACGATCAGGTGCTCCGCCTCACCGGCTCGCCGCTGTTCAAGGGCTGGGTCGACAAGCTGCGCAACGCCGCGAACCTGCAGGTGCTGTCCTTCGACTGGTTCCAGGGACACCGGCACGTGTTGACCAACGTCCCGGTGAAGGTGCCGGCCGATCTCAAGGGCGTCCGCATGCGTACGCCGGGCGCCCCCGTCTGGCTCGAAACGGTTCGCGCGATGGGCGCCACGCCCACGGGCATGCCGTGGTCCGAAGTCTATTCGGCGTTGCAGACGCACGTGATCGACGGCGCCGAGGCGCAGTTCCCCGCGGTCTACGGCGCACGGCTCTACGAGGTGATCAAGGTCATCACCAAGACCGAGCACATCTACCTGTTGACCGGCATCGTCACGTCGCGCGTGTGGTTCGACAAGCTGCCCGCCGACCAGCAGGCGGTGCTGAAGGAAGAATCGGATGCCGCCGGCAAGTGGGCCTCCGAGAAGACCATCGAATCGCTCGCCGACTACGAAAAGAAGCTGCGCGAAAAGGGCGTATCGGTCGTCGAGATCGACAAGGCGCCGTTCAAGGCGGCCACCTCAGGCGTATATGCCACGCTCGGCTACACCGACCTTCGCGTCGAGGTGAACAAAGCGCTCGGCAAGTAGCGTCATGGGCACTGCTCTGCAGCGCCTCGCGCGCGGCGAGGAGCTCGCCGCGCGTGTCTGCCTGGCGGGCTGCTCCGTGCTGGTATTCGTCGCGGCGGTCAGCCGTGCGTTCGGCGCGCCGGTGCTGTGGGCGATCGACGTCGCGATGCTGCTGTTCATCTGGTGCGCGTTCCTCGGCGCCGACGCGGCGCTTCGCGCGAACCAGCACATCATCATCGACACCGTCGTCCGCCTGTTTCCGCAACGCGTGCAGCGGGTGCTGCTGATGGTCCACTGGACGATCATCATCGTGTTCCTGGCCGCACTCGTGGTTCTCGGCACGCACCTCACGCTGCTGAACTGGCAGCGGCCGATGGGCGATACCGAGATCTCGTACGCGTTCGTCACGGCGGCGGTGCCGGTGGGATCTCTGCTGATGGCGATCACCGCCTTCAGCCAGCTCGTGGGCTTCTGGCGCAACCGCGCGCAGGCGTTCGGCGGCGGGGCGAGCGCGCTGTGACCATCGCCCTTACAGGACTGTTCCTCGCGCTGATGTTCCTCGGCATGCCGGTCGCGTTCGCGGTCGGCGTGGCGAGCCTCGTGTTCTTTGTCACCTCCGACACGATTCCCGCCGAGATCGGCGTCCAGCGCATCGCATCGGCGACGCAATCCTTCCCGCTGCTCGCCGTCCCGCTGTTCGTGCTCGCGGGCAACCTGATGAACGTGGCGGGCATCACCGACCGCATCATCTCGCTCGCCAAGGTGCTCACCGGCTGGATCACCGGTGGTCTCGCACAGGTGGCGATCGTCGTGTCGGCGCTGATGGGCGGCGTGTCGGGCTCCGCGGTCGCCGACGCCGCGATGGAAGCGCGCATCCTCGGACCGGCGATGCTGCAGCAGGGCTTTTCGCGCGGCTTCTCCTGCGCAGTGATCACCGTCGGCGCGCTCATCACCGCGACGATTCCGCCGTCGATCGGCCTCATTCTCTACGGCTTCCTCGGCAACGTGTCGATCGGCAAGCTGTTCATCGGCGGAATCGTGCCCGGCGTGCTGATGACGCTGCTGCTGATGAGCATGACCTACGTGATCGCGCGCAAGCGCGGCTACACGCCGGACAGCGCGTCGTTCCCCGGCGCCCGGGAACTGCTGCGCGAACTCAACTACAGCAAGTGGGCGCTGCTGTTTCCGGTGTTCCTGGTGATCGGCATCCGCTTCGGCATTTTCACGCCGTCGGAAGTAGGCGCCTTCGCGGTCGCCTACGCCGTCTTCGTCGGCGTGTTCGCCTATCGCGAGCTCGACTGGAAGCGCTTCAACGAAGCGCTGCGCCACAGCGTCCACGACATCGGGATGATCATGCTGATCATCATGCTGTCCGCGATGATCGGCTACGTGATCTCGCTCGAGCAGGTGCCGGCGAAAGCCGCCGAATGGATCGTCGGCGTGACGCAGAACCGCTACCTGCTGCTGACGATGCTCGTCGTGTTCATCCTGCTGCTCGGCATGTTCCTCGAAAGCACGGTGATCACGCTCCTGCTGACGCCCATCCTCGTGCCGATCGTCGTCAAGGCGGGGATCGACCCGGTCCACTTCGGACTGGTGATGATGACCTCGACGACGCTCGGCAGCATGACGCCGCCGGTCGGCGTGGCGATGTTCACCGTGTGCGGCCTGATGAAGACGCCGCTCGACGAATACACGCGCGAGGCGCTCCCGCTGATCCTCGCGGTGGTCGCGCTGATCTTCCTGATGGCGTTCGTCCCCGGAATCGTGATGTTCCTGCCCAATGCGCTGATGCCCTGAGGCGAGCACGACATGACCTCCACCACGATCGCCGCGATCCGCGCCACACCCGTCACCGTCCCGCTCGAGGCCCCGCTGCTGCACAGCAACGGCGCGCACTGGGGACGCTTCGTGCGCACGATCGTCGAAGTCGAGACCGCCGACGGCTACGTCGGCCTGGGCGAGATGGGCGGCGGGGGCGAGGACGCGAC
>JBDSLT010000320.1:0-23193 GCA_039916265.1 Casimicrobiaceae bacterium | reverse complement strand
ACCGCACTGATCCGCCGCACCCTGCGATTTTACCGGCGCCACATCCCTGCGATCGTTCGCTGCAGCTGCGGCAGGCGGCCATGGAAGAAATGCCCGCAGCCGGGAAACACGACGATCGGCAACTGTTGCGGGCGCGCCCAGTCGTAGACGTCGGCAAGGGCGACGACATCGTCCTCCTCGCCGTGGATCACGATCGTGTCGGCGGGGACGGGGGCGACCGCGAAGCGCTTGACCGCCGGTCCGACGAGGACGATGCGCTCGGCCTGCACCTGCGCCGCTGCGCGCGTCTGCACGAACGCACCGAACGAGAATCCGGCCAGCGCGTACGGCAGCGACTCGCCGAAGCGCCGGCGCGCGCGCGCGAGCACGACGAGCGCGTCGTCGGTCTCGCCGTTGCCTTCGTCGAAGCTTCCCTCCGAAGCGCCGACGCCGCGGAAGTTGAAGCGCACAGCGACATAGCGCAGGCCGAAGAACGTCTTCGCGATCGTCTGCGCGACCTTGTTGTCGAGCGTCCCGCCCTGCAGCGGATGCGGATGAGTGACCAGCGCGATCCCGACCGGCGCTTCGGCCGGCGCGTTGATCACGACTTCGATGGCGCCGGCGGCTCCGGCGACGATCTCGCGCTCGGTGGTGCGCGGTGTCATGTCGCGTCAGATCACGAGACGATCGACGATCTTTCCGCCCACGACGTGCGAGTCGATGATTTCGTCGATGTCGTCCCGGTCGACGTACGTGTACCAGACCGCCTCGGGATAAACGACGACGACCGGCCCTTCCTCGCAGCGGTCGAGGCATCCCGCCTTGTTGACGCGCACCTGCCCCCTGCCGGAGAGCCCGAGCGCCTTGACGCGCTCCTTGGCGTACTTCTGCAACTCGGCCGCTCCGGCGTCGGCGCAGCACTTCTCGGGCGGATCGCGCTTGTTGCAGCAGAAAAAGACGTGCCGTTCGTAATAGCTCATCGCGTGCCGATTATAGTCGACGCGCTATGCGCGGTCGGGCTCGCCCCACGCCGGGCGCCCCGCCAGCGCGAGCAGCCACAGCGCGGCGAGAATCGGCCACACGAGCAGGACCGTGCGCGTCAGTCCGTTGTAGTTGAGCAGCTGTCCGTAGCGCCAGTTGAAGAAGGTGAGCGGCGCGCCGGCCGACAGGAGATCGGGCGCCAGCATCGGGACGCCGATCGACGACAGCAGCGCAACCGCGCACGCGGCCACCATCACCGGGCGCGGAAGGTTGATCGCGGTGGGAATCAGCAGCGCGCCGGCAGCGATGCCCATCAGCACGCCGGGCCGCTGCCACACGTCCCACACCGCCGGCCGAATGACGAGCGTCGCAGCGACGCCCTTCAGCAGCAGCGCGACGCCGATCAGCAGCAGCACGCCGCCGGCGACGGAGCGCCGCTCGCGCAGCAGCAGGGCGAGGAACAGGCCGACGCCGAGCATCTGGAATGCGGACTCGGCAGCCTCGATCACCAGCGCCGCGTGCTCGGGCTGCGCGGCTGCGACGGCGAGGATGCGCCCCGGCTCCGGATCGAAGGTGACGGCGAATAGCGGAATTCCGGGGTTCACCTGCGCCGCGAACCACAGCGCGAGCAGCGCGATGCCGACGTCGCCGAGATAACCGCCGAGGAACAGCTGCGCGCGCGCGTTCGACAGCGCGGTCTTCACGCCGTCGGCGCGGGTCAGCGCGCCGCCGAGCGCACCGCCCACGAGCGCACCGGCGGTATTGGTGAGCAGGTCGATCGTGCTCGCGTCGCGCCGCGGCAGGAACATCTGCAGCGTCTCCATCGCGAACGACAGCGCGAAGCCGCACAGCACGCCGATACCGATGCGGTGCATGGGCAAGGCGCGGCGCGGCAAGAGCGCGGCAAAGAAGCCGAGCGGAACGTACGCGACGACGTTGAGCAGGATGTCGTAGCGGAACCACCGCGGCGGCCATGCGGCGAAGAGGAAGAAGGGTGTGCCGGGCTCCGGTTGCAGCCATCCGCCGAACGGCTGCAGCGACGCGTAGGCGATTGACAGCGCATAGAGCAGCGCGAGCGCATGCGGAAGCAGCGTTCGCCGGCGCACCGCAAAGAGTCGTTCGTTCATCGCGCCGGACATGCCGCTGACCGCTCGTTTCGGCGAGATGCTCGCTTCAGCGGCGCCGTCGCACCGGGGGCGCGATCATCGCGACGCCTTGATCTCGGTCCACAGCTTGTTGCGCAGCCGCCGCTGCGCCGGCGTCAGGTCCTTCAACTGCTCGAGCTTGCCCTGCAGCGCCTTCGGCGGAAATATCGCCGGATACTTGAGCAGTTCCGGCTTGATGTATTTCTGCGCGTCGAGGTTCGGATTGCCCGATCCGATCAGATTGGTGAGCTCGGCCGAATTCTTGCCGTCGAGCATGAAGTCGATGAACTTGAGCGCGAGATCCGGGCGCGGCGCAGCCTTGTGGATCACCATGCTGTCGACGGCGAGCACGACGCCTTCCTTCGGCACGCCCTGCAGAATGCGGAACTTGCGGCCCGCCGCCTGCGCGTCGAGGTTGGCCTGGAAGATGTCGTTCGAGTAGCCGTGCACCAGCCATATGTTGCCGACGGTCAACTCCTTGATGTACGACGACGCGTTGAACGCCGCCCAGTACGGCTTGGCTTTCTTGATCAGCGCCGCCGCCTCGTCCCAGTGCTTGGGATCGGTGTCGTTCGCCGAATAGCCCAGGTACTTGAGTGCGGCGGCGAAGAGCTCGCTCGAACTGTCGAGCACGGTGACCCGGCCCTTCACTTTTTCGAGGTACTTCGGGTCGAAGATCACCGCCCACGTGTCGGTGGGCAGGCCGAGCTCCTTCATCTTCTCGTCGTTGTAGCCGAGGATCGTCGTCGACATGGCGTACGGCGCCGAGAACTGGTTGCCCGGATCGAACGGCGTGTCGAGGTAGAGGGGGTCGACGTTCTTGAGGTTCGGCAGCTGCGTTTTGTCGAGCGGCTTCAACTGGCCGCCCTTCACCAGCGCCTGGACGGCGTTGCCCGTCGGCACGAGCACGTCGTAGCCCTTGGCGCCGGCGGCGAGCTTGGCGAGGAGCTCCTCGTTGTCCGAGTAGTAGGTCTGGACGACTTCGCATTTGCACTGCGCCTCGAAGCGCTTGACGGTCTCGGGCGCGATGTAATTGTTCCAGTTGTAGAGGTGCAGCTTGTCGGCGGCCCGCGCGGGAACGGCGGCGAGGCCGGCGGCAGCGAAGGTCAGGGCCAGGACAAGGGCGAACGTCTTTTTCATGGGGCGGTCTCCTGGTCGGAGCGTAGCAGGTTGGGCGACAGCCGGGAGGCGACGACGATCAGCAGCAACGTCAGCAGCATCAGCAGCGTTGACACGGCGTTGACCTCGGGGGTTACCGCGATCTTGATCATCGAATAGATCTGGAGCGGCAGCGTCAGCGTGCCCGCACCGGCCGTGAAGAAGGTGATGACGAAGTCGTCGATCGACAGCGTGAACGCCATCAGCGCACCGGCGATGACGCCGGGCATGATCAGCGGCAGCGTCACGTAGCGAAAGGTCTGCCACGGCGTGGCGCCGCAATCGCGTGCGGCCTCGATCAGCGCCTCGTCCATGCCGGCGAGGCGCGAGCGGACCACGATCGCGACGAACCCGATGCAAAACGCGATGTGCGCAAGCGCGACGGAGACGAGCCCCAGCGTGAAGTTCAGCATCACGAAGAAGATGAGCAGGCTCACGCCCATCAGGATCTCGGGGATCGCGATCGGCGTCAGTACGAGCAGCGGCAGCAGCCGCAGCTTGTAGCGATACATCGCCATGCCGGCCATCGTGCCGAGGACCGTGGCGACTGAGCTCGCCGTCAGTCCGATCAGCAGCGAATTGCCGGCGGCGGCCAGCATCTCGTCGTTGGCGAACAGCTTGCGGTACCAGTCGAGCGTGAAGCCGACCCACTCGGCATTGAGCCGCGAATCGTTGAACGAATAGACGACGACGATGACGAGCGGGATGTAGAGGAACGCGTACGCCGCCAGCGCGCAGGCCCACAGCCAGGGCGAGCGCCTACGCACGCGCCGGCGCTCCGCCGCCGCCCGCCTGGCGGCGGCCGACCCACGCGGCGAGGCCGGCAAGCGCCAGCGCCGTAACGGTCAGCACGATCGACAGCACGCCGCCGAAGGGCCAGTCGCGCGTCTCGAGGAACTGCTGCTTGATCAGGTTGCCGATCAGCGTGTCGTTGGGGCCGCCCAGGATGTCGGGAATCGCGAAGATCCCGAGCGCGGGGATGAACACGAGTGCGGCGCCGGCATATACGCCGGGCAGTGACAGCGGAAAGGTGATTCGCCAGAAGCGCTGCCAGGCGTTCGCGCCGAGATCCTGCGCCGCGTCGAGCAGCGCCTGGTCGTGCTTTTCCAGGTTGGCGTATAGCGGCAGCACCATGAACGGCAGATGCACGTAGACCAGGCACACCAGCACGGCGAAGGAGCTGAACAGCAGCGGCACCGGTTGCACGCCGAACCAGGCCAGCACGCCGTTCACGCCTCGCGCCAGCGCGGCGTTCGGACCAAGGATGATCATCCACGCGTAGATACGGATCAGGAAGTTGCTCCAGAAGGGCAGGATCACCAGCAGGAGCAGGAGGTCGCGGTATCGTTTCGGACTCTTGGCGATCAGCGCCGCGAGGGGGTACGCGAGCAGAAGGCACGCCAGCGTGGTCACGAGCGCGTACAGCAACGACTTCACGAAGACCTGCGCGTAGACCGGCTCGGTGAAAAAACGCAGGTAGCTCTCGACGTTGAGGTCGAGCTTGCCGGCCTCGTCGACGAGCGGGGCGAGTCCGCCGAATTCGCCCGGCGAGCGGAACGACGCGAACACCATGATCAGCGTCGGGATCGCGAAGAATGCGATCAGATAGGCGAGCGGCGGCCCGCTCACGAGCCATTTGTTCATGCGTCCGGGAGTGCGTGCCGGCATGGCCTGCGGTTCACTCGGCGATGAAATGGCCGGCGTCGGCCGCCCAGGTGACGCCGACGGCGTCGCCGACCTCGAAGAACTGCGCGCGGCCGGACTGCGAATTGGCGAGCAGCGCCTCGATGCGCGCGCCATTGCTAATCGCGACGCGATACACGGTGACGTCGCCCATGTACAGCAGCTCGGCGACGATGCCGCCATAGTGATTCTCGCGGTGCGCGCCGCCGGCGGGCTGGATCAGCACCTTCTCCGGGCGCAGCGCGATGGTCGCGGCACCGCCGGCCGACGTCGCTGCCTGCGTCGCGATGCGCACGGATCCCAGGCCAGCGACATCCACCGTCGCCACGCCGTCGGTCGCGGCGCGCACGGTGCCCGAGAGCAGGTTGCAATGACCGATGAAGTCGGCGACGAAGCGCGTCTGCGGGAAGCCGTAGATCCGCGACGGCTCGTCGAGTTGCTCGACCCGGCCGCGGTTCATGACGGCGATGCGGTGCGACAGTGCCAGCGCCTCGGTCTGGTCGTGCGTGACGTAGACGAAGGTGATGCCGACGTCATTCTGCATGTTGATGAGCTCGACCTGCATTTCCTCGCGTAGCTTCGCGTCGAGCGCCGCGAGCGGCTCGTCGAGCAGGAGCACCGTGGGACGGGTGACCAGCGCGCGGGCGATGGCAACGCGCTGCTTCTGCCCGCCGGACAGCTCGTGCGGGTAGCGCTTGCCGAAGCCCGACAGGCGCACGTCCTCGAGCGCTTCGGCGATCCTGGCGGGCATGTCGGCGGCGCGCGTTCGCGCCATCCTGAGCGGAAACGCGACGTTGCCTTCCACCGTCATGTGCGGGAATAGCGCATAGCTCTGGAAGACGGTGCGCACGGGGCGCGCCTCGGGCGGCCGGCCGACCAGGTCCTCGCCGTTCAGCACAATGCGGCCACCGTCGGGGAGGTCGAAGCCCGCGATCATCCGCAGCAGCGTCGTCTTGCCGCAGCCCGAAGGACCGAGCAGCGTGAAGAACTCGCCGGCCTCGATTGCGAGGCTGACGCCGTCGACGGCCGTGAAGTCGCCGAAGCGTCGCGTGACGCCCTGAATCTCGAGCAGCGCCATCGGCGCCTTCTCCCTGTGCGAAGTGCGCGGAATTGTATCGGGAACTTCCCGCCCGTCGAGCGCCGGCGCGAACCTCCGCGGCGCGCTGCGCCGTCAGTACAGGCCGGCGCGCGCGAGCAGCGCGATCACGATCGCCAGCAGCAGCGCGACGACCGCGAGCCAGCGGTTGCGCGTCTTCTGCGCATTGGCGAGCAGCATCAGCGCGATGTCGGAACCGGGCGGCGGCAGCGACAGCCTCTGGTGCAGGAGCCGCGGCAGCTCCGGCAGCGCGCTCATCAGATAAGGGGCCTCGGCGAGCAGCCGCCGCTCGAGCGCGCGCAGGCCGATCTGGTCTTCCATCCAGCGCTCCAGGAACGGCTTGGCGGTGACCCACAGGTCGAGGTCGGGGTCGAGCTGGCGGCCGAGTCCCTCGACGTTGAGCAGCGTCTTCTGCAACAGGACGAGCTGGGGCTGGATGGCGACATTGAAGCGCCGCGAGGCCCGGAACAGGTTGACCAGCACCTTCGCGAGCGAAATCTCCTTGAGCGGCCGGTCGAAGATCGGCTCGCAGACGACGCGGATCTCGCTTTCCAGCTCGTCGACGCGCGTATCCGCCGGAACCCAGCCCGACTCGAGGTGCGCGGTGGCCACGCGGCGGTAATCGCGGCGAAAGAACGCGATGAAGTTCTGCGCGAGGTATCCCTTGTCGCGCTCGGACAGCGTGCCCATGATGCCGAAGTCGAGCGCGACATATTTCCCGTGGTGCTCGGGGTCGACGGCGACGAAGATATTCCCCGGGTGCATGTCGGCGTGAAAGAAGCCGTCGCGGAACACCTGGGTGAAAAAGATCTCGACGCCCGCGCGCGAAAGGCGCTTGAGGTCGATGCCCGCCTGCGTCAGCGCGTCGACGCGACCGATCGGGATGCCGGCCATCCGCTCCATGACGAGCACCTCGGACTCGGTCCAGTCCCAGTAGACCTCGGGCACGCGCATCAGCTGCGAATGCTTGAAGTTGCGGCGCAGCTGCGAGCAGTTCGCCGCCTCGCGCGTCAGGTCGAGCTCGTCGTGGATCGTCTTGTCGAACTCGGCGACGACTTCGCGCGGCTTGAGCCGCTTGCCGTCCTTCCACAGCCGCTCGACCACCACCGCCGCGGTTTGCAGAAGCGCAAGGTCGTGCTCGATGACCGCGCCGACATTCGGGCGCAGCACCTTCACCGCCACGGGCGTGCCGTCCGGCAGTTCGGCGAAGTGCACCTGCGCGATCGATGCGCTCGCGACCGGTACCTCGTCGAAGGACCGGAAAACGGCGTCGATTGGCTTGCGGTAGATACGCGCGAGCGCCGTGATCACCTGCGCCGAGGGGAAGGGCGGAACGCGATCCTGGAGCTTGGCGAGCTCGTCGGCGATGTCGGTCGGAAGCAGGTCGCGGCGCGTCGACAGCATCTGGCCGAACTTGACGAAGATGGGGCCGAGGTCTTCGAGCGCCTGGCGCAGCCGCACCGCCCGCGGCGTCGACAGGTCGCGCCAGAAGAGCACGCCGCGCACCATCGGCCGCAGCCAGCGCGTGCGCTCGTGGCCCAGCGCCAGGTCGTCGAGCCCGTGCTTCAGCGCGACCGTGACGATGCGGGCAAGGCGCAGGAGACGCATGCCCGCGATTGTACGGGAGGGAGTTTTCGCCAAAGGACGAAGCGGGGGCGACGTTTGCGAGGCGGCTTCGCGGGTTTCACGGTGCCGTCCGCGTGCGGCGCCGTCGCCGATCTGCGGTCGGCGCCGACTTCCGCCGGGACGGGTGCGGGTCGGCGCGCCTTTCTGATCGCAGTCATCGCGCGGCTGCGCCTGCGGCCATCGCGCGTTCCGCGGCCCGCTGCGATTCGGACTGCGGCACGCCCGCCGGGGCGCGCACGTTGCTACAGACGTTGGCCACGAAAAGGAACAGGCCGACGACCATCACCGCCGACGCGACCTCGACGAAATAGAGCGCCAGCGTCGCCCAGCCCGGCAGGTTGACGTGCGCGTGCACCGGATGCAGCGCGAACTTCTGCGTGATGCCTTTCGGGCGCCGCTGCGCCCGCTTGAGAGCCGTCCGGATTCGCGGTACAAGTGTCCTAACCCATTGAGCGGATTGCCCATGCCACCGTTCGACTACCTCAATCCCGCGCTTCCGGCCGGGCTCGCCCGCGTGACGATGCCCGTCGTCGACGCCACCGACGAGAACCTGGCGGGCTACGGCCGGCTGGTCAGCGACCGCGACGCCTGCGCGGTGGAAATCGTGCGCTGGCCGGCGCGTGACTGGCGCGCCGTCGATACGGACAGCGGCGACGAAGGCGGGACGACCGAAGGCGTTTTCGTCAGCGAGTGGCGCGGCGACGTCCTCTACGGCCGCAACGAAGCGGTCGACGGCCATTACGTGCTCGCTTACGCCACCGAGCCCGCGCGCGCCGACGCGTCGCATCGACGCGACCCCGCGTACATGCTGCTGTGGCACGTGAACTACCACCCGGACGGCGGCCAGTTGTTCTTCCCGCTCGATCGCGCGCCGTATTACGTCCCGCTCGCGCTGCCCGGTGACGACGTGCAGCCCGACGCCTTCATCTGCTTCCGCTTCGACGGAACGCAAGGGCTCTACATCCATCCCGACGTGTGGCACGAGGGCGTGTTCACGCGCCGCGGCACGCAGCGCTTTTTCGACAAGCAGGGCGCCGTGCATGCGCGCGTGTCGATCGACCTCGCGCGCGAGTTCGATTGTCTCCTCGAAGCGGCGCTCACCTGATGCGGGTGCTGAAGTCCGCCGCGCTTTGGCGCTGCGGCGTCTTGATTTTCGCGATTTTTGCCGCCGTGCAGCTCGCCATCGAGGCGTTCCACGCACCGCGCGTGCTCACCCTCGGCGTGGCGAGCGAACCGTTGTTCACGGGAAGCTTCCTGCGCGAGCGCGGGCCGACGACGTTTCGGGTTGATGCGCTGCCGGCCGGCTCTCCACTCGTCGCCGCCGGTGTCGCGCCCGGCGATCGCCTGCGCTTCGATGAGCCGGTCGGGCGCTGGAACAACGTGGCGGCCGGAGATCGCGTCGCGTTGACGGTGCTTCGAGGCGACGAGCGTCGCCGGATCGAGGTCACGATGCCCGCGGCACGCGAACTGCCCCGTCACCAGGCCGCCAACTACCTGATGGACCTGGCGGTGAGAGTGATCGCATTGCTGATCGGCGTGCTGATCGGTTGGCGCCGCCCCGACCTCACGGCGTATCGCGGGCTTGCCGCGACCGGCTTGATGCATGCGTTCGTGTTCCCGTATTCGGCGCCGGCCGAGGCGCATCTCGCATGGCTGGATTTTGCCGGCTCGGTGTCCCAGGAACTGGCGCTGGGCGCGGTCGTGCTGTTCGCGATCAACTATCCCGACGACCGGCCCGTCGGCTGGCGCGCCGTGATGAAGCGCTGGTACCCGTGGATTTTCGCGCTGCAGGTCGCCGTGGCGCTTTTCTACTACGCCCGCCTGTATGCCGGGTCTTACGAGCCGGCCACCGGGGTGTTTTTCCGCGCGTACTCGATCATTCTGCCGGCGCTGTTTTTCTCGGCGATCCTCCTCGCGTGGCGGCAGTCCAGCGGCGAGTCGCGGGTTCGGCTGCAATGGATACTCGCTACCGTCGGCACGATCATGGTCGTTGTCGTTGCCGTCGCCGGCACGTTGAATTTCCTGACGGGGTTTCAGGTTCCTCCCGAAGATCTCGGCCTGGTCCAGAACGTCGCGGCTCTCGCCGCGGAGGCGGGTCTCGTCTACGCCGTCCTGCGCCGGCGCATATTCGACTTCGGCCTGGCGGTCAATCGAACGCTGGTGTTCGGCATCGTCGGCGCGATCCTGCTCGGCGTCTTCCAGATCGCGCACGGTATCGTCAGCCAGTTTCTGCATTTCGACGACAAGAACAAGACCATCCTGCTCTCCGCGATCCTCGCGGTCGCGGTCTACCTGTCATTCAACCAGTTGAAGAAGGTGGTCGAGAAGCTCGTCGACCGCATGTTCTTCAATAGCTGGGCGGTCAGCGAGGATGACCTCAGGCGATTCGTGGCGCACGCCAAGCACGCGAGCGACGCCGACGCACTGTCGCAGCTGCTCGTCGCCGCGCTCGACCGCTTCACGGGCGGTGTCGGCGCCGCGCTGTTTCGACGGCAGTACGACGCGTCCTTTCGGCGCACCGAGGCGACGCTCGGCGGCGCTCCCGATACGGTGAGCGCGAACGACGAAGCGGTCCTGGCGATGCGTGCCCATGACAAGGCATTGCGCCTTCGCGATTCCACGACCGCGTTGCGCGGAGCACTCGCGTTGCCGATGACACATCGGGGCGAGCTGCGCGGATTCGTCGTGCTCGGGCCGCGCCACGACCGCGAGCCCTATCGGCAGGACCAGACCGACGCGCTGGAGCGCGCGGTACACGAGGTCGGACTCGATTTCTACGCGCTACGGCTCGAGCATCTGGCGAGTCAGGTTGCCGCGGAGCGCCGGACCGCCGAGACGCTGCGCGCGCAGCTGCAGACGGCGATGGCGCTGGCGAAAGGCGATTCGCCGGGCGTCTAGGCGGTATCGAGCGTCGCGCGTATCGCTTCGGTCTCGGCCGCCGGATTGCGCCCGAGCACGATCGAACCCGCGCAGTCACTGCGATGCGGTCAGGGCGGCGACTCTCGCTTCGAGCGCGTCGACGCGCTCCGCGAGCGCGCTGGTTCGCTCCGCAAACTCGCGCATCTCGTCGTCGCGCACCAGGAGGCCGGCCTCGTCACGCGCATAGCGTCCCGCGCTTTCCATGAAGCGCGCCGCCGCGTGGCCCGGAAAGGCCAGTGCGTGTCGGCCGGCATCGGCCACCCGCTGACCGGCAATGGGACCGAGCGCGCGGGCGAACGCCTGCTCGACGAACCACGGCAGCGTCAGCGCGAGTTCCTTCAGCGTGCCGCCGAGCGCGACGTCGCCGTCTTCCTTCACGCACTCGTTCCACTGCCGCGGGTCGGCGAGGAACGCGGGGAGCTGCAACGGGGAGATCGACAGGCGCAGGTCCGGCGTGACCCCGGCCAGCGGCGCGTTCGCGAAACCGCCGTCGGCCTCGATGCGGAACCCCGCCGTCGCCGGGCCGACGCCTATTGCGAACACGCGGCCGCCATGGGCAGCGAGCTTGTCGCGTGCCCACGTCTCGCGTCCCAGCGTGCGGTTCGCGAGCGCGCTCGGGAAGGTAGCGGGGTCGATCATCGCGGGTGCGCCGGGTTTGCGCTACATGACGGCGTCCGTTGTCGAAGGCCGGCGCGCAGGGTCAGCGGTGACGATCATTCGAGGGCGATGTCCTCCGGCTGCTGGATGCCGGCGAGCAGCCAGCCTGTCGAGCCATTGACGGGCTTCTCGAGATTCCAGATTTCGACGAACGCCGTGGCGTCGCGCGCGCCGTCCTCGCGCAGCAGTCCCTTGAAGCGGATGCTCGCGACGTAGCACGAGCCTTCCTGCGTGACGTCGAGGACCTCGGCGTCCAGCGCGGCGATCTCGGTCGGCGTCGTTGGCTTGCGCAGGTCGAAATCCGCGGCGATCTCGCGATACATCGCGGGCGTGGTGACATTGGCGAGCGTTTCGCGGTCGCCGCGGTCGTTGGCGTCCTGCAAGCGGCGGAACTGGAGCTTTGCCTGCTCGAGAAACGGCACCGGGTCGAAGCCTGGCGGCAGACGGCGCGTGGCCGCCGCTGCGCTGCCGCCCCACGCCGAGTCGATCTGCGGAGCGCCGCCGGGCGGCGTGATCGTGTTGGCCGGCTGGAAGCGCTGCGCGCCGGCGTATGCGCCGCTGGCGCCGCCCACGCCGGCGCTGTTTTGAAGCGGCGCCGTGCGCGGGACTGCGCGGCGGATCAGCATCCGGACGACGACCACGCCGGCGACGACGAGCAGGGCGATCAGCAGGAAGCTCGCAAACGACTCGGAAAGCCCGAAATGGGACAGCAGGGCAGCGAGGCCGAGACCGGCCGCGATACCGGCGATCGGGCCCAGCCAGCGCGACGCGCCCGAAGCCGTGGCGGCGCCGGCTGCGCCGGGACGTGCCGCCGCGGCGGTAGCGGGCGAGGCCGGCATCACCGGATTCGACGCTGCACCGGAAGGTGTCGTCGCCGATGGCGCGGGTGTCGACGCCGGAGGCGCGACGCCCTGGCGCTGCATGCCGAAGCTGCGCCCGCCACCCAGGCGCCTGGCGTCGACCGTGTCGGCGCCAAACACCGCAACGGCGGTCAGCGCGGCGACGGCGAGAGTGAGCAATGATTTCATGGTTCAGGTTCCTCCAGAATGGTGAGCCGATCCGCGACGCCCTTACGGAAAACCGCGAGCGCCGCGAATCGACGCTCGACGACCCCTTAGGTGGGTATGCGTCGGCCGAAACGCACGCGGCAGCGCCGCCGCTAATATACGCGCCCGGCATGCAGCGCGACCACGCCCGCGAAGAGGTTGTGGTAGTCGACGCGATCGAAACCGGCCTCCTCCATCAGTTTCTTCAGCGCTTCCTGATCGGGATGCACGCGGATCGACTCGGCGAGATAGCGATAGCTCGCCTCGTCGCGCGCAACCAGCTTGCCGAGGCGCGGCAGCACGTTGAAGCTATACCAGTCGTACGCGGGCGCCAGCGGCGCGGCCACGCGCGAGAACTCGAGCACCAGCGCGATGCCGCCCGGCTTCAGCACGCGGCGCATCTCGGCGAGGGCGCGCTCCTTGCGCGTCACGTTGCGCAGGCCGAAGGCGATCGACACGCAGTCGAAGGAGCGAGGCGCGAAGGGCAGCGCCTCCGCATTGCACTGGACCGTGGGCAGCACGATGCCGGCGTCGAGCATTCGGTCGCGGCCCGCGGCGAGCATCGCGCCGTTGATGTCGGTGTGGACCACGCATCCCGACGCGCCGACGCGCCGCGCGAACTGTCGCGCGAGATCTCCGGTTCCGCTGGCGAGGTCAAGGACGCGCCCGCCTTCGCGCACGCCGGAGCGCTCGATGGCGAAGCGCTTCCACAGGCGATGCATGCCACCCGACATGAGGTCGTTCATCAGGTCGTAATTCTCGGCGACCGAATCGAATACGCCGCGCACGCGGCGCGTCTTCTCGTCGGGGGGGACCTGCTCGAAGCCGAAGTCCGTCGAATCGCTCGGTCCGCTCATGCGGGATCGCGGCTCGCGCCGGCGGCGGCGAGCCGGTCCATGTAGCGCTGCCACAGATCGTCCTGCCGTTCACCGAGGTCGTAAAGACAATCCCACGAATAGATTCCCGATTCGTGGCCGTCGGAGAACGTGGGTCGAATCGCGTAGTGACCGACCGGCTCGACACTCGCGATCGTGACGTCCCGCTTGCCGACCTGCAGCACCTCCTGCCCCGGCCCGTGCCCGCGCACTTCGGCCGACGGCGAGTGGACGCGCAGGAATTCGTAGGGCAGCCGGAACGCGCGCCCGTTCGCGAAAGTCACTTCCAGGACGCGCGATGCCTGGTGCAGCTTGATCTCGGTCGGAAGCGGCGTTTTGGTGTCGAGGCCAGCCATGCGGCCAGCCTATCATAAGGTCAAAACCGGGCTCCGCCCCCCGTCTCTGCCGATCAAGCAGGATCAAGTAGCAATTAAGTAGGGTCAGACACCATTTGGAGACGCCAAATGGTGTCTGACCCTACTTAATTTCCCTACCCGATTCCGTGGTCGGACCGCGGTTCAGAACTGGTTCTGGGTGGTGGCGTCGGGGACGACTTCGAGGTTGCCGATGCCGGAGAACACGTTGCGGTTCTTCGCTTCCTTGCCGTGCAGCTTGATCTCGAGCCGCAGGTCGTTGAGCGAATCGGCGTTGCGCAGCGCATCCTCGTAGCTGATGAGGTTCGACTCGAACAGGTCGAACAGCGACTGGTCGAACGTCTGCATGCCCAGCTCGCGCGACTTCTTCATGATTTCCTTGATGCCGGAAACGTCGCCCTTGAAGACGAGATCGGAAATGAGCGGCGAATTCAGCATCACCTCGACGGCGGCCACGCGGCCGCGCCCGTCACGCCGCGGGATCAGCCGCTGCGCGACGAAGGCGCGCGTGTTGAGCGACAGATCCATCAGCAGTTGCGCGCGCCGCTCCTCGGGGAAGAAGTTGATGATCCGGTCGAGCGCCTGATTCGTGCTGTTGGCGTGCAGCGTCGCGAGCACCAGGTGGCCGGTTTCGGCGAATGCGATCGCGTGGTCCATCGTCTCGCGTTCGCGCACTTCGCCGATCAGGATCACGTCGGGCGCCTGGCGCATCGAATTCTTGAGCGCGATCGCCCAGCCTTCGGTGTCGACGCCGATCTCGCGCTGCGTCACGATGCAGTTGCGGTGATCGTGGACAAACTCGATCGGGTCCTCGATGGTGATGATGTGGCCATGGCTGTTCTCGTTGCGATAGCCCAGCAGCGACGCCATCGACGTGGACTTGCCCGCGCCGGTCGCGCCGACGAACATCATGATGCCGCGCTTGGACATGATCACGTCCTTCAGCACGGGCGGCAGGCCGAGATCCTCGAATTTCGGGATGTCGGTGGTGATGGTCCGCAACACCATGCCGACACGCCCCTGCTGGATGAAGGCGTTGACGCGAAACCGGCCCACGCCCGGCGGCGCGATCGCGAAATTGCACTCCTTGCTGCCTTCGAATTCCGCGGCCTGCTTGTCGTTCATCACGCTGCGCACGATCTCGACCGTGTGCTGCGGGGTGAGCGTGGTCTTGGACACCGGCGCGATCTTGCCGTCGACCTTGATCGCCGGCGGGAAGCCCGCCGTGATGAAGAGGTCGGAGCCCTTCTGCTTGACCAGGAGCTCGAGCAGTTCGTGGACGAATTTGGTGGCGCGTTCTCTCTCCATGTCCTCTCCTTCG
Organism: Casimicrobiaceae bacterium; assembly: GCA_039916265.1. Taxonomy (GTDB): domain Bacteria; phylum Pseudomonadota; class Gammaproteobacteria; order Burkholderiales; family Casimicrobiaceae; genus VBCG01. Next base: position 8,333 of record JBDSLT010000320.1, on the reverse strand, counting down.
GCGGCGCGGCGATCAGGCGCCTCCGAAAAGTTCCTTGTTGACCGCGCGGTACCGCGCTTCGGACGCGGGCACGAGGTTGCGGCGCACGAGCTCGACCAGGCACTGGTCGAGCGTCTGCATGCCGACGTTCTGGCTCGTCTGGATCGTCGAGTACATCTGCGCGACCTTGTTCTCGCGGATGAGGTTGCGGATCGCCGGCGTGCCGATCATGATTTCGTGCGCCGCCATGCGGCCCTGCCCGTCCTTGGTCTTGAGCAGCGTCTGCGACACCACCGCGACCAGCGATTCGGACAGCATCGAGCGCACCATGTCCTTCTCGGCGGCCGGGAACACGTCGATGATGCGATCGATCGTCTTCGCCGCCGAGCTCGTGTGCAGCGTGGCGAACACGAGGTGACCGGTTTCGGCGGCGGTCAGCGCCAGGCGGATCGTCTCCAGGTCGCGCATTTCGCCGACCAGGATGTAATCGGGGTCCTCGCGCAGCGCGGCGCGCAGCGCGTTCGGAAACGACAGCGTGTGCGGCCCGAGCTCGCGCTGGTTGATCAGGCACTTCTTCGATTCGTGCAGGAACTCGATCGGATCCTCGATCGTGAGGATGTGGCCGTATTCGTTCTCGTTGACGTGGTTGACCATCGCCGCCAGCGTGGTCGACTTGCCAGAGCCCGTCGGACCCGTGACGAGGATGAGGCCGCGCGGACGCTCGGTCAGCGCCGCGAATATCTTGGGTGCCGCCAGCTCCTCGAGCGACAGCACCTTCGACGGAATCGTGCGGAACGCGGCGGCTGCGCCGCGCTGCTGGTTGAACGCGTTGACGCGAAAGCGGGCGAGGTTCGGCACCGCGAAGCTGAAATCGCACTCGAGGTTCTCCTCGTAGTGCTTGCGCTGCTGGTCGCTCATGATGTCGTACACCATGGCGTGGACGTCCTCGTGCTCCATCGGCGGCAGGTTGATGCGCCGCATGTCGCCGTGGACGCGGATCAGCGGGGGCAAGCCGGCCGACAGGTGCAGGTCGGAAGCCTTGTTCTTGACGGCGAAGGCGAGAAGCTCGGTGATGTCCATCTATAATTCCTGAGTTCGGCGCCGGCCGCCGTCGCCCAAAATGCCGCCCAATTGACGCAGTTGAACTAACCCAATTACGCAATTCGCGTGCCAGGAACGAGCGCCGGCGTCGTCGTCCGATTATGAGCCTGCCCGAGAAGGGGTGGCAAGCCGCGAACGCGCGCATCGCCGCCGCGTTGCGCGCCGCCGGGCGCGCATCCAACACGGTCAGCCTGCTCGCCGTCTCGAAGACCTTTCCGCCTGCAGACGTGCGCGCCGTCCATGCGCTCGGCCAGCGGGCCTTCGGCGAGAACTACGTGCAGGAGGCCGTGGCGAAGCGCGCGGCGCTTGCCGACCTGCCGGGCATCGAGTGGCGGCTGATCGGACCGCTCCAGAGCAACAAGGCGAGCGTTGCCGCCGCAACCTTCGACTGGGTGGAGAGCGTCGACCGACTGAAGATCGCCGAGCGTCTTGCGGCCGCCCGGCCACCCGCGCGGGGACCGCTCAACGTGCTGGTGCAGGTCAACGCCAGCGGCAAGGCGTCCAGGCGCGGCGTCGCCCCGGAGGACGCCATGGCGCTGGCACGGGACGTGAGCCGCCTTCCCGGGCTGACGCTGCGCGGCATCATGGGCATCCCCGAGCCCACGGACGACCCGACTCGGCAGCGCGAGCAGTTCCGGTCGCTGCGCATCTGCTTCGACGCGTGCAGGGCCGCCGGGTTGCCGGTCGACACGCTGTCGATGGGCATGTCGGCGGACCTCGAGGTGGCGATCGCCGAAGGCGCGACCGAGGTGCGCATCGGGACCGCGATCTTCGGGGCGCGCGTGTGATAGGTTTGCGCGCATGATCGTCACCTTCATCGGCGGCGGCAACATGGCGAGCGCGTTGATCGGGGGGCGCATCGCAGCGGGCGCGTCGCCGCGCGATTTTCGCGTCGTCGAGCCTTTCGATGCGCAGCGCGCGGCGCTGGCGGCGCGCTTCGCCGGGATCGCCCTGTATCCGGGCGTCACCGGCGACGCGGTCGCGGACGCCGGGGTGGCCGTGATCGCCGTGAAGCCGCAGCAGGCGCGCGACGCGGCGAAGGCGCTCGCGCCGCACGCGGCGGCACTGCCGGTCGTGCTCTCGATCGCGGCGGGCATTCGCGGTGTCGATCTTTCGCGCTGGCTCGGCGGCTATCCGCGCATCGTTCGCGCAATGCCGAACACGCCGGCGCTCGTCGGTGCGGGCATCAGCGGGCTCTGGGCCGCCCCGGCGGTCGACGCCACGGCGCGCGACGCGGCGGCGTCGCTGCTGCGCGCGGGCGGCGACGTGCTCTGGTTCGACGACGAGGCTTCGCTCGACGCGGTCACCGCCGTGTCGGGCAGCGGACCGGCGTACGTGTTCTATCTGCTGGAAGCCATGGAAGCGGCGGCGATCGACGTCGGGTTGGCGCAACCCGCGGCGCGCCGGCTCGCGTACGCGACGGTCGCCGGCGGCATGGCGCTCGCACAGGCGCGAGACGCCGATCCCGCGACGCTTCGCGCTGAAGTCACGTCGAAGGGCGGAACGACCGCGCGCGCGGTCGAGACGCTGGAGCGGCACGGCGTGAAGGAGGCCTTCGTCGAGGCGATCCGCGGCGCGGCGCTTCGCGCGAAGGAAATGGGCGACGAGTTCGGGCGCGACGCATGATCGTGTCCTCGCGCCTGCTTCGCCGGCTGCAGCAGCTGCCCCAGCCGCCCCGGCTGCACTGGCTGCCCCAGCTGCCCCCGGAGGGGACGCGACAGTCCCTTGCGATCGCGCGGTTGGACTGACCGATGCTCGACTCCGCGTTCAAGTTCCTGCTCGACGTCGTCTTCGGACTGTTCACCTACGCGCTGCTGCTGCGCTTTGCGATGCAGCTTATGCGCGCGCCGTTTCGCAACCCCGCCGGGCAGGCGGTGATCGCGCTGACCGATTGGATCGTCAAGCCGCTGCGCAAGCTCCTGCCCGGCTTCAAGGGCATCGACTGGGCGTCGCTCGTCGCCACTTACCTGTTCCAGCTCCTGTGGCTGGGCGCGTATTACGTCGTGTTCGGCAAAGGCTTCGCGCTGCTCGGGCCAGGAATCGGTTTCCTGTTCGCGGCAGCGCTCATCGCATTGCTGAAGGCCGCGCTGTGGCTGCTCATCGGCGTCGTATTCGTCCAGGCGATTTTGTCCTGGGTTGCGCCCGACGGGCCGCTCGCGGGGTTGCTCAACGCGCTGACGTTTCCGTTCCTGCGTCCGGTGCGCAAGCTCGTCCCGCCGCTCGGCGGCACGCTGGACCTGTCGCCGCTGATCGTGATTGTGCTCGCGCAACTGGTGCTGATGCTTCCGGTCGCCTGGCTCGAGACCGCGTTGACGCGCTACATGCTCGGGGTATGAGCGCAGCAGCGCTTTCCGGCGCGGCGACGGCATCGGGGCGTTGCGGCGGAGCTATTTCGGCGCGGCGCGCGGCGCCAGCCATTCGGTCTCCACCACTTTGCAGCGTTGCGTCGCCTCCTTGTGCAGCGATTCGAGGTCGAGCATCGAGACCTTGCCCGCGCGCACCTGCGCGAACTGGTGGTCGAAGCTTTCGCGCGCAACGGCGGAAGCCGCGGCGATCTTCGGCTCGTTGGTCGCGATGTCGTCGCGATGCGCCTGGCGGAACGCGAGATACGAACGCGCCGTGCGGGCCCTGAACGTCTCGCGCGGCACTTCGCAGAACCGAGCGAAGCGCTGGCGGCGGCCAGCGCCAGCAGGGTCGGACGGATCCAGGACGCGCTCATGACGTCGAATTCCTCGTGCGCCGCGTTGCGCGGCAAGGGCCTGGATTTAATCACGGCGCGACGCTTCCTGCGGCGACTTGCTCAACCACGAGGCCATTGGCGAGCCGGGCGAAATCGTGCACCGCGAGGGTCTCCCCCCGCGCGCCCGGATCGATGCCGGCGGCGCGCAGCGCGGACTCGTCGCAGATCGTCGCGAGCGCGTTGCGCAACGTCTTGCGGCGCTGGCCGAAAGCAGCGCCGACGATGCGCGCGAACAGCGCGGCGTCGGCAACGGCCGGCGTGGCGTCGCGCAGCGGCACGAGGCGCACAAACGCCGAATCGACCTTCGGCGCCGGGTGGAACGCGCCCGGAGGAATCACGAACAACCGCGTCACGCGAAACCGCAGCTGCAGCATCACGCTCAGGCGTCCGTAGTCGGGCGTCGCGGGTTGGGCGGCCATCCGCGCGACGACTTCCTTCTGCAGCATCACGTGGACGTCGCGGATGCGGGAAGCGAAGGCGAGCAGGCGGAACAACAGCGGCGTGCTGATGTTGTACGGCAGGTTGCCGACGACGCGCTGGTCGTCGCCGAGCGCGGCAAAGTCGTAATCGAGCGCGTCGCCTTCGTGGAGCGTCAGTTGCGCGGCGTTGTAGGCATCCCGCAGCCGCGCCGCCAGATCGCGGTCGATTTCGAGCGCGGTGACATGCCCTGCGCGTGCGATCAATCCCGCGGTGAGCGCGGCCAGGCCGGGGCCGATCTCGACCACGTTGTCGCCCGCGCAGGGCGCGACGGCGTCGAGGATGCGCGCAACGTAATGCGGGTCGGCGAGAAAGTTCTGCCCGAAGCGCTTGCGTGGCGCGTGACCCTTCAATGCGGTCTTGCCAGTGCGATTGCGAGTTCCACCGCGGCGATCAGGCTGCCGGGATCGGCTTGCGCCGCGGCAGCCGGATCGCGCGCGAGATCGAGCGCGGTCCCGTGGTCGACCGACGTGCGCGCAAACGGCAGGCCCAGCGTGACGTTGACGCCGCCGCCGAAACTCGCGGCCTTGAGCGCCGGCAGCCCCTGGTCGTGGTACATCGCGACGATGGCGTCGTAGCGGCGCGCGATGGCGGGGACGAACAGCGTGTCGGCGGGCAGCGGGCCGTCGACGTCGATGCCTGCGGCGCGGGCGCGCGCGACCGACGGCGCGATCGTCTCGATCTCTTCGCGTCCCAGGTGGCCGCCTTCGCCGGCGTGCGGATTGAGGCCGCACACGGCGATGCGCGGCGATGCGATGCCAAAGCGCGCCAACAGCTCGCTTGCGACGATGGCGAGCGTCTGCGCGATGGCGCGCGCGTCGATCGCCGCCGCGACGTCCTTGAGCGCGAGGTGCGTCGTCACGAGCGCGACGCGCAACGGCGCGGCGGGATCGCCGCCGGCCAGCATCATCACCACGCGCGGCGTTCCGGTGCGCGCGGCGAAGTATTCGGTGTGTCCCATGAAATCGAGCCCGGCGTCCTGCATGACGCTTTTCTGCACTGGGGCGGTGACCAGCGCGTCGAAGGCGCCGGTGGCGCAGGCGTCGCAGGCGGCGTCGAGTTGCGCGAGCGTGGCCGGCGCATTCGCCGGATCGGGCACCCCGGGCTCGACGGGCACGGGCAGCGCGTGATGCCACACCTCGACGGCGTTCGCCGGCGGCGCACCGAGTCCGGCGTAGTCGGCGTAGCGCACCGAAGCGCCGATGCGCGCCGCGCGCGCCGTGAGCAGCGCACGGTCGCCGACGAACACCAGGCGCGCCGGCAAAGGGGCGCTCGCGTGTCGCGCGGCGAGCATGGCGAGCAGTTCCGGCCCGATTCCCGCCGGCTCGCCGCAGGTCACCGCAAGCGTCGGCGGCGAAGTCATCGGGCGTGCCGCGTTCGCGGCTTCAGGCCGTCTGCACGTCGACGGCGCCGTCGCCGAACACCTCGACGGTGACGCCCGGCGCAACGCGCACGGCGCGGCGTTCCTCGGCGTCCGTGACGATGGACGCCTGCGCGAAGCCGTCGAGTGCGAGTTCCGGCGGACCGAAGACCCAGAGCATCTCGAGCGGCGCCGCGGCGTCGATCTGACCCGTGTGCTGCACGGCGCGACCGAGCGGCAGCGCATGGCCCTGCCGGCCGAACACCGGAAACTGCTCGAGCTTCGCGCGGTAGCGCAGCACCTGCCGCCCGGCGAAGCGGCGGCGCGTGTTGAGGTCGTACCAGGTGCCGGGCGGCAGCGCGATCTCGACTTCACCCCCCGCCTGCACGATCGGCGCGACAAGCAGGGCCTCGCCGCACATGAACTGCGTCTCGTGGCGGCGCACGAGCGCGTTGCCGGGAAACGCAAGCGGCATTGCGCGCATCACCGGCAGGCCGGTCGTCGTCGCCTGCGCGATCACACGCTCCAGATACGGAATGAGACGGTAGCGGAACGCCAGCCACTTTTTCGCGATCGCCTCCGCTTCGGCGCCGAAGGCCCAGGGCTCGCGCTCGCCGATGCCGTGCAGGCGGATGTGCGAGGCGAACACGGTGGCCTGCAGCCAGCGGACGAACAGTTCGGCCGACGGCTGCGCAGTACCGTAGAAGCCGCCGATGTCGGAGCTGTGATAAGGGTTGCCGCTCATTCCCCACGACAGGCCCCCGCGGATCGACGCGGCGAGCCCTTCCCAGTCGCTTTGCGGATCGCCGCCCCAGCCCATCGGCGTGCGCTGGCTGCCCGCCCACGCGGCGCGGCTCCACACCATGGGCGGCGCGTCCTCCTTGCGGCCGAAGCGCTCGGTCGCCTCGAAGACGCAGCGGTTGTACAGCAGCGGATAGACGTTGTGCAGGCGCCGGCCGGTGTCGCCATTGGCGGCGATCGCGTCGTCGGGGACCTGCTCGCCGAAATCGCTCTTGATGACGTCGACGCCCGCGTCGAAAAGCCGCTGGTGCGCATCGCGCCACCAGACGTACGCGGCAGGGTTGGTGAAATCGAGGATGCCCGAAGGCGGCAGCGGCGTCAGCACGTCGCCGAAGGGACTGGTCGCCGGATCGGCATCCCAGTCGAACACGTAGGGCGCGCCGGTCGCGTCCTTCAGCAGGAAGCGCCGCTCCGCGAGTTCCTCGAACAGCGGCGAATGAATCGACACGTACGGATACTCCCAGACGCAGACGCGAAAATCGTGCGCGCGGATCAGCGAGAGCGCCGCCTTGGGATCGGGGAAACGGTCGGGATCGAGGTTGAAATCGACCCGCGTCTCGGTCTTCCACGCGGCGCGCCCGTCGAGCGTCAGCACGTCGGCGGGGATGCGATGCGCGCGGAGCTTTGCCGCGACCTCCGCGGCCTCCTCCGGCGTCTTGTAGTAGGCGCGCGATACCCACAGCCCGAGGCTCCAGCGCGGCACGGCGGGCGCCTTGCCGGTGACGTCGGTATAGGCATCGAGGATCGCCGCCGGCGTGTCGGCCGCGAACAGGAACAGGTCGAGCGCCTCGTCCTCGACGAGCATCGCGTAGCTGCGGTGCGACCAGTCGGGGTGGCCGACGCCGTGCGTCACCATCCCGGGGGTGTTGACGAACAGGCCCCATGCGCCCTTGCCATTGCCCGGGCTCCACGCGAACGGCGTGTTCTTGTACGACAGCCCGGTGTTCACGCCGAGCGCATCCTCGACGTGCGAGTGGATGAGCTGCCCGCGTTTGTCGAGCGGACCGAATTTCTCGCCGAGGCCGTACACGCTCTCGCCGCTCGACAGCGCCAGCGCCGCGGTCCACAGGCCGCCCTGGCGCAGCCGGCCGAACGCCGGCAGCCGCGTCCATCCCCGGAAATGCTCGTCGGTGATCGATTCGACGACCCTCGCGTCCTTCCATGACAGCGCAACGCGCAGCGTGTCGCCGCAGACGTCGAGCGTAGCGTCGCCGGAGGTGAAGCGCCACACACCGGGCGCCGGCTGCGATACGGCGCAGGGCTTCGCCCGGCCGACGACGATGCCGTAGTCGGGCCGGGTGCGCGGGCCGAAGCGCAGGCGGAACACGCCCGGGCCGAAAGCCGACACTTCGAGGATGTCGCCGGTGGACGTCGCGAACGATGCGCCGCCCGACGTCGCGCCCAGACACTGCGGCGCCGCGATGCGAAGGTAGGTGGCGGGATCGAGATGCATGCGGCGCTAGAGCGGCGAGGCGGGCTCCTGCAGGCCGGGGGTGTCGACGCGCAGCGCGAAAATGCCTCCCGACTGCGGCAGCCGCGCGAGCTCGTCGGGCTCGCGCAGCTGGCCTGCGCTCGTCACGTAGAGCGTCTTGAGGTCGGCGCCGCCGAATGCGCACATCGTCGGACACATCGCCGGTACCGCGAACTGCGCGAGTACGTCGCCGCGCGGCGAAAGCTGCACGACGATGCCGCCGCGATAGAACGCGCTCCAGTAGTTGCCCGCGCTGTCGACGGCACCGCCGTCGGGTCGGTCGGTTTCGCCGCTCCACTGCGCGAACACGCGCGGGTTCGACGGCGTGCCGCTCTCCACCTCGTAGTCGTAGGCATTGATGGTGTGCGTCGGCGTGTCGGCGTGATACATCGTGCGCCCGTCGG
>JBDSLT010000319.1:0-4326 GCA_039916265.1 Casimicrobiaceae bacterium | reverse complement strand
AGTCCGCGAAATTGCTGGCAAGCCCATCCTGGTAATCGTCCCACAGCGGAAGCTGCCAGGCGCGGTCGTAGGCGTCGTCGCCGGCGGCGATCAGCGCACGCGCCAGCGCGTCGTTGTTGCTGAACACGCCGCAGGCGACATGACCGAGCGCCACGACCATCGCCCCCGTCAGCGTCGCGATGTCGACGACGGCCTCGGGCTCGTAGCGCTCCGCGTAGGTGAGCGCGTCGGCGAGGATCATCCGGCCTTCCGCGTCGGTATTGAGTATTTCGATCGTCTGGCCGGACATGCTCTTGACGACGTCGCCCGGCTTGATCGCGCGGCCCGACGGCATGTTCTCGCACGCGGGGACGAGGCCGACGACGTTCACCTTGGCCTTGAGCTCGGCAATTGCGCGGAAGACCCCGAATACCGTCGCGGCGCCGCACATGTCGTACTTCATGTGGTCCATGTCGGCGGCGGGCTTGAGCGAGATGCCGCCCGTATCGAAGGTGATGCCCTTGCCGACGATCACCATCGGCTTCTGCTTGCGCACCGCCTGCTCGTATTCCATCACGATGAAGCGCGGCGGCTCTTCGCTGCCGTTGGCGATCGAAAGAAACGACCCCATGCCGAGCGCCTCGATTTCCGCGCGCTCGAGCACCTTGACTTTCACGTCCGGAAAGTCGCGGCCGAGCTCCTGCGCACGCTCGGCGAGATACTTCGGCGTGCAATGGTTGCCGGCCAGGTTGCCAAGGTCGCGTGCGAGGTCCATCCCGTGCGCGACGGCGAGCCCGCGCGCGGCGGCCGTTTCGCCGTCAGCGAGGTCGGAACGCTGGGGCACCGACAGCGTCAACTTGCGCAGCGGCCGCCGCACTTCCGCCGGCTCGCTCTTCATCTGCTCGAAACGGTAGACCGATTCCATCGAAACCACGACCGCATGCTCGACGCGCCAGGCCACTTCGCGCCGCTTGACCTTCTCCTCGGTCAGGTAGACGACCGCCTCGTAGGAGCCGGTCTCGTTCAGCAGCGTGACCGCGGAGCGGATCGCCGAGCGGAACTCCTTGTCGCGGAAATCGCGCTCCTTGCCGAGACCCACCAGCAGGACGCGGTCGGCGAGCGTGCCGCGGACGTTGTGAAGCAGCAGCGTTGCGCCGAGCTTGCCTTCCATGTCGCCGCGCCGGATGATCTCGCTGATGTAGCCGTTGGACGCGCGGTCGATCAATTCGGCCGACAGCGAGAGCTTACGGTTGTCGAATACGCCGACCACCACGCACGCGCTGCGCTGCTTCTCGGGACTGCCGCTTTTTATGGTAAATTCCATCGGAAATCCTCGTTGTCGACCTTGTTGTTTCTTTCCCGCAGGATGGTCATTCGGCCATTATTGGCAAAGCGGGCCATAAAAGTCAAAAAATTCCCGGCGTCATGATATTCCGGCGCAGCCTGGTCCGAGAGCTGACCGCCACGACGATCGGGCTGTTTCTCGTCCTGCTCGCCATCCTTTTCACCAATCTGGTGCTGCGCATCCTCGCCCGGGCCGCCGGCGGCGCCGTCGCGCCCGAGGGCGTGCTGCCGCTGCTCGGCTTTGCGATGTTGTTTTATCTCAACATCCTGCTGTCGGTCGCGCTCTTCCTGACTGTCCTGCTGACGCTGTCCCGCTGGTACCGCGACAGCGAGATGATCGTGTGGTTCACGTCCGGTCAGTCGCTGACGGCATGGCTGCAGCCGATCCTTCTCTTCGCCGCGCCATTTCTTGTCGCGATCGTGGTGTTGTCGGTATTTCTGTCGCCGTGGGCGGAACAGCGGCGTCTGGAGTACGAAAGGCAACTCGAGTCGCGCGATGAAATCGGCCTGATTACCCCCGGGATCTTCCGCGAGTTTCCGCGGGCGAATCTGGTGGTTTTCGTCGAATCGATCAATCCGCTCGACAGCACGATTCGCAACGTTTTCCTGCACTCCGTCGATGAAAAGCAGGACGCGACGACGGTCGCCGTGCGCGGCAAACTCGAAGTTGCCGACAACGGCGACCGTTTTGTCGTGCTGGAGGACGGGCGCCGCTACGAGGGCAAGCCGGGAAGCGCCGAATTCCGCGTCATCGAGTTCGAGAAGCTCGGCCGGCGCATCGAGCCGGCGGAGCTGCGGGCGCTGCCTCTCTCCACCAAGGCGATGCCGACGACGACGCTGCTGCTGCTCGACGAGCGGGTCGAGCGCGCCGAGCTCTTCTGGCGAATCTCGGTGCCCCTTTCGGCGCTGATGCTGACCCTGCTGGCCGTGCCGCTCGCGTACGTCAACCCGCGCGTCGGGCGCTCGGCCAACCTCGTCGCCGCAGCGTTCCTGTACATGCTGTACAGCAACTGCCTCAACATCGTCCAGAGCCTGATCGCGCAGGGCAAGCTCGACTTCTGGGTCGGGCTCGTCGTGCCGCACCTCATCGCGCTGCTGGTCGTGTTCCTGCTGTTCCGCCACCAGCTTTCGGTCACCGGCCTGTTTCGCCGTGCGCCGCCGCCAGGCGCCGTCGTGACCATGCAGGGGGCGGTGCCATGAAGACGCTGAGGCGCTACATCGGCAAGGAGGTGCTGTTGGCCACGCTGCTGATCTTCGCGGCGCTGCTGATGCTGTTCGCGTTCTTCGACCTGATCCATGAGCTCGGCGACGTCGGCCGCGGCGACTACACGATCGGCGCGGCGCTGCTGTTCGTGGCGCTGCACCTGCCGTCGCGGCTCTACGAGCTGTTCCCGGTTGCGGCACTGATCGGGACGCTGTTCGCCATCGCGCAGCTGGTGGCGAATTCCGAGTACACGGTCATGCGGGCGTCAGGGATGTCCGTCGCGCAGCTCGGCTGGTCGGTGCTGCGAGTGGGAATTCCGCTCGCCGTGGCGACCTTCCTCGCCGGAGAATACGTCGCGCCGCCGGCCGAGCAACTCGCGCAGACCGTGCGCGCTGTCGGTCGCAGCGACGCCGGGCGCGTCGTCGCGCAGCAGTTCGAGTCGGGGTTCTGGTTCAAGCAGGACCTGACCTTCGTGAACATTCGCAGCGTGCTCGCCGACATGTCGCTGCTCGGCGTGCGCATCTACGACTTCGATCGCGACCTGCGGCTCAAGAGCATTCGCACCGCCGAGTCGGGGCGCTTCAGCGGCAACGGCGCGTGGGAGTTGAAGAACGTGAAGACGACCGAGTTCGACGCCGACAGCGCCCGCGTGACGTCGGCGGCGACACAGACGTGGGAGTCCGTGCTGCGCCCGTCGATCCTCACCGTCTACCAGGTCCCTCCCGAGCGCCTCGACATGAATGCGCTGTACGACAACATCCGCGTGCTGTCGAACAACGCGCAAAAGACATCGCGCTTCGAGATCGCCTTCTGGAACAAGGTCTTCTACCCGCTCGCCGTGCTGGTGATGATGATCCTCGCGCTGCCCTTCGCGCATTTCCAGCGCCGCCAGGGCGGCATCGGCTTTCGCATCTTCGCGGGGACGATGCTGGGGCTGACGTTCTTCCTGCTGGGGCGCCTGTTCTCGAACCTCGGCTTGCTGAACGACTGGCCACCGCTGTTCTCGGCGGCGTTTCCGCTGGCGGTCTTCATCGGAATCGCGCTGGGGATGCTGTGGTGGATCGAGCGAAGGTAGGCGTCGACGCCATGTAAAAAGCCCCGCCTGGGCGGGGCTTCGTTGGCGTCGCGACGGCGTGCTACTGCTGCGCCGGCGGCTCCACGTTCGCGTACTTGTGCTGCTGCGCGCCCTTGGTGGCGAACTGGACCTTGCCGTCGACCAGCGCGAACAGCGTGTGATCCTTGCCAACGCCGACGTTCAAGCCCGCGTGGATGCGCGTGCCGCGTTGCCGGACGATGATGCCGCCGGCGCGGATGACCTGGCCGCCATAGACCTTGACGCCGAGGCGCTTCGATTCCGAATCGCGGCCGTTGCGCGAGCTTCCGCCCGCTTTTTTGTGTGCCATGGTTGACCTCGGAAAGTGTTAGCCGGCGATGCTGTCGATCTTGAGCTCGGTGAAGCCCTGGCGGTGGCCCTGGTGCTTCTGGTAGTGCTTGCGCCGCCGCATCTTGAAGATCTTGACCTTGTCGCCGCGACCCTGCGCGACGACGGTCGCAACGACCGACGCCCCCGCAACGGTGGGCGTTCCGACCCGGACGCTCTCGCCTTCCCCGACCATCAACACCTGATCGAGTGTCACTTGCGCGCCCACGTCCGCCGGTATCTGTTCGATCTTGAGTTTTTCGCCGGCGGCAACCCTGTATTGCTTGCCTCCGGTTTTTACGACCGCGTACATGAGGGACTCCACGTGTAAGAACTCTTCCGCGCCGTTCGCAGAAAAGCCCTGAATTATATCGGAATT
>JBDSLT010000318.1:0-3058 GCA_039916265.1 Casimicrobiaceae bacterium | reverse complement strand
CTGAAGGCGATGTACGCGCGCTGCCGCGACGACCCCGACTTCAACGCGGAGTTCGAGCGCGAGCTGAAGCACTACGTCGGCCGCCCGTCGCCGGTCTATCACGCCGCGCGCTGGTCGCGCGAGCTCGGCGGCGCGCAGATCTGGCTGAAGCGCGAGGACCTCAACCACACCGGCGCGCACAAGGTCAACAACTGCATCGGCCAGGCGCTCGTCGCGCGCCGCATGGGCAAGCCGCGGGTCATCGCCGAAACCGGCGCAGGTCAGCACGGCGTCGCCACCGCGACCGTTGCCGCGCGCTACGGCATGGAATGCGTCGTCTACATGGGTTCGGAGGACATCAGGCGCCAGGCGCAAAACGTCTTCCGGATGAAGCTGCTCGGTGCGACCGTCGTGCCGGTGGAGTCGGGCTCGAAGACGCTCAAGGACGCGCTCAACGAAGCGATGCGCGACTGGGTGACCAACGTCGAGAACACCTTCTACATCATCGGCACCGTCGCGGGTCCGCATCCCTATCCGATGATGGTGCGCGATTTCCAGCGGGTCATCGGCCGCGAATGCATCGTCCAGATGCCCGACGCCGCGGGCCGGCAGCCGGACGCGGTGATCGCGTGCGTCGGCGGCGGCAGCAATGCAATGGGCATCTTCCATCCGTACCTCGCGTTTCCGGAGGTAAGGCTGATCGGCGTCGAAGCCGCGGGCGAGGGACTCGAAACGGGACGCCACGCGGCATCGTTGAACGGCGGCCGGCCCGGGGTGCTCCACGGCAACCGTACCTATTTGCTGCAGGACGCGAACGGTCAGATCGTCGAGACGCACTCGGTGTCGGCGGGCCTCGACTATCCGGGTGTGGGCCCCGAGCACGCGTGGCTCAAGGACGCCGGCCGCGCCGAATACGTGACGATCACCGATGCCGAGGCGCTTGACGCATTTCACCAATGCTGCCGCATCGAAGGGATCATTCCCGCGCTGGAGTCGGCGCATGCGCTTGCCTATGCGACGAAGCTCGCGCCGACGCTGCCGCCGGACAGGATCCTTCTCGTCAACCTCTCGGGTCGCGGCGACAAGGACATGAATACCGTGGCCGAGCGAAGCGGGCTCAAGTTCTTTTGCCGGCCGGAGTGCGACGCGTCGCGTCGCGGCTGACTTTGTCCGCCGTCAACCGCATCGACACGACGTTCGCGCGCCTCCGCGCGGAAGGGCGCACCGCGCTGATCCCCTACGTCACGGCCGGCGATCCGTCGCTCGCGGCAATGCCTGCGATGCTGCAGCGGCTGGTGGACGCGGGCGCCGACATCATCGAGCTCGGCGTGCCGTTCTCGGATCCCATGGCCGATGGTCCCGTGATCCAGCGTGCCTCCGAGCGTGCGCTTGCGCGCGGCGTAAGCCTGGCCGACATTCTCGATCTCGTCCGCGACTTTCGCGCCGGCGATGCCAGGACGCCGATCGTGCTGATGGGCTATGCGAACCCGATCGAGGCGATGGGCGAGTCCGCATTCGCCGACCGCGCGCGGGACGCGGGTGTCGACGGCGTGCTGGTCGTCGACTACCCGCCGGAGGAAGCGGCCGATTTTGCCGCGCTGCTCGGCGCGCGCAGCATTGCCCCGATCTTCCTGCTCGCGCCGACCACGCCTGCCGTGCGGATCGACGCCGTAGCGCGACTCGCGCGCGGCTACGTTTATTACGTCTCGCTAAAGGGCGTCACCGGCGCGGGCCACCTCGACACCGCCGAAGTTGCGCACAGGCTCGCGGAGATCCGCCGCCATGTGGCGCTGCCGGTCGGCGTGGGCTTTGGCATCCGTGACGCCGCGAGCGCGCGCGCGATCGCCGCACATGCCGACGCGATCGTGATCGGCAGCCGGATCATCCAGGAGATCGAGCAGGGGCCCGCCGCCGACGCGCCGGCGCGCGCGGGCGCGTGGCTCGCCGGCATTCGCAGCGCGCTCGACGATGCGTCGGCCGCCAAGTTTGCGGCGCCGCCGTCCGCGACGCCGGTTCCGCTTCGCGAAGCCGAGGCCTGACCCGCCATGAGCTGGCTCGCCAAGCTGCTTCCGCCCCGGATCAAGAGCAATCCGGGCGTGCGCAAGACCCCCGTTCCCGAGGGCCTGTGGATCAAGTGCGTGTCGTGCGAGGCCGTGCTCTATCGGACCGATCTCGAGAAGAACCTGCTCGTGTGCCCGAAGTGCGGCCACCACTCGCGCATCGGAGCGCGCGAGCGCATCGAGCAGCTCCTCGACCCGGAAGGCCGTTTCGAGATCGGCTCGGAGGTCGTTCCCGTCGACAGCCTCAAGTTCAGGGACCAGAAGAAGTATCCGGAGCGCCTCGAGGCTGCCCTCGACGAAACCGGCGAAATGGATGCCATGGTCGTCATGCAGGGAAGCATCCGCAACGTCCCGGTGGTGCTCGCCGCGTTCGAGTTCGGGTTCATGGGCGGTTCGATGGGTTCCGTGGTGGGCGAGCGTTTCGTGCGCGGCGTGCGCGTCGCCTTCGAGAATCGCGTTCCGTTCATCTGCGTCTCGGCGTCGGGCGGCGCGCGCATGCAGGAAGGCGTCAATTCGCTGTTCCAGATGGCGAAGACGGCCGCCGTGCTGCAGGAGCTCACCCGGGCGCGGCTGCCGTTCATCTCGATCCTTACCGACCCCACGATGGGCGGCGTGTCGGCGTCGTTCGCATTCGTCGCCGATGTCGTGAT
Source organism: Casimicrobiaceae bacterium (assembly GCA_039916265.1). Taxonomy (GTDB): domain Bacteria; phylum Pseudomonadota; class Gammaproteobacteria; order Burkholderiales; family Casimicrobiaceae; genus VBCG01. The sequence continues at coordinate 369 of JBDSLT010000318.1, read as the reverse complement.
CGCGGAACCCGGCGCGCTGATCGGTTTCGCGGGACCGCGCGTGATCGAGCAGACGGTGCGCGAAAAGCTGCCCGACGGGTTCCAGCGGGCGGAGTTCCTGATAGACAAGGGCGCGCTCGACATGATCGTCGATCGCCGTATCCTGCGCGACGAGCTCGCCGCGTTGCTCACGGTGCTGACGCGCCAGCCCGCCGTGCACTAGCGCGGCACGCGCTCCCCCCGGCAGGCAGAGCGACCGCGCCTATCGCCCGCGTCGCGCCGCACGAACCTCGATGAGCCGTCCCCCCGACCTGTCCGGCTGGCTCGCCTACCTGGAGACGCTGCACTCGAAGTCGATCGACATGGGCCTGGCACGCGTGCGCGAAGTGC
>JBDSLT010000317.1:0-10884 GCA_039916265.1 Casimicrobiaceae bacterium | reverse complement strand
GCGCGTAGGCGTCCACGGTGCGATCGGTCTCGGCGGTACGGGGGGCGCGGGGCACGGTGCGGAGAAGGTCAATGACGCGGGTTGGGCGCGGGTTGGACGCAGGTTGCGGCGCGGGCGCCGATGGATGCATATGCAAGTAATGACCGCTCGACGATACGCGGTTACGGGAATCGCCACAAGGGGGTGGCGGCGCGCGGACGCGGGCCGCACTCGAATCCGCACGCTTCGCCACTGGCCGCAGCCCTCTGACCAATCGGCGCGCCGCCCCGCGGGGTGTGCGGTATCGTCCGCTCACCCCGAAGTGGCGCGGGCACACCTTCGGCGGGGACCCCCAGTCGCCTCGAAGCGCGTCACTCCGGTACCTCTCTTCTGCAGGGCGCACGCGAAAAGCGTGCGCCCTTTTTGCGTCTCCGCGTGCGGCGCAAGCAAACCGTCCCTCACGAAACGCCTGCGTGACGTTTCGCCCTCGCGGAACGACGCTTCGCCGCTGCGGCGCCGCCATCCGCCAACCAGTCATTGCGGGCGATTGTTGCCGGAATTTAGGCTTGGCCGTGCCGATACCGGATCGGCCTCACAAACGCCGAATCATTCAATTTTCCACTGTTGGGGGAGTTTCAAGATGAAAGTCATCAAAAAGCCGCACCCGCGGATGCTGATCGCCGCCGCGGTCGCCGGCCTGTTCGCCGCGCCCGCCGCAGTCGTGCAGGCGGCCGACATCAAAGTCGACGTGACCGGCTCGAATATCAAGCGTGTCGAAGGCGAGGGCTCGTTGCCGGTTCAGGTCATCACGCGCGAAGAGATCGATCGCACCGGCGTTACCAGCGTCGCGGAGCTTCTGAACTACGTCTCGGCGAACAACTCCGCCGGCGCGGTCTCGGTGAACAACGTCATCGGTGGCCAGGTCAACAGCATTCAGACGGCGTCGCTGCGCGGCCTCGGGGGGCAGAACACCCTGGTGCTGATGAACGGCAAGCGCCTTACGCAAAGCTCCGGCGAGATCCAGGGCGCGTACGGCGTCAATCTGGACGTCATCCCGTTCGCAGCGGTCGAGCGGGTCGAGATTCTCAAGGATGGCGCGTCGGCGGTTTACGGCAGCGATGCGGTCGGCGGCGTCATCAACTTCATCATGCGCCAGGATTACCGCGGCATCGACGCGCAGGTCTATTACGGCGCGCCATCCTCCGGCGGCGGCGGCGAAGCCTTCAACGCGCAGATCACCGGGGGGATCGGCGATCTCTCCAAGGACAAGTACAACATCTTCGGCTCGTACTTTTACCAGAAGCAGAAGTCGTTCGACCAGAACAGGCGCAGCTGGTCGAATCACAGCATCGATCTCGACCAGGGCCTGTTCGCCCTGTCCGGCCAGACGTTCCCGGCGTATATCAGCACCCGCGGCGCGAACGGCGTGCCTCTCGGGAACCTGACGTATCCGAATTGCGCGCCCTCGATCGCCATACCCGCCGGACTCGTCTCGGGCGAAAGCCGCTGCTGGTACGACCCCGCCGCCATCGACGGGGTCAACGCGATTCCGGAGCAGACCACCAACAGCTTCTACGTTGCGGGACGATGGCAGTTCAATCCCAACTGGCAGCTGTACGCGAACGGCTCGTGGGCGCGTGTCGAAACCGACTTCACCATCCAGCCGACGCCGCTGTCCGACCAGATCACCTACGGTCCGTCGGGCGAGTTCCTTTCGACGATCCTGGTGCAGCCGACCAGTCCCTATTACCCGACCGCGGCGGCCGCCGCGGCGGGAATCGCCGGCACGCCGCTCAACGTCCGCTACCGCGCGAACGCGCTCGGATTGCGCGAGAACGTCGACGTGAACGATCAGTGGCAGGCGGTCGCCGGCGTCAAGGGGAGCGCCTGGAACTGGGACATGGACTTCAACTTCGCGTACAGCCGGGGGACGACCAAGGAGACGCCGAAGAACGGATTCTTCCGCGACTCGCAGATCCTCCCGCTGCTCAATACCGACGGCTTCAATCCTTTCGGAGCGCAGACGCCCGCCTTTCAGTCGCAGATCGACGCGCTGCAATGGCGCGAAAAAGCCCTCGATGCGACGTCCAGCGGCTACACGATGGAGGCCAAGGGATCGACCGACATCTACCAGCTTCCCGCCGGTGCGCTGGCGTTGGCCGTCGGCGGCCAGTACGGTCACCAGCAGCTCAAGCAGACGTTCAACGCCGCGCTGCAGATCGGCGACGTGACCGGTTATGGCGGTAACAATCTCGACATCGACGCGTCGCGCAACGTGTGGGCGCTGTTTGCCGAGTTCAACATCCCGATCCTGAAGACGCTCGAGGCAACGGCGGCGGTACGCTTCGACGACTACAGCGATTTCGGCAATACGACCAATCCGAAGTTCTCGATCCGCTGGAATCCGGTGTCCACGCTCCTGTTCCGCGGCTCCTGGGGAACGAGCTTCGTTGCACCGACGCTTACCCAGGCCTACGGCGCGAACACCACCGGGCTCAGCGAGCTCTTCGGCCCGAACGCCGATCCGGTGCGCTGTCCCGTCACCGGCGAGCAGTTCGACTGCCAGAACCAGTACAACGTGCGCTTCGGCGGCAACCCCAACCTGCAGCCGCAGAAGGCCACGCAGTGGCAGATCGGTGCGCTCATCGAGCCGGTCTCGGCGTTCAATTTCGGTGTCGACTATTTCAACATCAACCTCAGCAACCTCATCAGCAACGGTGTGACGCCGGGAACCATCCTCGACAATCAGACGCAGTACGGGTCCCTGATCACGCGTGGTCCGCCGGACGCGCAGTTCCCGAATCTTCCGGGCCCGATCGCCAACATCGACCAGCGTTTCATCAATCTGGGCGAAGTCAGGATCGAGGGGTTGGATTTCACCGCGCAGGTCAAACTGCCGCCCACCGCTTTCGGCCGCTTCACCGGCAATCTGAACGGTACGTATTACATCAAGTACGACACGCAGCAGCCCGATGGCACATTCCTGGGAGGCGTGTCCAACGTCTTCGGCGCCGCCACGAGCGGCGTGTCGCCGCGATACAAGCAATACGCGACGATCACCTGGGATTACGGTCCCTGGACGACCACGCTCGGCAACCAGTACATCAGCTCGTATGTCGATGCCCAGACGGACGGCAACGACGATCTTCGGCGCGTGGGCACCCAGAGCATCTGGGATCTCTATGGCGCCTATAGCGGGCTGAAGAAGTGGAAATTCGCGCTCGGCGCCAGGAACCTGTTCAATACGCCGCCGCCGTTCACGAACCAGCACTACGACTTCCAGGCTGGATACGACGTTTCCAACTACGACGTGCGCGGCCGCTTCATCTACGGGACGATCAGGTACGCGTTCAACTGATTGCCTCGCCTCTTTGCCTTCGACGGGAGCCTACGGGTTCCCGTTTTTTTGTTCGTTGCCCATGGAACGGCCGGATGCCGTTCGCGTGCGGATGAGCATGCGCACTCGCCTGCCGTTGTGCTGGCTTGGCACTACAATGGCGCGCCGATGCCCCACAGCCCCACGCCGAAGGAGTCCAGCGACCCGATCGAGGCCGGGCCGGACCTTGCCGTGATCGTTCCCACGCTGAACGAGCGAGACAACGTCGACGAGTTCGTGCGCCGGCTGGCATCCGCTCTGTCCGGCCTGCGTTGGGAAGTCGTTTTCGTCGACGACGACTCGCCCGACGGCACGTCGCATCACCTCCGCGAACTGGCGCAACTCGATCGACGGGTGCGCGTGATGCAGCGCATCGGCAGGCGAGGCCTTGCCAGCGCGACGATCGAGGGCATGCTCGCCTCCAGCGCGCCGTACCTCGCGGTGATGGACGCGGACATGCAGCACGACGAGCGCCTGCTGCCCCGGATGCTGGACGCGGTACGCTCCGGCGACTACGACGTCGTCGTCGGAAGTCGCTACATCACGGGCGGTAGTGGCGGCGGCGTGTCCGTCGAGCGGCAGCGTGCGAGCCTTCTGGCCACTCGTCTCGCCCGAACGGTGTTGCGGACCGAGCTCAGGGATCCGATGAGCGGATTCTTTGTCGTCGGACAGGCCACGCTGCAGCAGGTAGCGTGGCGCCTTTCGGGTATCGGCTACAAGATCCTGCTCGACATCCTGGCGTCCTCCTCCGCACCGCTGCGAGTCCTCGAATTGCCGTACGTGTTTCGCCCGCGCGTTGCCGGCGAGAGCAAGCTCGACAGCCTGGTCGCGTGGGAATACCTGATGATGCTTCTCGACAAAAAGGCCGGACGGTACATTCCGGTCCGTTTTCTGCTGTTCGCGCTCGTGGGCGCGAGCGGCGTCATCGTCCACATGCTGGTGCTGTGGGGACTTTTCATGCTGCTGGGTGTCGACTTCGGCGCTGCGCAGGCGCTTGCAACGCTGACCGCCATGACTAGCAACTTCCTGCTCAACAACGCGTTCACGTACCGCGATCGGCAGCTGCGGAAGGGCCGGCTGCTGCGCGGCTGGTTCACGTTCGTGGCGGCGTGTTCGGTTGGCGCGGTCGCCAACGTCGGGATCGCAACCTACCTTTACACAGGCGCGCAGGCCCATTGGTTCTGGGCGGCGCTCGCCGGCACGTTCGTCGGCGCGGTCTGGAATTACGCCGTCACCTGGGTGTACACGTGGGGCAGTCCCAATCGCTCCCGCCCGGCGCCCGCCACCCGCGCCGCGGGCTCGAACTGACGCGACGCGGACGCGATCCCTTGCGCACGCCCGATGTCGTGATTTTCCCTTGGCGCCGCGCGGTCGCCTGGGCGCCTTTCGTGCTGCTGTCCGCGAACGCGCTCGTCACGGCGTGGGTCGTGTTCCATCTGCATCCGATGGAGACCGCGATCTATTCGGACATGAGGAACTACCTAGTGCGGGCGTGGGAAATCGACCAGGGACGATTCGATCCGCGTCATTTCTTCCAGCCGATCGGCTATACGCTCTGGATCGCGGCGGCGCAACGATTGGCAGGAGGGGGATTCTGGCTGCTCAAGGCGAGCCACGTCGTTCTGGTCTCGATGAGCGTCTATCTCGGATGGCGGACCGCACGCCGACTGTTGCCTGGCCGCTGGGACCTGGCGGCGCTCGCCTTGTTGAGCGCAAACGTCCAATGGTGGGCGCTGGCGGGCTTTGCGCTCTCGGAAACGCTCTACACGTTCCTGGTGACCTTGCTGCTCTGGACCGCGGTGCGCTGGGCGCAGGCGCCCACGAAGCTTCTCGCCGCCGCGGTCGGGCTCGCGTTCGCCGCGGGCTTTTACGTGAAGGGCTCGGCGGTGCTCTTTCCGCTGCTTCTGGCAGCATGGACGCTCGTCCGATCGTTTGCGGACCGGCCGGCATTGCGCCGCGGCATCGCGCATCTCGCGATCATGGGGGCCGCGGCAGCGACGATCGCGCTCTCGCACGGCGTGTTCGCCCATGCGAAATACGGGCACTTCAAGCTGGGCGCCGACGCCGGAGGCTTGAACTTCGTCGAGGGAAAATGCCCGAGCAAGCTCAATATCGACAGCGAAGGAACGACGTGGCATTCCCCGCTGTTCACCTATCTGGGCGAGCACGAGCGAAAAGTCTGGCGTGTCCCATTCTCGGACCAGGCGTTTTTCTGGCGCGAAGGCCTTCACTGCGTCAGGGAAAATCCGGCCGTTCTGGTCACCAGCCTGCGTTACGTCTATTACCTATTCGCCGGCAATCCGCTGTGGCCGGTGGAGTTCCCGAACCGTCATCTCGCCGAGCAGGTGTACGAGTCGCTGATCCCGACCGCGATCGTTCCACTGCTCGTCATCAGCTTGCTCGCGACGCTGATTCGCTGGCGAACCGCACTCGCCGTTCCCGCGCTTCTCTATGCGTCGCTTTTCTTCAGCGTATGGATGTTCAAGGGCGAACTGCGCTTCCGGATCCCGTTCGATGCGGTGACGATGATTTTCGCGAGCTTCGGTGCCGCGACCGCGTGGCAGTTTTTCGTCCGCGCCCGACGGCGCGGTCAGCGCCAAATCACCGGCGCCTAGCGGGGCGCATCGGTCGCGCGCCGTTCGCTCATTCAAACAGATCGCGCTGACTCGACTCGCCGCTCGCCCGCGACTCGGGCGGCGGCGGGGCCGGTGGCGTGAACTGCGAGCGGTCCATCGGCGCGCGCTCGCGGTTGAGCCCGAAGCGCTTCACCGCGATCGCGAAGCGGCGCTCGATCAGCGTAGCGAATTCGCCCGTGCCGCGCATGCGGGTCGCGAAATCGGAATCGTAGTCGCGGCCGCCCCGCAACTGCCGGATGACGCTCATCACATGCGCGGCGCGCAAGGGTCGATGCGCGTCGAGCCACGCGCGGAAAAGCGGCGCCACTTCGAGCGGCAGGCGCACGAGGATCCACCCGGCGGCGGTGGCGCCGTTCGCGGCGGCGGCTTCGAGGATCGCTTCGAGGTCGCGGTCGTTGAGCTGCGGGATGAGCGGCGCGACCATCACCCCCACGGGCACGCCGGCCTCCGCCAGCGCCTTTACCGTTTGCAGCCGGCGCTGCGGCGCGGCGGCGCGGGGTTCGAGCGTGCGCGCAAGCTCGCGATCGAGGGAGGTGATCGAGAGGTAGACGCGCGCCATGTTCTTCGCGGCCATCGGCGCAATCAGATCGAGGTCGCGCTCGACCAGCGCCGACTTGGTCACGATCGAGAACGGGTGGCTGCACGCGCACAGCACCTCGAGGATCGAGCGCGTCACTTTCCACTCGCGCTCGATCGGCTGGTAGGGATCGGTGTTGGTGCCGAGCGCGATGGGATCGCAGACATAGCCCGGCTTTGCGAGCGCCTTCTTCAGCAGGGCGGCCGCATTGGGCTTTGCGAACAGCTTCGTTTCAAAGTCGAGCCCGGGCGAAAGGTCGAGGTAGGCGTGCGTCGGGCGCGCATAGCAGTAGACGCAGCCGTGCTCGCAGCCCTGGTACGGATTGATCGATTGGGTGAACGGGATGTCGGGCGAGGCGTTGCGCGCGATGATCGTGCGCGACATCTGGATCGCGACCGTCGTCTTGAGCGGCGGCGGAGCGTCGTCATCGACGGCGTCGTGGATGTCCCCGATGCTCTCGGGGGCCGGGGCAGACCATCCGTCGTCGAACGCTTCGCGACCTTCGCGGCGGAAGCGGTTGCCGGGGTTGAACGTCGCGCCGCGGCCCTTGACGGGCGGGGGCGTTCCCGCGGACATGATGGATTCAGCGCTGCGCTAGGACACCAGGGCGGCGTCGAGCGTCATCGTCGCATTCAGCAGGCGCGAGATCGGGCAGTTGACCTTGGCGCCGCTCGCGAGCTCGGCGAACTTCGCGGCGTCGATCGCCGGAATGCGCGCGCGCGTCGTGAGGTGAATGCCCGTGACGGTCCACCCGCCGTTGACCTGGTCCATCGTCAGGTTCGCCTCGGTGTCGATCGCGTCGGCGGTGAATCCGGCGCCATTCAGCATGAACGACAGCGCCATCGTGAAACAGCCCGCATGCGCTGCGGCAATCAGCTCCTCCGGATTCGTGCCCTTGCCGTCGCCGAAGCGCGCGGTGAACGAATAAGGCGTGTCAAAGAGCGTCCCGCTTGGCGTCGTGAGCGTGCCCTCGCCTTCCTTGGCGGTGCCTTGCCAGCGTGCATTGGCCCTGCGTTTCATACGAAGCTCCGGAACATTCGCAGGTGCAAGTCTAACCAAATCCACGCGCGTCGCAAGCAGCGTTCCGGCTTGCGCTAACATGGCTCGCATTTGAAGGCGGCGCGACGGCCATGACGAAGCCCCGGACGCATCAGTTCGACACGCTGTCCCTGCACGCCGGTGCGGTGCCCGACCCCGCGACCGGCGCGCGCGCTACGCCGATCTACCAGACTGCGTCCTTCGTCCTGCCCGATGCCGATCACGCAGCGGCGCTGTTCAACATGGAGCGCGCGGGACATGTGTACTCGCGCATCTCCAACCCGACGTGCGCGGTGCTGGAGGAGCGTGTCGCGGCGCTCGAAGGCGGCGTGGGCGCGATCGCGACGGCGAGCGGGCAGGCGGCGATGCATCTCGCGATCGCGACGCTGCAGTCCGCGGGCACGCACATCGTCGCGTCGCGCTCGCTGTACGGCGGCTCGCACAACCTGCTCGCCTATACGTTGCCGCGCTTCGGCATCGCAACGACGTTCGTGGACACGCGCGACATCGACGCCTGGCGCGCGGCGATTCGACCCGAGACGCGAATGCTGTTCGGCGAGACGCTTGGCAACCCGGGACTCGACGTGCTCGACATCCCGCGGATCGCCGCGCTCGCGCACGAGCATGGGCTGCCGCTCGTCGTCGATTCGACCTTCACCACGCCGTGGCTCATCCGTCCGTTCGACCTCGGCGCGGACATCGTGCTTCATTCGGCGACCAAATTCCTGTCCGGGCACGGCGTCGTCATCGGAGGTGTGCTGGTCGACGGCGGCCGCTTCGCGTGGGACGCCGGGGCGGCGCGCGGGAAGTTCGCGACGCTGACCGAGCCTTACGCCGGCTTCCACGACATGGTGTTTGCGGAGGAATCGACGACGGCCGCGTTCCTGCTCCGCGCGCGGCGCGAGGGCCTGCGCGACTTCGGCGCCTGCATGGCGCCGATGACCGCTTTCCAGATCCTGCAGGGGATCGAGACGTTGCCGCTGCGGATGGCGAAGCACGTCGACAACACGCGCAAGGTCGTCGCATTCCTGCATGCGCATCCGCTGGTCCGCGGCGTCGGCTATCCGGAGCTGCCCGGGCACGCCGATCACGCGCTAGCGCGGCGGCTGCTGCCGCGCGGCTGCGGCGCGGTATTCAGCTTCGATCTCGACGGCACGCGCGCGCAAGGCCGCAAATTCATCGAGACGCTGAAGCTTTTCTCGCACCTTGCCAACGTCGGCGACGCGAAATCGCTGGTGATTCATCCCGCGTCGACGACGCATTTCAGGATGAGCGCCGGCGACCTCGCGAAGGCCGGGATCAGCGAAGGGACGATCCGCCTGTCGATCGGTCTCGAGGACCCCGACGACCTTCTCGAGGATCTGGGCCGCGCGCTCCACGCCGCGGGGAAGGCGGCATGATCGTCGCCGTCGGCGGGCACGACGTTTACGCATATACCGCGTCGCGCGCATTCGAACACACGCAGCCGAGCGTCGTGTTCGTGCACGGCGCCGCCAACGACCACAGCGTTTGGGCGCTGCAATCGCGCTATTTCGCGCATCATGGCTTCAACGCGCTCGCCGTCGACCTGCCAGGGCATGGCCGGTCGGGCGGGCCCGCGCTGGCTTCGGTGGAGGCGCTGGCCGATTGGCTGGGCGCGTTCGTGGCGGCGGTGGACATTCCGCAGGCGGCGCTGGTCGGCCATTCGCTCGGCTCGCTTGCGGCGCTCGAGGCCGCGGCGCGCGGGTCCGCGCGCGTCACGCACCTCGCGCTGCTCGGTTCCGCCGCGCCAATGCCGGTCGCCGACGCGCTACTTGCGGCGGCGAAGGCCGACGATCATGTCGCGCTCGAAATGATCAACGGCTGGTCGTTCAGCGCTGCGAAGCAGCTCGGCGGCAATCGCCTGCCCGGCGTCTGGATGGCCGGCAACGCGATGCGGCTCCTCGAGCGCGCGTCGCGCGGCATTCTCCATACCGACCTCGCCGCGTGCAACGCCTACGCGAACGGGCTTGCCGCCGCGCGGGGCGTCCGCTGCCCGTCGCTGCTGATCTTCGGCGAACGCGACCTGATGGCACCACCGCGCGCCTCCGCCGCGCTCGCCGAAGCGCTCCCGGGCGCGCGAACGGTGACGCTGCCTTCCTGCGGCCACTCGATGATGGCCGAGCAGCCCGACGCCGTGCTCGACGCGCTGATCCCCTTCCTCGCCCATTAAGTAGGGTCAGACACCCTTTATCCATAAGTAGGGTCAGACACGGTTTATTCCGGGACCAAGCGGTCTCGGAAATATGTGGTGTCTGACCCTATTTGTTGGCGCTGATTAAGTGGTGTCTGACCCCATTTACTGGCGGTGGGGCGCTCAGGGGCGGCGCCACTTTATCGAGCAGCCGATGGACGCATTCTGCGTCGCGGGGGCGTTGCCGCCGCGCGCGATCTCGACCATGGCGGAGTAGAGCTCGCGCGGGGCCGCGGGGTCGGCCGAGCGGCCGGACGCGTCGAGCCGGCCGCGATACGCGAGCGTGAGCGCGCGGTCGAATCCGAAGAAGTCCGGCGTGCAGACCGCGCCGTAGCTTTTCGCCACGTCCTGCGACTCGTCGAACGCATAGGGACTGGCCATCCGATGGCGCGCCGCGAACGCCTTCATGTTCTCGAACGAGTCGTCCGGGTAGTCGGCGGGGTCGTTGCTCGATATCGCGATGCTGCCGATACCCTGCGCCGCGAGCTCGGCCGTGTCGCGGACGATCTTGTCGATCACCGCCTTGACGTAGGGGCAGTGATTGCAGATGAACATGACGAGAATGCCGTTCGGACCGCGCGCCGACGCGAGGGTGTGCCGCCGGCCGTCGACCCCGGCAAGATCGAAGTCCGGTGCCTTCATCCCGAGCTGTCCGGCGGGTGTGACGGTGCTGACCATCGGGATCTCCTTCCACGCGGGGCGCTTCGCGCCCTATGGCAGAATCCTAGCACCCGAAGCGCCGCGCCACGCGCGACGGCGGCCTCTCATGCCGATCGTCCACTACGCCGATCCCGACGCTTTCGTTGCAGCTTCGCGGCCGGCCGTGGAAGCCCACGAGGCCGTCGCCGCGATCTTTCGCGCGTTCGCATCCGGCGTGAAGCGTCGGCCCCCCGTTGCGAGCGAGCGCCTGTACCTGGCCACGCTGCACGATGCCGGACGCTGCGCGGCCGCCATGCAGCGCGACGACTACGGCCTGTTCGTCGAAGGCGCCGATCCCGCGCTCGTCGCACAATTCGCGGACGATCTCGCCGATCGCCATCCGTTGTTGCAAGGCGTGGCCGGAACG
>JBDSLT010000316.1:0-6906 GCA_039916265.1 Casimicrobiaceae bacterium | reverse complement strand
GCACTCCCCGACGTCCGCGACGGCCTCAAACCGGTGCATCGACGGGTCCTGTTCGCGATGCACGAGGCGAACATCGCGTGGAACCGCCCGTATGTGAAGTGCGCGCGCGTGGTGGGCGACGTGCTCGGCAAGTACCACCCGCACGGCGATTCCGCGACCTACGAGGCATTGGTCCGGATGGTGCAGGTGTTCTCGCTGCGCTACCCGCTCGTGGACGGCCAGGGCAATTTCGGGTCCGTCGACGGCGACTCGGCCGCGGCCTACCGCTATACCGAGTGCCGCCTCGAGAAGATCACCGCGGAAATGCTGGCCGACATCGACAAGGACACCGTCGATTTCGTCCCCAATTACGACGGCAAGGAGATGGAGCCGACGGTGCTGCCGTCGCGCCTGCCGAATCTGCTCGTCAACGGTTCGTCGGGCATCGCCGTCGGAATGGCGACCAACATCCCGCCGCACAACCTCGGCGAGACGATCGACGGCTGCCTCGCGGTGCTCGACAAGCCGGACATCACCGTCGACGAGTTGATGGACATCGTGCCTGCGCCGGACTTTCCGACCGCGGGAATCATCTACGGCCTGGAAGGCGTTCGCGAAGGCTATCGCTCCGGCCGCGGACGGGTGGTCATCCGCGCGCGGACGCACTTCGAGGAGCTCGAGCGCGGCAATCGCCAGGCGATCATCGTCGACGAGCTCCCGTACCAGGTCAACAAGGCGAACTTGCTGACGCGAATCGGCGAGCTCGTCCGCGAGAAGAAGCTCGAGGGCATCAGCGACCTTCGCGACGAATCCGACAAATCGGGCATGCGCGTCGTCATCGAGCTGAAGCGCGGCGAAGTTCCCGACATCATCCTCAACAACCTGTTCAAGCTGACGCAGCTGCAGGACAGCTTCGGCATGAACATGGTGGCGCTGGTCGACGGCCAGCCGCGGCTGCTGAACCTCAAGCAGTTCCTCGATTTCTTCCTGCAGCACCGGCGCGAGGTCGTCGTCCGGCGCACGCGCTTCGATCTCGCCAAGGCGCGCGAGCGCGGGCATATCCTGGAAGGCCTCGCCGTCGCGCTCTCGAACGTCGACGACATCATCGCGCTCATCAAGGCCTCGCCCACGCCCGCCGAGGCGAAGACGGCGCTGCTCGGACGCGCGTGGCGCTCGCCGGTCGTCGAGGAGATGCTGCAGCGAGCGGCGGCCGACGCCGCGCGGCCGGAGGGCCTTCCCGCGGAATTCGGCTGGCAGACGGACGGCTACCGGCTGTCCGATGCGCAGGCGCAGGCGATCCTCGAGCTGCGGCTGCAGCGCCTCACCGGCCTCGAGCAGGACAAGATCACCGGCGAGTATCGCGACGTGATGGAGCTCATCGCCGACCTGATGGACATCCTTGCGAAGCCCGCGCGCGTCACCAGGATCGTGCGCGACGAGCTCATCGGCATCCGTGAACAGTTTGCCGACAAGCGCCGCAGCGAAATCGTCGCGCAGGGCGTCGACCTGTCGCTCGAGGACCTGATCGCGCCCGAAGACATGGTGGTGACGATGTCGCACGGCGGCTACATGAAGTCGCAGCCGGTCGCCGAGTACCGGCAGCAGCGGCGCGGCGGCCGCGGCAAGCAGGCGACGGCAACGAAGGAAGACGATTTTGTCGACCGCATGTTCATCGCGAACACGCACGATTTCATACTGTGCTTCTCGAATCGTGGGCGCGTCTACTGGCTCAAGGTGTTCAACGTGCCGCGCGGACAGCGGCAGGGACGCGGCAAGCCGATCGTCAACCTGGTGCCGCTCGTCGACAACGAGAAGATTACGGCGATCCTGCCGGTGAAGGACTGGAACCACGGGCAGTTCGTGTTCATGGCGACGCTGAGGGGCACGGTGAAAAAGACGATGCTCTCCGATTTCTCGCGCCCGCGCCCGTCGGGAATCATCGCGGTGGATCTCGACGAAGGCGACCGGCTGATCGGCGTGGCGCTGACAGACGGAAAGCACGACGTGATGCTGTTCAGCTCCGGCGGCAAGGCGGTGCGCTTCGACGAGAACGACGTGCGTCCGATGGGCCGCAACGCGCATGGCGTGCGCGGCATGATGCTCGAAAAGGGACAGCAGGTGATCTCGATGCTCGTCGCGGAGGACGAGACGCAATCGGTGCTGGCGGCGACGGAGAACGGCTACGGGAAGCGCACGCCGATCGTCGAGTACACGCGGCATGGGCGCGGCACCAAGGGCATGATCGCGATCCAGCAGTCCGCCCGCAACGGCAAGGTGGTCGCCGCATCGCTGGTGCGCCCCGACGACGAGGTGATGCTGATCTCCACCGGCGGCGTGCTGATCCGCACCAGCGTCAAGTCGATCCGCGAGATGAGCCGCTCGACTCAAGGCGTTACGCTGATCAATCTCGACGACGGCGAGAAGCTCGCCGGCCTCGAGCGCGTCGTCGAGCGCGACGACGACGAAGAGTGATGCGCGCCGCCGGGCCGCCCCAAGGCGCGCGCCCCCCCCTGGGGGGAGGTCGCGAAGCGACTTCGGGGGGAGACAACGACGACGCCGACATCGCGCGGCATCGCGCACGCATCGACGCGCTCGACGACGAGATCCTCGCGCGGCTCAACGAGCGCGCGGCAAGCGCGAAGGCGATCGGCGCGCTCAAGGCGGGCGGCGGCACCGCTGCGTACCGGCCCGACCGCGAGGCGCAGGTGCTGGGGCGGCTCGCCGCGGCCAACGCAGGGCCGCTGTCCGGCGAGGCTGTCACCGGCGTCTTCCGCGAGATCATGTCGGCGTGCCTTGCGCTGGAGCAACGGCTGCGCGTCGCCTATCTCGGACCGGCCGGCACGTTCAGCCACGCTGCGCTCGCCAAGCATTTCGGGCAGTTCGTCGACGCGGCGCCCGAAGCTTCTATCGACGACGTCTTCCGGGCGGTGGAAAGCGGCCGCACCGATTTCGCCGTGGTGCCGGTGGAGAACTCGACCGAGGGCGCCGTGGGACGCACGCTCGACCTCATGTGCGCGACCGAACTCACGATTTGTGGCGAGGTGAACCTGCGGGTGCAGCAGAACCTGCTGTCCAACGCGGTGACGCTCGACAAGGTGGTGCGCGTGTATTCGCACGCGCAGTCGCTTTCTCAATGTGTGCAGTGGCTGGCGAAGCACCTGCCGGGGGTGCCGCGTGTCGCCGTGGCGAGCAACGCCGAGGCTGCGCGGCTCGCGGCGAGCGAGGCGGGCGCCGCCGCGATCGCTGGCGAGATCGCGGCGGGAATCTACGGTCTCGCGATCGCCGCGCCGCACATCGAGGACGAACCGAACAACACGACGCGCTTCTGGGTGCTGGGACGCCTCGCCGTGGCGCGGTCGGGGCACGACAAGACGTCGCTCGTCATGTCGGCGCCCAATCGGCCGGGCGCGGTCCATTCGCTGCTGGAGCCGTTCGCGCGTCACGGCGTGTCGATGTCGCGCTTCGAGTCGCGCCCCGCACGCACGGGCTTATGGGAATACCTGTTCTTCGTCGACTTCGTCGCGCACCGCGACGATCCCGCGGCGGCCGCGGCGCTCGCCGAGCTCGCGACGCGAGCGCCGTTCCTGAAGCTGCTGGGCTCGTACCCGGCGGCGCGGTCCTAGCGACCGCGCCTTTCGCAAACGTTCGCATGACCGCCACCGAATTGAGCGAGCGAGCGCCGGACTACGTTCGGCGCATCGCGCGCTACGTGCCGGGCAAGCCGGTCGAGGAACTCGCGCGCGAGTACGGCCTCGACCCGCACTCGATCGTCAAGCTCGCGTCGAACGAGAACCCGCGCGGACCCAGCCCCAGGGTGCTCGCGGCCATCGCGGCGGCGGCAACCGAGGTCACCCGCTATCCCGACGGCAACGGGTTCGCGCTCAAGCACGCGCTGGCGGCGCAATTCGACGTTCCGGCGGACGCGATCGTGCTCGGCAACGGCAGCAACGACGTTCTGGAGCTCGTGTCGCAGGCGTTCCTGCGCCCGGGCGACGAGGCGGTCTACGCGCAACACGCGTTCGCCGTGTATCCGCTCGCCACGCAGGCGCGCGGCGCGACCGGCATCGAAGTGCCGGCGAAGGATTTCGGACACGACCTTCCTGCGATGCGGGCGGCCATCACGCCGAAGACGCGCATCGTGTTCATCGCCAACCCCAACAACCCCACCGGCAGCTGGCTGCCGCCGGCCGCGGTGCGCGCGTTCGTGGCGTCGGTGCCGAACGACGTCGTCGTCGTTCTCGACGAGGCCTACAACGAGTACCTGGCGCAGGGCGAGCAGGCGCAGGCCACCGCGTGGATCTCCGAGTTTCCGCACCTCGTCGTCTCGCGGTCGTTCTCGAAGGCTTACGGCCTTGCCGCGTTGCGCGTGGGCTACGGCGTCGGCAACCCGGCCATCGTCGATCTCCTCAACCGCGTGCGCCAGCCCTTCAACGTCAACGCGCTTGCGCAGGCTGCCGCGGTGGCCGCACTCGCCGACACGGCCTATGTCGACGAGAGCCGTGCGCTGAACGACGCCGGGATGCGCCGGCTAGGCGCGGGACTCGCGAAGCTCGGCCGCAGGGTACTGCCGTCGCACGGCAACTTCGTGGTCGTCCACGTCGGCGATGCCGCGAGCGTCTACGAGGCGCTGCTGCGCCAGGGTGTCATCGTGCGGCCGGTCGGCAATTACGGACTGCCGCAGTGGCTGCGGGTCACCGTGGGCCTGTCCGCGGAGAACGAGCGTTTTCTCGCGGCGCTCGCCGCAGCGCTCGGACGCTAGCGGCGACAGGCGCGCGTGCAGATCGGCAAGCTCGTGGTGATAGGCGTCGGCTTGATCGGCGCGTCCTTCGCGCTTGCGCTGCGCGCCGCCGGCGCGGTTGGCGAAGTCGTCGGCGTCGGGCGGGGCAAATCGAATCTCGACGCCGCGCTCGCCGCGGGTGCCATCGATCGTGCTTATCGGCTGGACGGCGCATGGAAAGCCGAGCTGCGCGACGCCGACGTCGTGCTCCTCGCAACGCCCGTCGGCCAGTACGCCGACCTGTTCCGCGCGATAGCGCCGTGTCTCGACGCGGGATTCGTGCTCACCGATGCGGGCAGCACCAAGCGCGGCGTGGTGACCGAAGCGCGTGACGCCTTCGGCGCAGGGATGGCGCGCTTCGTCCCCGGCCATCCGATCGCCGGCAGCGACCGCTCCGGCGCGAGCGCCGCGTCGGCACAGCTGTTCGCCGGCCGCAACGTCGTGCTGACGCCAGTGGCCGAAACGGCGGCGGACGCGACCGCGCGCGTTCAGACGCTGTGGACCGCGTGCGGCGCCCGCGTGTGCCAGCTGACGCCGGACGACCACGACCGCGTCTTCGCGGCGGTTTCGCACCTGCCGCACCTGGCGGCGTTCGCGCTCGTTGCCGATGTCGCGGCGCGCGCCGATGCCGACGCGCTGCTCGCCCTGGCGGGGAGCGGCTTTCGCGATTTCACCCGCATCGCGGCGAGCTCCCCCGAGATGTGGCGTGACATCGCGCTCGCCAATCGCGATGCGCTCCGCGCGGAGATCGCGCGCCTGCGCGCTGCGCTCGACAGCGCGGACGCCAGCCTCGCGGCACGCGACGGCGCCGCGCTCGAAGCGCTGTTCGCACGCGCGGCAACCGCGCGCCGTCGCTGGGACGCGTCGCTGCCCATCGCCGACGACGGCGCGTGAGCGGCCGACTCATGGCGCAAGCATTGCCGCCAGCGCTCACGCTCGGCCCCTTCGCGCGCGCGGCCGGCAGCGTGGCGCTACCAGGGTCCAAGAGCATCTCGAACCGGGCGCTGCTGCTCGCCGCGCTGGCCAGCGGCACGACCGCGCTCGAGCACGTGCTGGAGGCCGACGACACGGCGCGCATGCTGGACGCGTTGGCCGCGCTCGGCGTAGATGCCAGGCGCGACGCGGCGAGCGGACGGGTGACGGTTCAGGGCGTCGACCATCGTTTCCCGGTGCGCTCGGCGAAGCTCTTCCTGGGCAACGCGGGCACGGCGTTTCGGCCGCTCGCGGCGGTGCTCGCGATGACCGGCGGTGACTACCTGCTGACGGGTGAACCGCGGATGCATGAGCGGCCGATCGGCGACCTCGTCGACGCGCTGCGCGCACTCGGCTGCGACGTGCGCTACAGCGGCGCCGCCGGCTTTCCACCCCTCGAGATCGGACCCGCCAGCGGAACGGCCGGCGGCACCGTCGACATCCGCGGTGACGTGTCGAGCCAGTTCCTGTCCGCGCTGTTGATGGCACTGCCGCTCGCGCGCCATGCCAACGTCGCGGCAACGACGGTGCGCGTGACCACGCCGTTGATCTCGCGGCCGTATGTCGAGATCACGACCGAGTTGATGCGCCGCTTCGGCGTCGATGTTGAAGTCCCCGACGCCGCGACGTTTCGCGTGCCCGCCGGCGCGCGATATCGGAGCCCGTCGTCGCTTGCCGTGGAAGGCGATGCGTCGTCCGCGTCGTACTTTCTTAGCGCCGGCGTGCTGGGGGGCGGCCCGGTCCGGGTGGAAGGCGTCGGGCGCGAATCGGTGCAGGGCGATGTCGCCTTCGCCGATATCCTGGTGGCGCAGGGCGCCGACGTGCGCTTTGGCTCCGACTGGATCGAAGCGCGCGCCGGCGCGCCGCTGGCCGGCGGCACGATCGACTGCGACCGGATTCCCGACGCCGCGATGACGCTCGCGGTCACGGCACTTCGGGCTTCCCGGCCCACGCGCCTCGTCAACATCGGCAGCTGGCGCGTCAAGGAAACCGATCGCATTGCCGCGATGGCGGCCGAACTCGCGAAGCTCGGCGCCCAGGTCGAGACCGGTATCGACTGGCTCGTCGTCCATCCGCTGGCGATGCCGAAGGCCGCGGCGATCGACACTTACGACGATCATCGGATGGCGATGTGCTTTGCGCTCGTGTCGCTGATGGGCACGCCGGTGACCATCAAC
>JBDSLT010000315.1:0-6878 GCA_039916265.1 Casimicrobiaceae bacterium | reverse complement strand
CCATTCGCCGGCCGGGAGCTTGCCTGTTGGCAACCGTGGCTGAGCACGCGATTGCGTTGCTCCGCAAGCGCCGATGACCGACTTTTCAGCCTACCCCATCACCACCCGATGGCCCGTTCGGCATCCGTCGGCTTTTTCCACAAGTTTGCCGGCAAGCACTTCGAAGACAAGCGACCGCGCGACCGTTACGTCGCCGAATCGAAGCGCCTGCTCGCCGTGCTCGACGCGCGCCTGACCGACAGGACTTGGCTCATGGGCAACAACTGCACGATCGCCGACATCGCCGTATTTCCCTGGGTGCGCAACCTGATCGGCTTCTACGAAGCGGGCGATCTCGTGGGGATTGCGGGGTTTCCCCAAGTCACGCGGGCGCTGGAGGCGTTTCTGGCGCGCCCCGCGGTCGTGCGGGGCCTCGCAGTTCCCGGCCGCGAGTAGCGGCGCCGCGTGCCGGCTTCGCTGTGCCGCCTGACGCCGCGCGGCCCCGAGGATCAGCGGTAGCGAGCGGCCGGTGCGACGTCGTAGCCGTATTGCGCGGCCGACTCGCAGAGCATTCCCCACGCGTCGCGGGCGAAGCTGCGCGCCGTCATCGCGATGAACGCGGGCTGCGGGCCCGGTCGCTCGACGAGCAGGCCGATGTGACCCAGCACGCTTTGCGCGCATCCCCCGGCGGGAAACGCGCGCGGGTGAAAATCGAGCGGGCAATGCTTGGAGAGCACGGCAGCGGCATGCGGGCCGGCCAGCGTCCACGCGACGCGGCTTGCCGACACATCGAAGAGTGCTCCGCCGCCGGCGCAGAGCGCGTCACGGCAGGCGGCAAGTGCGGTCGGCGGCGCAGCCGCGGCGTCCTCCCCGCGCGCGACGAGCAGCCACGATCGCGGTCCGAGCCACAACGCGGTCCAGTCCGCGCCGCGTGCGGTGGTGTTGGCCGCTCGCGGCAGCGCGACGCCGAACCGGCGTTGCGCCTCCGCCACGAAGGCGTCGCGCGCCGGGTCGCCCTGCACATTCCACGCGGTCGCGATCGTGGCCTCGGCCAGGGTGACGCCGGTTTCGGCGGCACCGTAATGTCCCGGCAACGCGGAGCCGATCGGCCGAGCTGCGGAATCATCCACGAAGCCGCGCCCCTTCCGGATCGATAAAGCATGGCGGGCCGACCTTCACCCGCACCTTCGCATCCGCGAGCGGCGACACTGCCCACAGTATCTCGCCATGCCGCGCGCGCCCGTTCGCGACGAGCGCCAGCGCAATCCCCGCGCCGACGTTGGGACTGTCGCACCACGAGGTCACGTGACCGAGCATCGGATTGGGTACGGCATGATCGGGATCGGCGACGATCTTTGCGGCCCGCGGCATGGCGGCTCCGTCCTGCGCGGTCAAGCCGACGAGCTGCCAGCGATCGGGGGCGGTCAACGCCGGCCGGTCGAGCAGCGGCTTGCCGATGCACCACTTGGCGCCGCTGACCATCTTCCCCATGCCGAGATCGTCCGCGGTGGTCCGGCCGTCGGCCTCCGGCCCGATGACCACGTGGCCCTTCTCGATGCGCAGCGTGCTCATTGCCTCGGTGCCGTAGGGCATGACCCCGAAAGGCTCGCCGGCAGACATCACCGCTTCCCACATCGCGAGTCCGCGGTCGGCCGCGACGTGGAGCTCGTAGGCGAGCTCGCCCGAATAGCTCATCCGGAACAGGCGCGCAGCGACCTCGCCTGTCGCGGTGCGCACGCGGCATTCGCCGACCGCGAGAAACGGAAACGCGGCGTTCGACACGTCGATGTCGACGACCGCCGCGACGACGTCGCGCGCGCGCGGGCCGGAGATCGCGGCCGCGGACCACTGTTCGGTCACCGACGTCGCGTACACGTCGAGGTCGGGCCATTGCGCCTGCAGCAGGTAGTCGAGTTGCTGCATCACCTTCACCGCGTTGACGGTCGTCGTGGTCATCAGGTAACGCGTGGCGGACAGCCGCGATGTCGTGCCGTCGTCCATCACCATGCCGTCGTCGCGCAGCATGACGCCGTAGCGGCAGCGCCCCGCCGCGAGGGTGTCCCAGCGATTGACATACACGCGGTTCAGCAATTCGGCGACGTCGCGACCCGAGAGCTCGATCTTGCCGAGGGTCGATACGTCGACGACACCGACGTTTGTGCGCACGTTGCGCGCTTCGCGCAGCGCGGCGGCGTCCTCCGTCTCGCCGGCACGCGGATATGAGTGCGGCCGCTTCCACAGGCCGGCGTTGACCAAGCGTGCGCCGCGCCGCGCGTGCCAGTCGTGCATGGCTGAATGGCGGGTGAGCTCGATGTGCGCGCCGCCGTGGCGACCCTGGAAGGCACCCAGCGTCACCGGCGTGTAAGGCGGCCGGAACGTCGTCGTGCCGACCTGCGGGATCGCCACGCCGAGGGCGTCGGCGAGCAGCGCGAGACCCATTACGTTGCTCGTCTTGCCCTGGTCGGTGCCCATCCCGAGCGTCGTGTAGCGCTTGAGATGCTCGACGGCCTGATAACCCTCGCGTGCCGCGAGCGCGATGTCGGCCACGGTCACGTCGTTTTGCAGGTCGACAAAGCGCTTGGCCGCCTTGCGCCGCGCGGGCACCGCCCACAAGGGCTCGAGCGCGGATCCCGCGGGACGCGCATCGGCGCGCGGTGCGGCATCCGCGGGGGCCTGCAGCCCTGCCCGCGCGGCCGCGGCACCGCCGGCTGCATGGCCCTGCGCGAGGGCTTCGGCGACATCGAAGCACCCGTTGGCCGCACCCGCCGGGAAAATGGGGAGTGGCGATGCGTCGGGTACGAACGCCGCGATCTGCGTGTCGTAGCGCAGGCTGCCGCGCGCCTGCGAGAACAGGTGAACCGCAGGGTTCCAGCCGCCGGAGACGCAAACGAGGTCGCAGGCGATCTGCTGCGTGGCGCCGCCCGATCGCGGCACCACGTCGACCGCCGCGACGTGGCGCCGGCCGCGTGCCGCCTGCACGACCGTCCCGGTCAGGACCGGCAGCTCTGCCGCGCGCGCGCCTGCCGGCCCTGTGCCGGTGTTCGCGCTCGCGGCGCGGACGTCGACGATCGCGGCGATCTCCACGCCGCATCGATGCAACGCGAGCGCATCGGCGTAGGCACCGTCGTTGTTGGTGAAGATGACGCAACGCCGCCCCGGCCGCACGCCGTAACGAACGGCATAGGTGCGCGCGGCGCTCGCCAGCATCGTCCCCGGCAGGTCGTTATCGGCGTAGGCGATTCCGCGCTCGATGGCGCCGCTCGCGAGCACGACGGCGGCGGCGCGGATCTTCCACAAGCGCTGCCGCGGCGCGTGCGCGGGCGCCGTTGCGAGATGATCGGTGACGCGTTCGAGCGCGCCGACGAGGTTGCCGTCGTAGTAGCCGAACGCCGTGGTGCGCGAAAGGACGGTCGCATCGCCGGAAGCAAGCTCGCGCAGCGCGACGTCGATCCACCGGGAAGCGGGCTGCCCGTTGATAGTGGTTTCAGCGTCGCGCAGAGCGCCGCCGCACGCCGGGGTTTCGTCGCAGACGATGACCCGCGCGCCGGCACGCGTGGCGGCGAGCGCGGCGGCGAGACCAGTGACGCCTGCGCCGATCACCAGCACGTCGCAGTGCGCGTACTGATGCTCGTACGCATCCGGATCGGCGTCGTGCGCCGCACGTCCCATCCCCGCGCTGCGCCGGATGGCGTGCTCGTAGCGCAGCCATCCCTGCGGCGACGGCGGCCACATGAACGTCTTGTAGTAGAAGCCCGCCGGAATGAGCGCGGACATCGCGTCGTTGATCGCGCCGACGTCGAAGCGCACGGAGGGCCAGCAGTTCTGCGCGGCCGCCGTCAGGCCGTCGTAGAGCTCGAGCGTCGTCGACCGCACGTTCGGCTCGGTGCGCGCGCCGCGCGCATGCTGGACCAGCGCATTGGGCTCTTCCGCGCCGGCGCTGAATATTCCCCGCGGGCGGTGGTACTTGAAACTTCGCGCGACCAGATGGACGCCGTTCGCGATAAGCGCGGACGCCAGCGTGTCGCCCCCGTAGCCCTGATAGCGCGTGCCGTCGAAGTCGAAGGCGAGCACTCGCCCGCGATCGACCATGCCGCCCGACGGCAAGCGGAAGCGCTGACTCACTGCACTGCGCCCGGCAGGTCTTCGTCGAGCCGCGCGCTGGCGATGACGGCGTGCGTTCGCGTGTCGCGACGCAGCTTGAACCACGTGCGGCATCCGGCGCTGTGCAGCCACAGCTCGTCGTGCGGGCCGCAGGGATTCGCTCGCAGGTAGACGCTGTCGAACCAGGCGCCCGGCGGCGCATCGCCGTCGGGACGGACGACGGTGGCGTCTCCGCCGTAGGTGAACTCGATCTGACTGCGCGGCCCGCAATGCGGACAGGGGATCAGCAGCATGGCGTCAAACCCCGCGCTGCGGTGCGACAGACGCCGTCGTCGCCGTCGCAACGGCACGGCGGAGGCAGCCTCCAAGCAACGCGTCGCTCAATGCGCCCACGCACACGGTCCGGCGCCTTTTTCGTCGAGCATGCCGCCCTGCGCGAATCGCTCGAGGGTAAAGGCGGCGTTCAGCGGATGCGGCGCGTCGTGCGCCATCGTGTGCGCCAGCAGGTAGCCGGACGCCGGGGTGGCCTTGAACCCGCCGTAGCACCAGCCGCCGGTCATGTAGAGCCCCGCCACCGGAAGCTTGCCGATGATCGGGCTGCCGTCCATCGTCATGTCCATGATGCCGCCCCAGGTGCGCATCAGCTTCAGCCGGCCGAAGCTCGGGAAGAGCGTGACGCACGCGGCGACGACCTGCTCGATGACCGGCAGATTGCCGCGCTGCGCGTACGAATTGCAGAAGTCGAGATCCCCGCCCATCACGAGTTCGCCCTTGTCCGACTGGCTGATGTAGAAATGCACGGCGCCCGACGTCACGACGGTATCGAGCACCGGCTTCACCGGCTCGGAGACCATCGCCTGCAGCGCGTGCGATTCGATCGGCAGCGTCAACCCTGCCATCGCGGCCACGCGGCTCGAATGGCCGGCGACGGCAATGCCGATCTTCGGCGCGGCGATGAATCCATGCGTCGTGTCCACCCCCGCAACTGCGCCCTGCGTCACCCGGATGCCCGTCACTTCGCATTGCTGGATGACGTCGACGCCGCGCGCGTCCGCCGCACGCGCGTAGCCCCACGCCACCGCGTCGTGCCGCACCGTGCCGCCGCGGGGCTGCAGCAGGCCGCCGTAAACGGGAAAGCGCGCAGTGTCCGAGCAGTCGAGATTGGGGATCCAGCGCGCCACTTCTGCGCGCGTCATGAAGCGAGCGTCAATGCCGTTCAACCGCATCGCATTGCCGCGGCGCATCGCGGCGTCCTGGTCCGCCGGCGAATGAACGAGGTTCAGCACGCCGCGCGCGCTGTACATGACGTTGAAGTTGAGGTCCTGCGACAGCCCTTCCCACAGCTTCAGCGCAAATTCGTAGAAATGCGCATTCGCGTCCAGGTGGTAGTTCGAGCGGACGATCGTCGTGTTGCGACCGGTGTTGCCGCCGCCGAGCCAGCCCTTTTCGAGCAGGGCGACGTTGGTCATCCCGTGGTTTTTGGCGAGGTAGTACGCGGTCGCGAGTCCGTGCCCCCCGCCGCCGATGATTACGGCGTCGTAGGCCTTCCGGGGCACCGGGCTGCGCCACGCCAGCGGCCAACGCTCGTGATGGCTCGCGGCGTTGCGAGCGAGAGAGAAGATCGAGTACTTCAACGGAAGGCGATCGAACGCGCAGGCAGCATTGTTCGGTATTCAGCGCCGCGCGCGCACATTGGCCGCAGCATAAGCGGATCTGATGCGACGTCGCGCATTCGCTTGTCCGAAGACCGCGGCCCTAGAACGCGCGCCGCGCGTTGAAGGCCCGCATGCGTCCGGGCTTCGGCGGCGGTTCGGCTGTTTCCATGCGAAACCGGTGTTTCCTTCGGCGACCTGCCGCGCGGAATGCCAACGATTTGATCCATGATTCGATGAGATATTGTGACATGGCACGATGCCTGCTCACGCTGTGCAAAAAATATCACGGCGTGTCGACCCACCGTTTTCGATACGGGCGTACAGTACGCGACAAGGCTACCGGCGCACCCGACAAACAACACGCGGGGCGCGAGAGTATCTGCTCGGAGTTGACTCGAAGGAGGGTTTGCATGTCCAGAATCGTCGCACCATCCGACACGTCCCCTATGGCGAACAGCGCAGGCCCGTCCGGCGACCGGCGCAATTTCCTCCGCAAGGGCATGGCAATCGCCGGCGGCGCGGCAGCTGCCGGCGCCGGGCTGGCGCACGCCGCGCCGCTCGCGATCCCCGACAGCAACAAGGCCTTCGGCAAGCCGATCGCCGAGACCGACTACGGCATGCCGTCGAAGTACGAGGCGGACGTGAAGCGCCGGCGCACCGACGTCTTCAAGAACCGCCAGAACTATTCGGACTGGAGCTTTACGCCGCTCGCCGACCAGCACGGTACCGTCACGCCCAACGGACTCATCTACGAGCGCCATCACAACGGTACGCCCGACATCGACCCGGCGACGCATCGCCTGGTGATCCATGGCATGGTGCGGCAGCCGCTGGAATTCAGCATGGACGACCTGATGCGCTATCCGTCGGTGTCGCGTTTTCATTTCATGGAGTGTTCTGGCAACGGCTTGACCGACTGGCTCAAGGCCGCGTCGAAGACGGTTCAGCAGACGCATGGCCTGTTGTCTGGCGCCCAATGGACCGGCATCCCGGTCTCCCGGCTTCTCGATGAAGCAGGAGTCGCCCCAGGTGCGAAGTGGGTCATTTTCGAGGGCGCCGACGGCTCCGCCCATCTGCGCAGCATTCCCATCGCCAAGGCGATGGACGATTGCCTGCTGGTGTACGCGCTCAACGGCGAGAAGC
>JBDSLT010000314.1:0-6132 GCA_039916265.1 Casimicrobiaceae bacterium | reverse complement strand
GGCGATAGCGACGCTTCAGCCGGCCGCGCTGCCGCCCTGCCGGCCGAGCGCCTCCTCCACCTCCAGCCACTCGGCTTCGCGCCGCGCGAGCGTCCAGGCGATTTCACCCTGGCGCGCGAGGGCGGCCCTCAGGGACTCGCGCGATTCCTCGACGTACGCCTCCGCGCTGGCGAGCCACGCCTCGAGCGTGGTCTTTTCAGCCGTGAGCGCCGCCATCTCCGCCTCGAGCGCAGCCTGCCGGGAAAGGAAGGGCTTGCGCGCGTCGAAGTCTTTCTGCCGCGCCTGCGCTTGCGCGCGTTTCTGCGCCCTGCGGTCGACGGGCCGCGCGGCGTCGATGCCACCGTCGCGCGCTTCGTCGCGCGGGCGCCGCTTGCGCGACAGCACGTAGTCGCGGTAGTCGTCGAGGTCGCCGTCGAAGGGGGCAAGCATGCCGTCGTCGACGAGCCACAGCTCGTCGGTGGTGGCGCGCAGCAGATGGCGGTCGTGCGCGACGACGCACAGCGCACCGCCGTAGTCCTGCAGCGCCTCGGTCAGCGCCTCGCGCATCTCGATGTCGAGGTGGTTCGTGGGCTCGTCGAGCAGCAGCAGGTTGGGCTGCTGGCGCACGATCAGCGCCAGCGTGAGCCGCGCCTTTTCCCCACCCGACAGAAGCGCGACCGGCGTCGTCGCCATGTCGCCGCGGAAATCGAAGCCGCCGAGGTAGTCGCGCAGCACCTGCTCGCGCGTCGTCGGCTCGAGCCGCTGGAAATGCAGGAGCGGCGACGCGTCCTGGCGCAGCATGTCGACCTGGTGCTGGGCGAAGTAGCCGAGGCGCAACTGTTGCGCGGCGTAGCGCTCGCCCGCGAGCGGCGGCAGCAGGCCGGCGAGCGCTTTCAACAGCGTGGACTTGCCGGCGCCGTTGGGGCCGAGCAACCCGATCCGCGCGCCGGCGAGGACGGCCCAGTCGACGCTGGCGAGCACCGGCGGCCGGCCGGCGTAGCCGAGCGCAACGTGGTCGAGGCGCACGAGCTGGCGCGCCGCCGTGTCTCCAGGGGCAAAGGCGAACTCGAACGGGCTGTCGACGTGCGCCGCGGCGATCACCTCCATCCGCTCGAGCGCCTTGATCCGGCTTTGCGCCTGCTTGGCCTTGGTCGCCTTGGCGCGGAAACGGTCGATGAACGAGTGCAGGTGCGCGATCTGCCGCTGCTGCTTGGCGAACGCCGCCTGCTGCTGCGCGAGCGAAAGCGCGCGCTCGTGCTCGAACTGGCCGTAGTTGCCGGTGTACGCGCGAAGCTTGCGGCCATCGACGTGCACGATCGTGTCGACGACCGCGTCGAGGAAATCGCGGTCGTGCGTGATGAGGAGCAACGTCCCCGGGTAGCGCGCGAGCCAGTCCTCCAGCCACAGCACGGCGTCGAGGTCGAGGTGGTTGGTCGGCTCGTCGAGCAGCAGCAGGTCGGAGCGCGCCATCAGCGCCTGTGCGAGATTGAGGCGCATCCGCCAGCCGCCGGAGAAGCTCGCAACGGGATCGCGGTGCTGCGCTTCGGCGAAGCCGAGGCCGGCGAGCAGCGTCGCCGCCCGGGCGCGGGCGCTGTAGCCGTCGATCGCTTCGAAGCGGTGGTGCAGTTCGGCGAGTGCGACGCCATGCGTCGTCGCATCGTCGTGCGCGTGCCGAGGGTCTGCGGCGGCGGCGACAAGGGCACGCTCGACCTCGCGCAACTCGCGGTCGCCGTCCTGCACATAGTCGATCGCCGGTGTGGCGACGGCGGGCGTCTCCTGCGCGACGTGAGCGACCGACCACGCGGCCGGCAGTTCGATCGCTCCCGCGTCGGGCGAAAGCTCGTTGCGGATCGCCGCGAACAGGCTCGACTTGCCCGAGCCGTTGGCGCCGATCAGCCCGACCTTGTGGCCGGCATGCAGCGTGAGATTCGCGCCTTCGAGCAGGCGCTTGGTGCCGCGCGCGAGCGTCAGGTCGACGGCGCGCAGCATCAGCGCCGCTCCCCGTGCGCATCGGTATTCACCGCGCCGGGAAGGGGCGCGGACTGTCCCGGGAGCTCGAAGTCGTAATCGATCGTGAGCGGCGCATGATCGGAGTAGCGCCGGTGCTTGTAGATCGACACGCCGCGCGCGCTGGCGGCGATGCGCGGCGTCGCGATCTGGTAGTCGATGCGCCAGCCGACGTTCTTCGCGTAGGCCTGCCCGCGGTTCGACCACCACGTGTACTGCTCGGGCCGCGCGTCGACGCGCCGGAACACGTCGACGAAGCCAAGCTCGTCGAGCACGCGCGTCAGCCACGCGCGCTCTTCCGGCAGAAAGCCCGAGTTCTTCTGGTTGCCGCGCCAGTTCCTGAGATCGATCGGCTGGTGCGCGATGTTCCAGTCGCCGCACAGGATCACCTCGCGCCCGCTTTGCACGAGCTGCGCGAGATGCGGCAGGAAGACGTCGAGGAAGCGGAACTTCGACGCCTGGCGATGCGGCCCGCTCGATCCCGACGGCAGATAAACGCTGATGATCGATACCGCACCGAAATCCGCCTGCAGAAAGCGACCCTCGCGATCGAACTCCGCCGCGCCGAATCCCGCCGTCGCGACGTGCGGAAGCTTCGAATAGACGGCCACGCCGCTGTAGCCCTTGCGCTCGGCCGAATGGAACGTCGCATGCGACCGGCGCGGCGCACGCAGGCTTTGCGGCACGTCACCCTCGTGGCAGCGGATCTCCTGCACGCAGACGACGTCCCACGGCTCGGCGCGCGCGAGCCAGCGGGAAAGGCCCTTGCGCTCCGCTGCGCGCAGGCCGTTGACGTTGAGGGTGATGACGCGCATCGCGTGCGTCGGTCGGGAGACGATCGGCCGCGAGTTTACACGAGCGATCCGCGGGTCGATCGCGGGCGGGCAGGGTGCCTGTCGCTATACTCGCTCGCGCTCCCAACGAAGGATTCTCCATGCCCGGATTCCGTCAGGAATTTCTCGCGTTTTGCCTGGCACGCGACGTGCTACGTTTTGGTGAATTCGTGACGAAGGCGGGACGCAGGAGTCCGTACTTCTTCAACGCGGGGCTGTTCCACGACGGCGAAAGCCTCGGCCGCCTGGGACGCTTCTACGCGGCGGCGCTCGAATCATCGGGTGTCGTGTACGACGGGCTCTACGGACCGGCCTACAAGGGCATCACCCTCGCGGCGGCGACAGCCATTGCGCTCGCCGAAAAGGGTCAGAACTTGCCGTACAGCTTCAATCGCAAGGAAGCGAAGGATCATGGCGAGGGCGGCACGGTAGTCGGCGCCCCGCTGCAAGGCAACATCGTGATCGTCGACGACGTGATCACGGCGGGAACGTCGGTGCGTGAGTCGGTGACGCTGATCCGCGCGCACGGTGCATCGCCGGCGGGTGTACTGATCGCGCTCGACCGGATGGAGCGCGGGCAGGGCGAGCGATCGGCGGTGCGCGAGGTGCAGGACGAGTTCGGCATCCCGGTGATCGCGATCGCCACGCTCGACGACGTGCTGGCGTTCATCGCAGATCAGCCCACGCTGCGGCGCTACGCCGTCGATATCGCGCGATACCGTACCGAATACGGAGCGCGCTGAGCAGGCGATGCGGGACAGGGATGGCGAATGGCAACATTGAGCAGGGATGTTGAACGGGGCTGTTGAACAGATGCGAAGGTGGTGGATCGGGGGGGGTAACCGGATCGACGACCGCAAGAGGACCGACGTGAACAGGAACGAGCGATACCCGATGTCGCGCCAACGCGCAAAAGCTGCCGTGCATTCCGACGCGCCGGGCGTCGCGCGCCGCCGCATGCAGGACGCCGCGATGCTGCTGGTCGCGCTGGCGCTTGCCCTCGTCGCGCTGCGCGACGCGCATGCGGGCACGTACAAATGGACCGACGAGAAGGGTGTTGTCCACTACGCCGACAAGATGCCCCCGGACGCCGTGAACCGCGCGAACTCCCAGATCGATGCGCAGGGCATCACCTACAGGCGCACCGAGGCCGCCCTTAGCCCCGAGCAGGTTCGCGCCCGATACGGCGACGCCGAGAAGCAGCGCCAGGTGCTGCGCGACGGCGAAGCCGCGAAGCGGCGGGACAACGCGCTCGTCGCGACCTACTCGAAGGAGCAGGACATCGATCTCGCCCGCGCCCGCGCGCTGGCGACGATCGATGGTCAGCTGCAGTCGGCACGCGTCTACGTCGCGCAACTCACCAAGCGCCAACAGGACCTGCTGGAGAAAAAGATTGCTGCCGGAAGCAAGGGTGCGGCGCCCGCCGCCGAACGGGAGCTCGAAAGCATCGAGGCCGAGCTCGCCAAGACGAACGCCTTCGTCGCCTTCAAGCGCAACGAAAGCGTGACGGCCGCCGCGAAGTACGACGCGGACAAGCAGCGCTGGCGCGAACTCGTCGCGCTCGCTCAAGCCGAATCGGGGCGCGAAAAACTGGAGTCCATCGCCGGCGCGCAGGTGACCAGCGGGACGCCGCCGACCGTCATTCCGGCGGGCGCCGCGGCTCGCTGACGCTGCCACGCGCGTCCCCGATCGAGGCGGCCCGAGGGCCGCCTTTTTCACACTGGAGCCGAGGCGCCGGCGGCCGCCTGCGATAATCGGTGCCTTAGCTTCCTTCGCGTTTCGAAAATCCTCCGATGGCGCAATACGTTTACACGATGAATCGCGTGGGCAAGATGGTGCCGCCCAAGCGCGTGATCCTCAAGGACATCTCGCTGTCCTTCTTTCCCGGCGCCAAGATCGGCGTGCTGGGCTTGAACGGCGCGGGCAAGTCGAGCCTGTTGCGCATCATGGCCGGCGAGGACAAGGAGTTCGAGGGCGAGGCGGTGCCGATGCCCGACATGCGCATCGGCTTTCTCCCTCAGGAGCCGCGGCTCGACGCCGAGTCGACCGTCCGGGCCGTCGTGTTGCAAGGCCTGTCGGCGCTGACCGACGCCAAGGAGAAGCTCGAAGCGATCTATGCGGCGTATGCCGAGCCCGACGCCGACTTCGACCAGTTGGCCGCGGACCAGGCGAAGTACGAAGCGATCGTCGACACGTCGGGCGGCGACGCCGAACTTCAGATGGAAATCGCCGCCGACGCGCTGCGGCTGCCGCCGTGGGACGCCAGGATCGGCACGCTGTCGGGTGGAGAAAAGCGCCGCGTCGCACTGTGCCGCCTGCTGCTGTCGAAGCCGGACATGCTGCTACTCGACGAGCCCACCAACCATCTCGATGCCGAAAGTGTCGAATGGCTCGAGCAGTTCCTGCAGAAGTTTCCCGGCACCGTCATGGCGGTGACGCACGATCGCTACTTCCTCGACAACGCCGCCGAATGGATCCTGGAGCTCGATCGCGGCTCCGGCATCCCGTACAAGGGCAACTACAGCGCGTGGCTCGAGCAGAAGGGTCAGCGCCTCGCCACCGAGCAGAAGCAGGAAGCCGCGCGCATCAAGGCGATGAACCGCGAGCTCGAGTGGGTGCGGCAGAACGCCAAGGGCCGCCAGTCGAAAGGCAAGGCGCGCCTCGCCCGCTTCGAGGAGCTTTCCTCCTACGAGTACCAGAAGCGCAACGAGACGCAGGAGATCTTCATTCCGGTCGCCGAGCGGCTGGGCGATGCAGTCATCGAGTTCAAGAACGTGACGAAGGCCTTCGGCGACCGCGTTTTGATCGACGATCTGTCGTTCCGCATTCCGCCCGGCGCGATCGTCGGCATCATCGGCCCGAACGGCGCCGGCAAGACGACGCTCTTCCGCCTCATCACCGGTGCGGAGAAGCCGGACAAGGGCGAGATCGTCATCGGCCACACCGTGCAGCTCGCCGTGGTCGACCAGACGCGCGAAGCGTTGCCCGACGGCAAGACCGCGTGGGAGGCGATCTCCGGCGGACAGGACATCCTGACCGTCGGCAGGTTCGAGATGCCGTCGCGCGCGTATCTCGGCCGCTTCAACTTCAAGGGCGCCGACCAGCAGAAGATGGTCGGCGCGCTGTCCGGCGGCGAGCGCGGCCGGCTGCACCTCGCCGCGACGCTGCTGCAGGGCGGCAACGTGTTGCTGCTCGACGAGCCGTCGAACGACCTCGACGTCGAGACGCTGCGTGCGCTCGAAGATGCGTTGTCGGAGTTCGCCGGCAGCGTGCTCGTGATCTCGCACGACCGCTGGTTCCTCGATCGCATCGC
>JBDSLT010000313.1:0-9038 GCA_039916265.1 Casimicrobiaceae bacterium | reverse complement strand
TGAGTTTTTCGCCGGCGGCAACCCTGTATTGCTTGCCTCCGGTTTTTACGACCGCGTACATGAGGGACTCCACGTGTAAGAACTCTTCCGCGCCGTTCGCAGAAAAGCCCTGAATTATATCGGAATTCGCGCGAGACTGTCAAAGCGAGCTCCAGCGGCCCCGGCGGCGCGTCCGCGGGCCCGGGTGCCCGCGCGGACTCCGGTAAAATGATCGATTCTGCGGGCGAAAAGGCGTCTTCCGACGCGCTCCGTTGCCCCATTGCTTTCGTCCCACTCGAGCACCCCGCCCGTGTCTCCCCTGCCCCTGCCCGCCCATTTTCTCGACCCCGTTATCGGTGCCGACATGGGCGAGGTCGACCGCGTGCTGCGCAGCGCGCTGTCGTCGGACGTCGTCCTGATTCGACAGGTCGCGCAGCACATCATCGGCGGTGGCGGCAAGCGACTGCGGCCCGCGCTGTTGCTGCTCACCGCGGGCGCATGCGGCTACCGCGGCACCGATCACCACAAGCTCGCCGCCGTGATCGAGATGATCCATACGGCGACGCTCCTGCATGACGACGTCGTCGACGAATCGCAGCTTCGCCGTGGCCACGCGACGGCCAATGCGATGTTCGGCAATGCCGCGTCGGTGCTGGTCGGGGATTTCCTCTACTCGCGCGCGTTCCAGTTGATGGTGGGCGTCGACCGGATGCGCGTGCTGGCGATACTGGCCGACGCCACGAACGTGATCGCCGAAGGCGAAGTGCTGCAGCTCATGAACGCGGGCAACGCGTCCATCGACGAGCGCGCCTACTTCGGCGTGATCGAGCGCAAGACCGCGAAGCTCTTCGAGGCCGCCGCGCAGCTCGGTGCGGTGCTGGGCGATGCCGAGGCGTCGCGCGAAGACGCTTTCCGCCGCTACGGCATGCACCTCGGGACGGCGTTCCAGATCATGGACGACGTGCTCGACTACGAGGGGGACGCTGCGATCACCGGCAAGAACCTCGGCGACGACCTCGGTGAAGGGAAGATGACGCTGCCGCTGATCCGGGCGCTTGCCGTCGGCTCCGCGGAGGACGCGGCGGTGATCCGCCATGCCGTCGGCGGCGGCGGCCTGACCGACTTCGCGCCGGTGATGGCTGTGCTCGCGCGGACCGGCGCCCTCGCCTACGCGCGCGAGCGCGCGGCGGCGGCGGCGCAGGAGGCCGCGCGGTGTCTCGAAGGGCTCGCGCCGTCTCCGGCGGCAAAAACTTTGCTACAATTGACCGGTTTCGCGGTCGATCGACGGTTTTGAGCAGCAGACATCGTCGCCACGCGCCGCAAATCTCGGCTTCGGGGTGTAGCTTAGCCTGGTAGAGCGCTACGTTCGGGACGTAGAGGCCGGAGGTTCAAATCCTCTCACCCCGACCATCCTTGTTGTTGCGGTCGTGCGCGCGCGTTGGCGCCTGTCGCGCCCTCGTGCGCGACCTTCGCACGACTATAATCACGTCCCGACAAGCCGCGGCCCCGCGGCGCGATTCGAGGAGGACGCCCGTGTTTACCCGTATTGCAACCGCTTGCGCGGTGGCGCTTTGCGCTGCCGCCGCCCATGGCCAGACCCCGCCGGCCGGTTATCCCGCCGACTACGCGCAGACGATTGCCGCCGCCAACAAGGAAGGCAAGGTCGTCATCTACAGCGCGCTCGACACCAAGGCCGCGCAGCCGCTGGTCAAGGATTTCAGCGCGCTGTATCCGAACGTCAAGGTCGAATACAACGACATGAACTCGACCGAGATGTACAACCGCTTCATCGCCGAGGTTGCGTCGGGCCAGGGTTCGGCCGACGTGATGTGGAGCTCGGCGATGGACCTGCAGGTCAAGCTCGTCGATGACGGCCAGGCGCTCGCGTACACGTCGCCGGAAGCGGGCAAGCTTCCCGGATGGGCGAACTACAAGAACATGGCCTACGGCACGACCTACGAGCCCTCGGTGTTCATCTACAACAAGCGCCTCGTCACCGGCGACGAGATCCCGCAGGACCATGCGGGCTTCGTCAAGGTGCTGAACGCCAACGTCGCCAAGTTCAAGGGCAAGGTGACGACCTACGACATCGAAAAAAGCGGCGTCGGCTTCATGTTCGTCGCGCAGGACTCGAAGTATTTTCCCGGCCTGCCCGATCTCGAGAAAGCGTTCGGCGCCACTGCCTACAAGGTCTATTCGAGTACCGGCAACATGCTCGAAAAGGTATCGTCGGGCGAGCACCTGCTGGGCTACAACGTGCTGGGCTCCTACGCGCTCGTGCGCGCGAAAAAGGATCCGTCGCTCGGCGTCGTGCTGCCGAAGGACTACACGCTGGTGCTGTCGCGCGTGATGTTCGTCGGCAAGGCGGCGAAGAATCCGAATGCGGCCAAGCTCTGGGTCGACTACGTCCTGTCGACGCGCGGCCAGAAGCTGATCGGCAGCGATGTCGAGCTGTTTGCGATCCGCAACGACATCGAGGCCGAATACACGGCAGCCTCGCTCAACAAGCAGCTCGGCGGCAACGTCAAGCCGATTCCGGTGTCCTCGGAGATCGTGAGCTACCTCGACCAGAAGAAGCGGCTCGACTTCCTCAGCGCGTGGAAGGCGGCGGTCGCGAGCGGCGCGAAGTAGTCCGGGAGCGGGGAGGCGCGCGCCACGGCGTTGGCCGCGGACGTCGCCAGGGGGAGCGAGCAGATGGCGACGGTCGCGAATGCGCCGGCGGCGGTACCGGCGTCGGGAAGCGCGGGGGTCCTGGCGGGCCTGCCGCGCGCATTGACGATCCTGCTGACGGCCGCGGCGGTGCTGGCGCCGCTGTCGCTGATCTTCTACCAGAGCTTCCTGTCGGCGCCCTTCTTCGACGTCAAGAAGACTTTCGGCCTCGACGCCTACGCGTTCATCTTCGCCGACTCCGATTTCTGGAGCGCGCTCTCCAACTCGCTGATGATCGCGTTCGGCATGACGCTGATCGCGATACCGCTCGGCGCCGTGCTGGCGTTCGTCATGGAGCGCACCGACTTTCCGGCCAAGCGCTGGATCGAGCCGATGCTGCTCGTTCCGAGCTTCGTGTCGCCCATGGTGCTGTCCTTCGGCTACGTCGTTGCCGCGGGTCCGGTCGGCTTCTATTCGGTGTGGGCGACGAATCTCTTCGGCGGGATTCCCTGGGGGCTTTACTCGCTGCCCGCGATGGCGGTGATCGCAGGCCTGACGCACGTGCCGAACGTCTACCTCTACGCTTCGTCGGCGCTGAAGAGCCTCGGCTCGGACGTCGAGGAGGCCGCGCGCACCGCCGGCGCATCGCCGTTGCGCGTCGCCATCGACGTGAGCCTGCCGCTGATCATGCCCGCGCTGCTGTTCTCCGCCGTGCTGGTGTTCTTCCTCGGCATCGAGCTCTTCGGACTGCCGCTCGTGCTCGGCGATCCGGAAGGTCACCTGGTAATGTCGACGTACCTCTACAAGCTCACCAACAAGCTCGGTACGCCTTCGTACCACCTGATGGCCGCGGTGGCGATCTGCATCGTCGCGATGACGATCCCGCTGGTGCTGCTGCAGCGCAGGCTGTTGCAGAACGCCCGCAGGTACGCAACGATCAAGGGCAAGGCCGGACGCATCCGCGAGCTGCCGCTCGGCAAGTGGAAGTGGCTCGCCGTGCTGCTGGTCGGCGGCTGGGTCTTCGTCGCGGTCATCGTGCCGATCTCGGGCATCGCGCTGCGCGCCTTCGTCACCAACTGGGGATTCGGCGTCAGCCTGGCGGAGGCGTTCACGCTCGACAACTTCCGCGCCGTGTTCGACGAGCCGACGCACGTTCGCGCGATCGTCAACACGATCCTGATCGGCACCGTCGGGGGCGCGCTGACGGTTGCGTGCTATACGGCGATCGGCTTCGCGACGCACCGGCGCAACGACGGGTGGTCGCGCGTCGTCGACTACCTGGTGCTGGTTCCCCGCGCGGTGCCCGGCCTGCTCATCGGCCTTGCGTTCCTCTGGGTGTTCCTGTTCTTTCCTCCGCTCACGCCGCTGCGCCAGACGATCTTCAGCATGTGGCTCGCCTATACAGTGGTATGGCTCGCGTACGGGATGCGCCTCATCTCGTCGTCGCTGCTGCAGGTCAGCACCGAGCTCGAAGAGGCGGCGCGCACGGCAGGCGCCTCGCGCGGCCGGGTATCGCGCGACATCACCCTCCCGCTGATCCGCCATGGCCTGGTGGGATCGTGGCTGCTCGTGTTCATGATCTTCGAGCGCGAGTACTCGACCGGCGTGTACCTGCTCGCCCCGGGCACCGAGGTCATCGGCGCGCAGCTCGTTTCGCTGTGGCAGGGGGGCGCGATCGACATCGTCGCCGCGCTGTCGCTCATCAACATCGTGCTGGTCTTCATCGGCCTCGCGTTCGCGCTGCGCTTCGGCGTGAAGCTGCGCGACTGACCCAGAGGAACTCCGGACATGGCCGAGCTCACCGTCGACGATCTTCACCTCCAGTACGGCGACAACCCGATCCTGAAAGGCGTCGCGATGACGCTGAATCGTGGCGAGGTCGTGTCGCTGCTCGGACCCTCGGGCAGCGGCAAGACGACGCTGCTGCGCGCGGTCGCGGGTCTCGAGGTGCCGCACGAGGGCCGCATCATGATCGGCGACAAGACGGTGTTCGACGGTGCGGCGCGCGTCGACGTCCCCGCCGAGCGGCGCAACCTCGGCCTCGTGTTCCAGTCGTACGCGCTGTGGCCGCACAAGACGGTGCGCGACAACGTCGCCTACGGTCTCAAGCTGCGCAAGATCGCGGGCAGCGAGATTGGCGCGCGCGTCAAGCAGGTGCTCGAGCAGCTGTCGCTCGGCCATCTCGCCGAGCGCTTCCCGCATCAGCTTTCGGGAGGACAGCAGCAGCGCGTCGCGCTCGCCCGCGCGCTCGTCTACAACCCGCCGGTGATCCTGCTCGACGAGCCGCTGTCGAACCTCGACGCCAAGCTGCGCGAGGAGGCGCGCGCGTGGCTGCGCGAGTTGATCGTGCGCATGCAGCTCTCCGCGCTGTGCGTCACGCACGACCAGTCCGAGGCGCTCGCGATGTCCGACCGCATCCTGCTGCTCAACGGCGGCAGGATCGAGCAGCAGGGCACGCCGCAGGAAATGTACGGCTCGCCGCAATCGCTGTTCACTGCCGACTTCATGGGCACCAACAACCGCTTGACCGGCAAGGTCGTCGAGATCGCCGACGGCGCCGCGCTGCTCGAAGGCGCCGGCTGGAAGCTCTGGGGCGCGGCGCGGCCGAGCGCGACGCGCGGCGCGGACGGCACCGCGATGATCCGGCTAGAGCGCGTACGGCTCGCCGACGGCCCCGGCGACAACCGGCTGGCCGCGGACCTGTCGACGTCGATGTATCTCGGCGACCGGTGGGAGCACCTGTTTCGCGTCGGCGACATCACCCTGCGCGCCTACGGCGATCGGCCGCTGACGCCGGGCCGGCAGTGGCTGGAGATGCCGCGCGCGGCGCTGTGGGTTTTCTAGGAGCCGCCGCCATGTCGCTCGCCGCCGGGCCGCAGCTCGCCCTCACCTACCTGAACGGTCCCGACGTGGCGGCCCTCGCGCTGACCGACGACGAGATCCTGGAGGCCGTCGAAGCGGGCCTGCGCGCGCAGGGCGAGGGACGCACGGTGATCGAGCCGCGGATGCATCTCATCCCCGGCAAGACGGCCGATGGCGCCGACATTCGCGGCCACTTCAACGTGCTGCGCGGCTACGTCGCGCCGCTCGCGCTCGCCGGCGTAAAGATCGTCAGCGATTACGTCGACAACTACCGCGCGGGCTTGCCTTCGGAAATGGGGCTGCTCAATCTTTTCGACCCGGCGACGGGACGTCCCGTCGCGGTGATCGACGCCGCGGGACTCACCGACATGCGCACCGGCGCCGTCACCGCGCTCGGCGCCAAGTACCTCGCGCGAAAGAACAGCCGCGTCCTCGGCCACATCGGCGCGCGCGGCACGGCCTACTGGAACGTGCGCCTGCTCGACCGGCTGTTCGACTTCGACGAAATCCGCGTCCATTCGCGGCGGCCCGAGTCGCGCGACGCATTTGCAGCGCGGCTCGCCAAGGACCTCGGCAAGCCCGTCGTCGCGACGACCGATTGGCAATCCTGCGTGCGCGACGCGGACATCGTGGTGGAGGCCTCGCGGCTGGAGAAACCCGAGCCGATGCTGCGCACCGAGTGGATCAAGCCGTCCGCTTTCGTCGTTCCGTACGGCACGATGAGCGCCGTCGAGCTGTCGCTCACCGACATGATGGACAAGCTCGTCGTCGACGACTGGGGTCAGTGCAAGTCAGGCATGTTCGGTTCGCTGCGCGCCCACGTCGAAGCGGGCAAGCTGTCCCAGACGACGCTGCACGCGGAGCTGGGGGAAATCGTCGCCGGGCGCAAGGCCGGCCGCGAGCGCGACGACGAGACGATCCTCTTCTGGCATCGCGGCCTCTCGCTGTCGGACATCGCGCTCGGCGCCGCGATGCTCGACAAGGCGGCGAGGCTCGGCATCGG
Source organism: Casimicrobiaceae bacterium (assembly GCA_039916265.1). Taxonomy (GTDB): domain Bacteria; phylum Pseudomonadota; class Gammaproteobacteria; order Burkholderiales; family Casimicrobiaceae; genus VBCG01. Next base: position 2,545 of record JBDSLT010000313.1, on the reverse strand, counting down.
GCAGACGTTGCGTTACGCGTGATTGCCAATGCGCGGATGTACGCGGTGACGCCGGCCGTCGCCGCATCGTGGCGCGCGCTGTTCGAGTGGGTCGGCGCGCGCGCGGGCGTCGCGCTCGACGTCATCGATCACGCCGCGCCGCAGCCGCTTCACGCACTATGGACGCGCGATGATCTCGCCTGCGCGTTCATGTGCGGCTACCCATGGGCGACGTGGCAATCCCCGCCCGCGCAGCCGGCGCTCCTCGCCGCGCTCGTGCCGGCGCCGCCGCGCTACTTCCGTCGCAGCACCTACTGCACCGACATCGTGGTGCGTGGCGACAGCGATATCGGTGACGTCGAGGCGCTGCGCGGCCGGCGTTTCGCGTTCACGACACCGTCGTCCCAAAGCGGATACCAGGCGCCGCGCGCCCTGTTCGCCGCCGCCGCGCGCGAAAGCGGCGGGGTGTTGTTCGAGCGCGCGATCGGTCCGCTCGTGACGCCGCGTGCGATCGTCGACGCGGTGCTCGCGGGCGATGCGGACGCGGGTCCGCTGGACGGCTACTGGCACGATCTGCTGGCCCGCCACGAGCCCGCGACGGCGGCGCAACTGCGGACAATCGCATCGACGCCTTTGACCGCGATGCCGCCGCTCGTGTGCCATGCCGAACTGGCCCCCGCGCTGCGCACGCGAATCGCGGACGCGCTCCTCGCCGCCGGCACCGTAGCGGAACTGCGGGAGGTCCGCGACGATCTTCTGATCGCGCGGCTCGCGGCGCCCGCCCCTGCGGATTACGCCATACTGGTCGCCAACGCGGCGCGCGCCGACGCGCTCGGCTATCGGAGATTGCAATGAGCAAGACCCTTCTGTTCCTCGTTGCCTTGGCAGCGCTGCCGTCGGCACCGGCCCACGCCCAGGGCAACTATCCCGATCGTCCGATCCGCCTGATCGTGCCCTTTCCGCCGGGTGGACCGGCCGACGCGCTCGCCCGCATCGCCGGCGGCGAGATCACGCGTGCGCTCGGCCAACCCGTCGTCGTGGAGAACAAGCCCGGCGCCGGCGGCAACATCGGCATGGAGCAAGGCGCCAGGGCGGCGCCCGACGGCTACACGTTGATCCTCGCCCCCGCCGGCAACCTCACCGTCGCGCCACACCTCTACTCGAAGCTGCCCTACGACCCTGCGAAGGATTTCGCGCCGATCACGGTGATCGCCGCGACACCCAACATCCTCATCGTGAATCCGGCGGTGCCGGCGCGGTCGCTGCAGGAGCTCATCGCGCTCGCGAAGGCCAAGCCCGGGACGCTTAACTACGCGTCGCCGGGGAACGGCAGCGGCGCGCATCTTGCCGGCGAGCTGCTGAAGCGGTCGGCCGGCATCGACATCGTGCACGTGCCCTTCAACGGCGTCGGTCCGGCGATGGCGGCCGTGCTGGGCGGGTCGGTCCAGCTCTTTTTCGCGCAAAGCTCCGCCGCCTTGCAGCAGATCAAGTCGGGAAAGGTGATCGCGCTCGGCGTCGCCAGCCCGAAGCGCATCGCCGCCGCCCCCGATCTGCCGACGATCGCCGAGGCCGGCATCCCCGACTTCGAGGTAACGTCATGGTATGCGCTCGTCGCGCCGGCGGGCACGCCGGCCGTCATGGTCGCCAAGGTACAGGCGAGCGTCGCGGCGGCGCTGGCCCGACCCGAGGTCCGGGAGAAGCTCGCCGGCCTCGGCGCCGAGCCCATCGCGAACACGCCGGCCGAATTCGCCGCGATGCAGCGCACCGAATCGGCGCGCTGGCAGAAGCTCGCCAGGGAAGCGAACATTCGCGCTGATTGACCTTGGTCGGCAACCATCGCCACAATGCGGCGCGCACCGCATCCAACCCCACCTCGGAGAACCCATGAAACCCCGTTTTTCCCTTGCAACGATACTGACCGCGCTGGTCGCGCTCGCCTTGGCCCTGCCGGCTTCGGCGCAGGCGCCGCTGCGCGTCGGGTCGAAGAACTTCACCGAGCAGTTCGTGCTCGCCGAGCTGTATAGCCAGGCGCTCGAGGCCGCCGGCGTCAAGGTCGAGCGCAAGTTCAACCTTGGCGGGACGCTGATCGCGCAGAAGGCGCTCGAAGAAAAGCAGATCGACTTCTACCCGGAGTACACCGGCACGATCCTGATCGTGGTGATGAAGGAGCCGCCGATGACCGATCCCAAGGCGGTCTACGAAAAGGTCAAGGCCGACTACGCGAAACGCGGGCTCGTGGTTCTGAACGAGGCGCCCGTCAACAATACGTACAACATGGTCGTGCGGCCCGAGACCGCGGCGCAGTACAAGCTCGAGACGCTGTCGGACCTCGCCAAGGTCGCCAAGGAGCTGAAGCTCGGCGCCGGTCCCGAGTTTCGCGATCGCGCAGACGGGCTTCCCGGGTTGAAATCCAAGTACGGCATCGACTTCAAGGAGGACCTGCAGATGGCGATCGGCCTGCGCTACCAGGCGATCGCGAACAAGCAGATCGACGTCGTCAACGGCTACGCCACCGACGGCATGATCAGCGCGCTCAAGCTGAAGCGCCTGAAGGACGACAAGAACC
>JBDSLT010000312.1:0-2934 GCA_039916265.1 Casimicrobiaceae bacterium | reverse complement strand
ACGACGCGATCGTCGGCGCGGGCATCGAGGTCGGCGAGCGCGTGCAGATCCCCGACACGCTGATTCCCGCCGACGCGCGCGTCGAGATGGAGGCGAAGAAGGCTGCGGGCTATTTCACCGAAGGCGCCGCGCCCGGCGCGGCCGATCTGGTCGCCACGCGAGGCCGCGGCCTGTGACGTCGGCGCAGGTTGCCGATCCGCCGGTCGAAACGTTGCTGTCCCCCGCTGCGATACGCGCGCGGTCGAACAACATCCTCGCGGCGGCGCTCGCCGGGCGCACGCGGCACTTCCGTGTCGATCGATCGCGTCTCGACGGTGCCGCGGCGACGGTCGAGCGCGTCACGCGGCGTCGCTATCCGTCGCTTGCCATTCCGTATCACAGCCGGTGGCGGCATTTCGAGGCCGGTGGCGTCGACCGCAAGGCGCAGCTGACGGGTGCGCTCGCGGGACGCGATGTGGCCGCCGCCGCGCGTGCGCGCATCGACCTCGCGGTCGTGAGCGTGCTGCTTGACGCCGGTTCTGGACCGGATTGGGCGTACGTCGAGACGGAGACGGGTCAGCGCTTCACGCGCTCGGAGGGGCTCGGCGTCGCGAGTTTCCGCGCGTTCTGCGCCGGGGCGTTCTCGTGCGAGCGTGCCGATCCGCTGCGCGTCGACGCCGCCGCGCTCGCGCAGGTCGACGCTGCGTCGCTCGCCCGTTGGTTGCAGGTCCGCGACGACAATCCGCTGGTCGGCCTCGAAGGTCGCGCAGCGCTGCTGCGGCGCCTCGGCGAGGCGCTTGCTGCGCAGCGCGGAACGTTCGGCCAGGCCGCGCGGCCTGGCGGGTTGTTCGATACGCTGGGTGCGCGCGGCGGCGGCACCGTCGGGGCCGCCACGCTGCTGCGCGCACTGCTCGATGGAATGGGCGGCATCTGGCTCGCGGGCAACCGCGTCGACGGCGTCGCGCTCGGCGATGCGTGGCGCCATCCCTGCGCGGGCGGCGTCGGGCCGAGCGCGGGGTGGGTGCCGTTCCACAAGCTGTCGCAGTGGCTCGCCTATTCGCTGTTCGAGCCGTTCGAGTGGGCAGGAGTGCGCGTCGTCGATCAGGACGCGCTGACGGGTTTGCCCGAGTATCGTAACGGCGGCTTGCTGCTCGACAGCGCCGTGCTCGCGCTTGTCGACCCGGCGGCCGTGCGCGCGGTGCACGACATCGGCAGCGAGCTGGTCGTCGAATGGCGCGCGCTCACCGTCGGGTTGCTCGACGAAGTGGCAACGCGTGTGCGCGGGCGGCTCGGCCGCCCCGACCTTCCGCTCGCCTGCGTTCTCGAAGGCGGCACGTGGGCCGCCGGTCGCGAGCTTGCGCAGGACCTGCGCCGGGGAGACCCGCCGCTGGCGATCCGCTCCGACGGCACCGTTTTCTGATACCGTCGCTGCGAACGCCAACGCTGTCGTCGCCAAGTCGCGGCGAGGATGACCACGGGAGTTCCCATGCCGAATGCCGTGCACGTGCTCGACCATCCGCTGGTGCAGCACAAGCTGACCTTGCTGCGCAAGAAGGAAACCAGCACGACGAGCTTCCGCCGCCTCCTGAACGAGATCGGCTCGGTGATGGCGTACGAAGTGACGCGGGAAATGCCGATGCACGATGTCGAGATCGAGACCCCGCTCGAAAAGATGAAGAGTCGCCTGATCGACGGGAAGAAGCTGGTGTTCGTGCCGATCCTGCGCGCCGGTACCGGCCTGCTCGACGGGTTCCTCGCCGTCGTCCCCGGTGCGCGCGTCGGCCATATCGGGCTGTATCGCGATCCCAAGACGCTCGTCGCGGTCGAGTACTACTTCAAGATGCCGGGCGGCATGAGCGAGCGTGACGCGATCGTGCTCGATCCGATGCTCGCGACGGGCAATTCCGCGGTCGCCGCCGTCGAGCGACTGAAGGAAGCGCGGCCGCGCTCGATCCGCTTCGTCTGCCTCGTTTCGTGTCCGGAAGGCATCCGCACGTTCCAGCAGGCGCACCCCGACGTGCCGATCTACACCGCGGCGATCGACCGACGGCTGAACGACCACGGCTACATCGAGCCCGGCCTGGGTGACGCCGGCGACCGCATCTTCGGCACTAAGTAGGGTCAGAGACGATTTATCTCCTCACGAAGTGGGACAGCGACCAGACGGGCGAACGGGAGTCGCCACGCCGCCTTAAGGCAATCCGATCTCAGGAGAGCTCATGACAACAGTTCGTATGCGTGATGCGCGCTTTCTTGGGTCGCAACCGCGTTTTCGGCTGCCCTTGAACGGCGGGATTACCGCGTCGTTTCTCGGGATGGCCTCTATGGGATATCCGGAACGATTCGGAAGCTTGAATGTAACCAACTGGTCCGCCGGGAAGCCACCGCGGAGTTGGAGGTCTCGGTGACTCATCTGCCGACGGGAAAGGTCGTGCTGTCGCGGACCTATTCTGCTAGAAACGTGGAGTTCGCGTTGGCAACCGGTATTTTCGCGTCCGTTGAAGATCTCCGTGTTCTCACCGAGAGAACTCTTCGCGAGGCGATCGACAAAGCACTCGATGACTCCGCATTTATTTCGAGCCTTCGGCCGTAGCGGCGGTGCTACCCGGGATCTTGCGACGCCGCCACCGCGGCGCCGCGGTGGCGCGATAAATCGTCTCTGACCCTACTTCTGTGGCTGACCTGCTGATCCGCGACGCGACGCTGCCCGACGGGCGCACGGGGATGGATGTGCTCGCCGCGGACGGGCGCATCGTCGAGGTGGCGCCGGCGATCGAGGCGGCGGCGGCGCTGACGATCGACGCGGCGGGTCAGCTGCTGACGCCGCCGTTCGTCGACGCGCACTTCCACCTCGATTCGACGCTCACCTACGGGATGCCGCGCGTCAACGCCAGCGGCACGCTGCTCGAAGGCATCGCGCTATGGGGCGAATTGAAGCCTCAGCTCGTGCAGGAC
>JBDSLT010000311.1:0-9062 GCA_039916265.1 Casimicrobiaceae bacterium | reverse complement strand
GGCGGCGTGCGTACAACAGCAGCGCGGCCACCGTCTTGGCGTCGGTGATGTCGCCGCGATCGAGCGCCGCGAGCATATCGGCGACGGACACGGCGACGACGTCGAGGAACTCGCCCTCGTCGAGCGCCCGGCCCACCTCGGTGAGCTCTTCGGCGAGATAGAGCTCGATCGCCTCGGTCGAGTACGACACGATCGGGTGGATCACGCCCAGATGCGTCCAGCGCGCTGCGGCGTAACCGGCCTCCTCGCGCAATTCGCGCTGCGCAGTCGCAAGCGCAATTTCGCCGGAGTCGCGCTTGCCTGCGGGAAACTCCGTGAAGACCCGGTTCAGCGGGTAGCGGTGTTGGCGCTCGACGACGAGGCGGCCGTCGGCGAGGACAGGAACGATCAGCACCGCGCCGGGATGCACGATGTACTCGCGCACGGCGCTCGCGCCGTCGGGAAGCGTCACAGCGTCGCGGCGGACGTCCAGCAGCGCGCCATCGTAGACGCGCGCACCGGCGCGCCGGGTCTCCTCCAGGTGCGCATCGGCCGGGCCGGTCTGTCGCGCTGGTCGCGGGTCCGCCGTGCCGGTGTCGGATCCTGCCGAATCACTCATGCCAGCCAGTCCTTGGCGACCAGATAATCGCGGTAGAGCGCGGCCTCGGGCGTGCCGGGCTCCGGTTGCCAGCCGTAGCGCCATTTCACGACCGGTGGCAGCGACAGCAGGATCGCCTCGGTGCGCCCGTTGGATTGCAGGCCGAACAGCGTTCCACGATCCCACACCAGGTTGAACTCCACGTAGCGTCCGCGCCGATAGGCCTGGAAGTCGCGCTCGCGCTCGCCGTAGGGCGTTTCCTTGCGGCGCGCGAGGATCGGTGCATACGCGTCGAGAAAATGGTCGCCCACCGAACGCGTCAACGCGAAGCAGCGCTCGAAGCCGCCCTCGTTCAGGTCATCGTAAAAGATGCCGCCGACGCCCCGCGGCTCGCCGCGGTGCTTGATAAAGAAGTAGTCGTCGCACCACGACTTGTAGCGCGCGTGCACGCCATCGCCGAAGAGCGCCAGCGCGGCGCGGCAGGTGGCATGGAAATGGACGGCGTCCTCGGCGAATCCGTAATACGGCGTGAGATCCATCCCGCCGCCGAACCACCAAAGGGGCGGCCCGCCGTCCCGCCGCGCGCAGAAATGCCGGACATTGAGGTGAACGGTCGGCGCGTAGGGATTGCGCGGGTGGAGCACGAGCGACACGCCGGCGGCCTCCCACGCGCGGCCGGCGAGCTCGGGTCGATGCGCGGTGGCCGACGGCGGCAGGCGATCGCCGGTGACGCGCGAGTACAGCACGCCCGCGCGCTCCAGCACCGCGCCGTCTTCCATCATCCGCGATATCCCGCCGCCGCCTTCGGGCCGCGTCCATTCGTCGCGCCCGAACGCGCGCCCCTCGATCGCTTCGAGCGCCGCGACGATGCGCGATTGCAGCCCGGCGAAGTACGCCTCTGGCGTGGTGCCCACTATCCCTTGCGCGCCACGGCGCGATGGCCGATGTCGGCGCGAAACTGCATGCCGTCGAAATGGATGCGCGCGACGGCATCATAGGCGGCGCGCTGCGCCTGCTTCACCGAATCGCCGAGCGCAGTGACGCACAGCACGCGACCCCCGCTGACGACGACGCTGCCGTCGTCGCCCAGCGCCGTCCCCGCGTGGAACACCTTGCACTCGCCGGCGGCTTCGCCAGCGATGTTGTCGAGGCCGTGAATCGGCGCGCCCGTCCGCGGGTCGTCGGGATAACCTGGCGCAGCGAGAACCACGCCGAGCCCCGCCCGCCGGTCCCATTCCGCCTCGATTCGGTCGAGCGTGCCGTTGACGGCGGCGGCCGCGAGCTCGACGAGGTCGTTCTTGAGCCGTAGCAGGATCGGCTGCGTCTCCGGATCGCCGAGGCGGCAGTTGAACTCGAGCACGCGCACGGCACCGGCGGCGTCGATCATCACGCCGGCGTAAAGAAATCCCGTGTACGGGATGCCGTCGGCCGCCATGCCTTCGACCGTCGGCAGAATCACTTCGCGCATGATCCGCGCATGCACCGATGGCGTGACGACCGGCGCGGGCGAGTAGGCGCCCATGCCGCCGGTGTTGGGGCCCTGGTCGTCGTCGGCCAGGCGCTTGTGATCCTGCGACGACGCCAGCGGCAGCACGTGGCGGCCGTCGACCATCACGATGAAGCTCGCCTCCTCGCCGGCGAGAAAATCCTCGATCACGACGCGCGCGCCGGCGCTGCCGAGCGCGTGGCCGACCAGCATGCTGTCGATCGCCTCGTGCGCTTCCTCGCGCGTCGTCGCGACGACGACGCCCTTCCCCGCCGCCAGGCCGTCGGCCTTGACGACGATCGGCGCGCCGCGGCCGTCGACGTAGGCATGCGCCTCTCCGGGGTCGGCGAAGGTCCGGTACTGCGCGGTCGGAATCCCGTGCCGCGCCATGAATGCCTTGGCGTAATCCTTGGAGCTTTCGAGCTGCGCCGCGGCGCGCGTGGGTCCGAAGATCTTCAGTCCCGCCGCACGGAAGGCATCGACCACGCCCGCCGCCAGCGGCGCTTCGGGCCCGACGATGGTGAGCGCGACGGATTCGCTGCGCGCGAACAGGACGAGCTCGGCGACGTCGGTGATCGCGACGTTGGTCAAGCCCTGTTCGCGCGCCGTGCCCGCGTTGCCGGGCGCGACGAACATCTTCGCCACGCGCGGCGACTGTGCGGCCTTCCAGGCGAGCGCGTGCTCGCGGCCTCCGCCACCGAGGACGAGGACGTTCATCGGATCACCACGTGCGCCTGCTGATAATGGAGAGTGATGACGCTCAGCAATCGTTTGAGCACGGGAATCAGTGTCGGAAGTGACGGATGCCGGTGAACACCATCGCAATGCCCCGCTCGTCGGCGGCGGCGATCACCTCGGCGTCGCGCATGCTGCCGCCCGGCTGGATCACGGCCGTCGCGCCCTCGCCGGCGACGACGTCGAGGCCGTCGCGGAACGGAAAGAACGCGTCGGACGCCACCACCGAGCCGGCGAGCGACAGTCCCGCGGCGGCGGCCTTGCTCGCCGCGATGCGCGTGGAATCGACGCGGCTCATCTGCCCTGCCCCGATGCCGAGCGTACGGCCGCGACCGCAATAGACGATCGCGTTGGACTTGACGAACTTCGCGACGCGCCAGGCGAACAGAAGATCGGCGACCTGCGCGGGCGTCGGCGCCTTGTGGGTCACCACCTTCAACTCGCCGGGCGCGACGTTGCGCGCATCGGGCGTCTGCACGAGGAAGCCTCCGCCCACGCGCTTCAAGTCGAAAGCGTTGTGCGCCGGCGTGTCCGGCAACGCGACTTCGAGCACGCGGACGCCGGCTTTCCGGGCGATCGCCACGAGCGCGTCGTCGGTGAATGCGGGTGCGACCAGCACTTCGAGGAACTGCGCGGCGACCGCGTCGAGCGTGGCGGCGTCGACCGCGCGGTTGAACGCGATGATGCCCCCGAAGGCCGAGGTCGGGTCGGTGGCGAACGCGGCGCGGTAGGCGTCGAGCGGGGTCGCGGCGAGCGCCACGCCGCAGGGATTCGCGTGCTTGACGATCACGCAGGCGGGCGCGTCGAAGGTCTTGACGCATTCCCACGCGGCGTCGGCGTCGGCGAGGTTGTTGTACGACAGCTCCTTGCCCTGCCGCTGGCGGTACGTCGCGATCGTCCCCGGCGCGGGCGCCTCGTCGCGATAGAAGGCGGCGCGCTGGTGCGGATTCTCGCCGTAACGCAGGTCCTGCAGCTTCTCGCCGGAAAAATGCAACGACGACGCGAAGTCCTGCGGCGAGCCGTCCGGCGCGCGCGCGGTCAACCAGTTGGCGATCGCGCCGTCGTACGAAGCGGTGTGCGCGAACGCCTTCTGCATGAGCCGAAAGCGCGTCGCGTCGGTGAGCGCACCCGCGTGCGCAGCGAGCTCGTCCTGCAGCGACGCGTAATCCGCGGGGTCGACCACGACGCCGACGTGCGGCCAGTTCTTGGCCGCCGCGCGCACCATCGACGGACCGCCGATGTCGATGTTCTCGATCGCATCCTCCAGCGTGCACCCGGGTCTCGCGACGGTCTCGCGAAACGGATACAGGTTGACGACGACGAGGTCGATCGTGGGAATGTCGTGCGCGGCCAGCGCCGCGCGATGCGCCGGGAGATCGCGCCGCGCAAGGATGCCGCCGTGCACTTTCGGATGCAGCGTCTTGACGCGGCCATCGAGCATTTCGGGAAAGCCCGTGTAGCTGCCGACGTCGGTGACAGGCATGCCAGCGGCTGCCAACGCCTTCGCCGTGCCCCCCGTCGACAGCAGCCTGACGCCGCGCGCGGCGAGGCTTCGCGCGAAGTCGACGACGCCCGTCTTGTCGGAGACCGAAAGCAGCGCCTGAGTGATCGGCTCCGCCACTTGGCGTCAGATGAGCCGGTATTTGGAGAGCTTCGCCCGAAGCGTATTGCGGTTCATGCCCAGCATGTCCGCAGCATGCGTCTGGTTGCCGTTCGCGCGCGCGAGGATCGACATCAGCATCGCACGCTCGACGTGCGCGATGACCATGTCGTATACGCCGTGCGGCGGCTCACCGTCGAGCTTGCGGAAATAGTCGTCCAGCGATCGCTCGACACTGCGGCCGATCTCGTTGCTGCCGTTGATGCGCTTGTTGTTCATGCGGCGAGGGGCTCTCCGACAGCCTCGTAGACGAGCCGCTCGCTCGTCTGCGCGAGCATGTCGAAAAAGCGTTCGACGGCACTGCGCTGCACGCGGGCGCCGTCGGCGTGATTGATCTCGCGGCGCAGCGACTCGCCGCCGGCAAGACCGGCGACGTACCACCCGAGATGCTTCCGCGCGGTGCGAACGCCGGTTTCCTCGCCGAGGAACGCGTAATGATCGTCGAGGTGTTCGAGGATCAACGCGCGGGCCTCGGCCACCGTGGGCGGCGGCAGGCGCACGCCGGTGGCGAGGAAATGCGCGATTTCCCGAAAGATCCACGGCCGGCCCTGCGCAGCGCGGCCGATCATCAGGCCGTCGGCGCTTGTGTGCGCAAGGACGTAGCGGGCGCGCTCGGGCGAATCGACGTCGCCGTTGGCGAACACCGGAATGCGCACCGCGCGCTTCACTTCGGCAATCGTCGCGTATTCAACGGCGCCGACGAAAGCGCAGGCGCGGCTTCGGCCGTGGATCGCCAGCGCCGCGATGCCGCCTTCCTGCGCGATCCGAGCGATCGCCAGCGCATTGCGGTTCGCGGGTGAGGGACCGGTGCGGATCTTGAGCGTCACCGGAACGTCGACGGCGCGCACCACCGCCGTCACGATCGCTGCGACGAGCGGCTCGTTGGAGAGCAGCGCCGAGCCGGCGGCGGCATTGCACACCTTTTTCGCCGGGCAGCCCATGTTGATGTCGATGATCTGCGCGCCGCGATCGACGTTGTAGCGGGCGGCGTCGGCGAGCATCGCCGGATCGGAGCCGGCGATCTGCACCGCGATGGGCGCGACCTCGTCCGCGTGATCGATGCGCCGCCGCGACTTCTCGGTGTGCCGCAGGCGCGGGTCGGCCGCGACCATCTCCGACACCGCGTAGCCGGCGCCGAGGCGTTTCGCGAGCTTGCGGAACGGGCGATCGGTGACACCCGCCATCGGAGCGACAGCGAGATTGTTCGGCAAGGCGAAGGGGCCGATGCGCATGGAAAACGGGACTCGAGGAATTGCAACCGGAAGAACGCGAATTATACCGCCGCGAGCGGCGCGTGATCGAGTGTGCGTTTTCGATTCGCTCGCGTTTTTTTGCGGCGGTCAGCCGATGCGTTGGGAATTTGCCACACGCGACTGCGCAGCTAGCAAGTCGCGCGCCAGCGCATGGTTACGCGCATCCCCATGTCATGAAGCCGCCGCGCACCGTCGCGGCAATGCGCGAGCGCAGTGGAAAACCGCGGCGAATCAACGCACGCCGAACAACATCGCACGTGTGAATGCACGCTTCGCCGGCGGCAAGGCGTCGAGCAGCGCGAGCGCGACGCCGCGCGGCCATCGAACGAACGGAAGTTCGGTGCCGAAAAGATGCACGAGCCCGTGCGTGAGCGCGATGCCCGACCGCCGGTCGGCGCGCCGCGCGCGTTCGTAGGACGCCAGCATGCGCGGCTCGCCGAGCGCGTCGCGCGGTGCGTCGACGATCGCTTGCGCGAGTTCGTGCGCATCGCGCAGGCCGAGATTGAAGCCCTGCCCCGCGACCGGGTGCAGCGCCTGCGCCGCGTTGCCGATCACGGCGACGCGCGTGCCGACCGTCGGTCGCGCGATTTCGAGATCGAGCGCGAAGCTGCGCCGCGCGCGAACGCGCACAAAGCGGCCGGCGTGGCGGCCGAAGGCGCGCGCGAGCTCCTCCAGGAAATGCGCGTCCGGCAACGCGAGCGCGCGCTCCGCCTGCTCCGGCGTCATCGTCCAGACGAGGCCGTAGCCGTCGTGCTCGGGCAACAGCGCCATCGGGCCGTGCGCCGTGAAGCGCTCGTACGCGCGTCCGCCTTGCGGCGGCTCGGTTTCCACCTTGGCGACCAGCGCCGTCTGGCCGTAGGCCCGGCGCTCGCGCGCGATGCCTGCGACGGTTGCGCCGCTGCCGTCCGCCACCGCGGCGAGCCGCGCGGTCAGCACTTCGCCGCCGGCAAGCGTGACCGCAGCGAACGCCGGCGTGCCACCGACGCCCGCGACGGCGGCATCGAAGCGCACGTCCACGGAGCGCGCCTGGAGCATGGCGTCGAGCGCGGACTGCAGCGCGCGGTACGAAACGACGTAGCCCAACGCGGGCAGCTGGTGCTGCGCGGCATCGAGCACGGTGACGCCGAAGCCGCCCGCCTGTGAAATGTCGATCGACGTGATCGGCGTCACCGCGCCGGCGGCCGCTGCGAGCGGGGACCACACGCCGAGGCGCTCGAAGATGAGCCGTGCGCCGTGCGAAAGCGCGAGCGTGCGGTCACCGCGTGGCACCGCGCCGGCGGCGCGCGCATCGAGGACGACTACGCGCAGGCCGGCATCGGCCACCCCGAGCGCCAGCGTCGCGCCGACCGGACCGGCGCCGACGATCGCGAGGTCATGCAGCATTCGGTTCACCTTCCGCACGCGGCCTCGACGTCGGCGACGCTCTTCGGCGCTCCGCCCGTCAGGTTCTCGATCCCGGCGTCGGTGACGAGCACGTCGTCTTCGATGCGGATGCCGATGTTCCAGAACGCTTCGGGCACGTTGTCGGCCGGGCGGATATACGCGCCGGGCTCGACGGTGAGCACCATTCCCGGCGCGAGGCGTTGCGATGCGCCCTTCGACTGATAGAGCCCGGCGTCGTGGACGTCCATGCCGAGCCAATGCCCGGCACGGTGCATGTAGAACTGCTTGTACGCGCCGCTTTCCATCACCGCGTCGAGCGATCCCTGGCACAGGCCGAGGTCGATGAAGCCCTGCGCGAGCACGCGCTCGGCCACCTTGTGATAGTCGTGGAACTCGGCGCCTGGCCGCACCGCTTCGATGCAGGCGAGCTGCGCCGTCAGCACCAGCTCGTAGACGGCCTTCTGCGGGCCGCTGAACCTGCCGTTGACCGGGAACGTGCGCGTGATGTCGGACGCGTAGCCCTGAAATTCGCAGCCGGCGTCGATCAGCAGCAGGTCGCCGTCCACCATCTGCCGGTTGTTGTCGCGATAGTGCAGCACGCAGGCGTTCGGCCCCGATCCCACGATCGACGGATACGCGACCGCCTGCGCGCCGTGACGCATGAACTCGTGCAGCAGCTCGGCCTCGACCTGGTACTCGAACCAGCCGGGTTTTGTCGTCGCCATCGCACGGCGGTGCGCATCGGCGGAAATCGACGCCGCGCGGCGCATCAGCTCGAGTTCGTGGCGGTCCTTGACGAGACGCATCGCGTCGAGCGTGCCACGGACGTCGACGATCTCGTCCGGGGCAGCCACGCCGGTGCGCACGCGGTTGCGCACTTCGTTGAGCAACTCGGTGACCTGGCGGTCCCATTCGCCGAAGAGGCCGAGCGGCGTGTACAGCGCCGGTCGGTCGGCGGTGAGATCAGGCAGCTTGGCGCGAAGCTCGCCGATCGAATGCGCTTCGTCGAAGCCGAAGATTTCCTTCGCGGCGTCAGGGCCGTAGCGGAAGCCGTCCCAGATTTCGCGCTCTTCGCTGCGGTCGCGACAGAACAGGACGTGGCGATCGCCGTCGGGTCCGGCGATCAGCGCGACGACGGCTTCGGGTTCGGGAAAGCCCGACAGGTAATAGAAGTAGCTGTCGTGGCGGTAGGGAAAATTCGAATCGCGGTTGCGCGCGACTTCGGGGGCGGTGGGCACGAGCGCGACACCGCCGCCGGCGTGGTCGCGCATCGTCTTCAGCACCGCGTCGCGGCGCGCGCGGTAGATCTGGTGGGCGTGGTTCATGCGGCGATCCTGCAAACAGGGCGCCCATTATATGTTGGCGCGCCGCTGCCGCCGGTGCGCGCACGAGGCTGCGCTACCATCGGTCGATGCCCTCGACCAAGCCCTCGTCGGTCGCGCCGCCGGTCGGCGCGGCGCTGCGCGACGCCAAGCGCGGCGTGCGCGAGCAGGCGCTCGCCGCGGGCAAGACGGTCGTCTCGCCGCGCGTCGACCCGGCGTCGCGGATGCTGACGCTCCACTGGATCGCCGATCTGCGCGGCGACGTGGCACCCGGCTATCGCGACATCCCGGAACCGCTGCCGCACTGTCCAAAGGTCGCTGGCGCCGACATCGACTGGGTGCTCGTCCCGGGCGTGGCCTTCGATCCCGCCGGCCGGCGGCTGGGCTACGGCGGCGGCTACTACGACCGGCTGCTGCCGCCGCTGCCGGCGCATGCGCCGCGGATCGCCGGCGCGTTCGAGGCGCAGATCGTCGCCGCCGTGCCGTCCGGCCCGCACGACCTCAACGTCGACGCCATCTTCACCGAGACGCGCATCATCGACTCCGCGTCGCGCCGATGACGCAAGCCGGCGCCGGCGTGGCGCTCGCCGCGACGCTCGCGATCCAGATCTTCGCCTCGCTCGTCGCGACGGCGACCGCGGTGCTC
>JBDSLT010000310.1:0-4841 GCA_039916265.1 Casimicrobiaceae bacterium | reverse complement strand
CGCAGCCTCCGGCACCATCGCGCTGTCGAGCCTCCCGTGGCAGACGCTCGCCGATGGCTCGCGCGCCGCGCGGATCCAGGTCACGTCGGCCGAGGCCGCCGGCCTGCGCGTCGCGCTGCAGATGCCGGCGACGGACCCCGATGTGTCGGTCCGTTTCGCCGGGGCCGACGGTGGCGCCGTGTTCGGTCCCGTCCCCGCGAACGCGATCGCCGAAGACACGGCGCGCTTCGGCAGCTACTGGTCACCCACGCTGGAAGGCAGCACCGCGACCATCGAGTTCGTCGCACCGGCCGGCGCGAGCCTCGACGGCGTCACGCTGACGATTCCCCGCGTGTCGCACCACCTCGCGGCGGGCGCCGACCTGCGCAACCCGAAGGCCAAGGACATCCGCGACATCGGCGCTTCGGACAGCTGCGAGATCGACGTCGCCTGCGTGATGCCGCAATCCACGGCGCTTCTCAACAGCGCAAAGGCCGTCGCCAAGATCGTCTACACGCAAGAGGATGGCGTCACGTACCTGTGCTCCGGCACGCTGGTCAACGATCTCATCGCGAGCAACACGCCGTACTTCTTCACCGCGAATCACTGCATCAACTCGGCCACCGCCGCGCGCACGATCAACGCCTACTGGTTCTTCGACGCCGTCACGTGCGGAAGCACGGCGGTCCCGCCCTATGTCCAGCAGGCGACAGGGTCGTCGCTGCTTGCGCGAAGCGAAGACTGGGACTGGGCGCTGGTCCGCCTGGTCGTGCCGCCGCCGGCGGGCACATTCTTTTCGGCCTGGCGCGCCGAGCCGGTGGCCACGCAGGCGACGGTCTCGGTGCTCCACCATCCCGACGGCGACCTCAAAAAGTGGGCGCAGGGCATCTCGCCGGGCTACCAGAGCTTCACCGACGGCTCCAGCTTCATCAAGGCCGTCTACTCGCAGGGCAGCACCGAAGGTGGCTCCAGCGGCGCCGCGCTCATCACCTTCAACGCGACGGGCGGCTTCTACGAAGTGCGCGGCGCGCTGTTCGGCGGCGAGGCATCGTGCTCGAACCTCGCGGGGATGGACCTCTATTCACGCCTCGACAACATGCTGCCGCTGACCCGCCAGTACCTGACGCCGGGCAACAATCCGAGCGGCACCGTCGTCGCGGTCGAGTTCTACAACCGCTCGCTGCAGCACTATTTCATCTCGACGTCGCCGGCGGAGATCAACGATCTCGACACCGGCGTGCACCAGGGCTGGGAGCGCACCGGCCTGCGCTTCCTCGCGTACGGCTCGCCGGTGACAGGCACCAATCCGGTTTGCCGCTTCTATCGCGCGCCGGCGTACGGGGACTCGCACTTCTACTCGGCGAGTCCGGCGGAATGCTCGGCGACGGCGGCGGCGCACCCGATCGACTGGATCTACGAGAGCCCGAACGTGTTCTATATCCAGCTGCCCAACACGACCAGCGGGGCCTGCCCGGCGAGCACGCTGCCGATCTGGCGCTTCTTCAACCAGGTCACCACCAACCATCGCTACACCGCCGACGTCACGACGCGTGACGCGATGCGCGCCGACTCCTTCACCTGGGTCCCGGAGGGTTACGGCCCGGATGCCGTGATCATGTGCACGCCGGTGGGTAGCTGACCGGCGCCCGGCGTTTTCGCCGGCCGGCCTTCGCCTCGGCCGCGGGCGTCGGTGCGCGCGGTCAGAAACGATAGGTCACGGTGACCGGCGCATCGACGGACAGCGGGCGGCCGGCGCCGGCGACGACGATCGCGTTCATGCCGAAGGTCACCGCGGCCAGCGCGTCGTTGCGCCGGTAGGTCGACAGCGTGGCGAGCGGCTCGATTCCGACGCGCGCCGTGGCCTGGTCGGTCGTCGTCACCTGGCAGCGCGTACAGGGCTTGACGAGCTTCAGCGTCAAGCCGTCGCAGGTCAGCGTGTCGAGGTGGTCTTCCTCGTGCGGCGGGAGTCCCGCGACGACGATGTTCGGACGAAACCGGTTCATCGGCAGCGCGGGCGAGCCTTTGGCCGCCAGCCGCTCGTTCAGGTCGACGAGCGACGCCTCGCCGATAACCAGGAGCGGATAACCATCCGCAAAGAGCGTGTGCGCACCCGAGTCGCCGGCATAGTCCGGATTACAGCGGCGCGGGGTCGCAGGATCGAAGCGCACGAGGCGAAGCTCGGTGCCGAGCAACGCGCCGAACCACGCCGCGGCGTCGTCGCCCTGATCGAAGCCGCGCACCCGGCTGTTCCAGACGACGACGTCCCGGGCGGCATCGCCGGCGTCGAGCACCAGGTCGAGCGCGCTCGCGCCGGGGGCGGTGAGCCTCAACGCACCGCCAGCCAGTGACGTTTCGACGAGTGCCAGACGCGGATGCTCGCGCTGCGTCACGAAGCGGTCGTGGCGGTCCACGACCATCCAGCCCCTGTCGCGCAGCAATCCGCATGCGAGCCCGGTGACCAGGCCTTCCGCCTCGGCGAGCGCGATGCCGCGGCAGCCCTTGACCGGGTAGAGATGGAGCGCGCCGATCCGCGGCTCGCCGGAGCCTTTGGGGCTAATTGCGCAGCCCGGCCATGTAGTCCGAAACGGCGCGCATCTGGGCGTCGGTCATCCGGCCGGCGATGGTCGTCATGATCCCGCCGTTGATGTCCTTGCCGCCCTTGTCGGCGCCGCGCTCGCCTGCCTTGAAGGCCTTGAGCTGCGCGTAGCTGTAGTCGGCGTGCTGGCCGCCCACGCGCGGATAGTTCTTCGGTATTCCGGCGCCGGTGGGCGAGTGGCACGAGGCGCAGGCCGGCACCCCGGCGGCAGCGACGCCGCCGCGATAGAGCGTCTGCGCTGCCTTGACCGTGGCGGCATCCTTCGCACCCAGGCCCTTCGGCTTCTGCTGGCTGTAGTAGACGCCGAGCGCCTTCATGTCGGCGTCCGACAGCGTCGCCACCATCCCCTGCATGACCGCATTGACGCGGATTCCCGCCTTGAAATGGGCGAGCTGACGGGTGATATAGTCGGCGTGCTGCCCGGCGAGGTTGGGATTCGCGGCGAGCGCGCTGTTGCCGTCGGCGCCGTGACACGCGGCGCAGATTTGCGTGGCGATCTCCCGCGTTTTCGCGGGATCAACCGGGGCCGGCGGTGCGCTCTGCTGCGCGGCGACCGTGACCGGCAACACCGCGACGACGAGGGCGAACAGCCTTGAGCGTGACATGGGCGCTAACTCCTTGCGAACGAGGGCGGAACGCGGCTTCGCGGCCGGCGCCCGAGCCCCGATGAAAAAACGCCGCATTGTAGCGGAGTCGCCCGGCGCGGCCCATCCGAACCCGCCGCCCGACGCGGCGAAAGTGCGCCGTCCACTGCTCGGCGCCGAGTTCATGATCGCCGCGGCGGTGCCTGCGCAATGGCCGCCGGCGGGACCGGCGGAAATAGCTTTCGCGGGTCGCTCGAACTCCGGTAAATCGAGCGCGATCAACGTGCTCGCGCGCCGGACCCGCCTCGCCTTTGCCAGCCGCACACCGGGTCGCACCCAGCAGATCGTCTTCTTCGCCCTCGCCGACGGCGCACGTGCCGCGGACCTCCCCGGCTACGGTTACGCCGCGGTGTCGCGCGACATCAAGCGCGAATGGCAGCGGTCGTTGTGGGACTACGTCACCACGCGCTCGACGCTGGTCGGACTGGTGCTCGTCGCCGATTCCCGGCATGGCCTGAAGCCCCTGGACCTCGCGCTGCTCGACGGATTCGTGCCGTCGGGCCGACCTGTGATGATCCTCGCCACCAAGTCCGACAAGCTCAACATCGCGCAGCGCCGCGATGCCGCCGCGGCCATCCGGGCCGCGGTCGACGCGCGGTACGCCGGCGCGGGTGCGGTCGAGGTGATCCTGTTTTCCGCGACGACGCATGTCGGCCTCGAAGCGGCCGACGCGTTGCTCGACGCATGGCTGCCGCGGCCGGAACCCCCCGGCGCGACGCTGCGGTGAGCGGAATAAAAGGGGCCCCGCGATCAAGGGGAGTGACGCGGGGCCCAAGAACGCCCGACATCGGATCGACCCGACGCCGGGCACCCGCTCAGGGAGGGAAGCGGGAGACGTAAACCGTCTGTCCCGATGGACCCGCGTGCGCGCGCCGAGTTCCGCGCGCGCAAACCTGTTACAAAGTCGCGATCGATTGTCTACCTCGGAGGCGCAACCCATGAGTCCAACAGCCACGATCGCGGCCGGGGCATCGCGATGAGCGGATCCTTTGCCGGACGATTTCCGGCGCGGCGCATGCGCCGCATGCGCCACGACGATTTCTCGCGGCGTCTTGTACGCGAAACGCGTATCGGCCCGGATGACTTCATCTACCCGGTCTTCGTCCTCGACGGCGCTTCGCGCGAGGAGCCGGTGGACTCGTTGCCGGGGATCTCGCGCAAGAGCGTCGACCGTCTGCTCGCCGACGCCGACGCCTGCGCGACGCTCGGTGTGCCGGCGATCGCGCTGTTTCCCGTCGTCGATGCCGCGGCCAAAGCGGACGATGCGGCGGCCGCGTGGGACGACGACGGACTTGTGCCGCGGACAGTGCGCGCGTTGAAGGCGCGCTTCCCGGACCTCGGCGTCATTACCGACATCGCGCTCGATCCCTACACGAGCCACGGCCAGGACGGTCTCGTCGACGCCGCCGGCTACGTCATGAACGACGAGACCGTTGCGGCGCTCACGCGCCAGGCGCTGTGCCATGCGCGCGCCGGCGTCGACATGGTCGCGCCTTCCGACATGATGGACGGGCGCGTCGGTGCGCTGCGCACGGCGCTCGACGGCGCGGGTCTCATCCACACGCGGATCCTCGCGTACTCCGCGAAGTACGCGTCGGCGTTCTACGGCCCGTTTCGCGATG
>JBDSLT010000309.1:0-3585 GCA_039916265.1 Casimicrobiaceae bacterium | reverse complement strand
TCGTCGCAGCCGATCGTTCCGGCCGACGTCTCCACCGCCGTGATCGCCGCCGATCCGTTGCCCGCCCGCAGCGCCTTCACCTCGACTCCGGGGACGATTTCCACACCCAGTGCCGTCGCCTTCGCGGCCAACCCCTCGAGCGACGCCATGTTGTTGGCGTAGCCGCCGCGCTTTTCGTGCAGCACCGAGGTGATGTTCTTCGCCTGCCAGTCGTGGAAGAGCCCCTGCATGTGCGTGCGCGAGGCCGCCGCGCCTTCGATGAACTCCGACGCGTAGCCGATCGCCTTCTGCTGCTCGTAGATCGTTCCAACCTGCGCGTGCATCGACTCCGGGCTGATCTGCATGTAGCCGACCGGGTGATAACTGTAGGTTTCGGCGTCGGATTCCCACACCGATACGCAGTGCGCCATCAACTCGCGCATCGCCGGCTGGAAATAGTTGTTGCGCACGACTCCGCAGGCGATGCCCGACGCACCCGCGCCGATGCCGGTCTTGTCGAGGACCACGATGCGCGTGCCCTGCGCGCCGACGGTCGTGCCTCGTGCGGCGAGTTTCTGCGCGAGATGCAGCGCAGTCGACAGGCCGTGGATTCCGGCGCCGATGATGACGTAGGGGGCGTGCGAGGGGAGGGCGGGCATGGCGGGTCCTGACAGAATGCGCAAGCCTGCGATCATCGGCGAAGCGGGCGCGGGAGCATGCGACGAATGCGACGCGGCGTAGCTTGCAGGCGACGCTATCGCGAGCGGTCCATATCAGAGCTTCTGCGCGTATTCCCGGTTGCCCTGCTTGAGCCGCGCGTCGCTGCCGAAGTAGGCGTGCTTCGACATGTCGGCCGAATAGCGGCTTGCCGGCGGCGAGCGGCCGAGCGCTTCGGCGAGGCTGCGAATGTGGTGCGGCATCGCCCCGCAGCACAGTCCGATGTAGCGGACGCCCAGCGCGAGCGCCGCCTGCGCGAAGCGCGCAGTCTCGAAGCGGTTGCAGGTGAAGGGTTCCAGCGCCACCGGAAACGGCATGTCGCCCGGGATGCAGTCGCAATGGGCGTCGCGCAGCGACTGGAACGTCGGCTCCGCGTCGTGCGTCCGGTAGGGCACCGGCAGCGCCGCCACCGGCACGCTGACGGCGCGCACGATGCGCGCGATCAGCGGCATCATGGTCGCCGGCCCGCGGATGCAGTTGAGCCCGACGACGTCGGCGCCGGCGTCGGCGAGCATCGCGCAGCAGTCTTCCGGCGTCATGCCGTCGCGCGTCATGGGCTCGCGATGGATCGTCATGGTCACCGCGGCGGTAAGGCCCGCCGCCTTGATGACGTCGAGCGCCATTTTCGCCTCGGCCCCGTACGAGAACGATTCCGCGATCACGTAATCGACACCGGCCTCGGCGGCCCAGGCGACCTGCTCCTCGAACATCGCGCACGACGCATGCTGGCTCGCGGCGTCGGCCGGATCGTAGACGTTGGTATTGCAGATGTCGCCGGCGAACAGCGTGCCCGTCTCCAGCGCGACGGTCCGCGCGAGCGCCAGCGCCTGCCGGTTCATCGCCTCGAGCTGGTGCTCGCGGCCGACGATGCGCAGCTTTTCGCGGTGCGCGTAATAGGTGAAGGCCTCGACCACGTCGGAGCCCGCGTGGACGAAATCGCGGTGGACCTGCATCACCACGTCCGGATGGTCGAGCACGGCCTCGGGAACGAACGCGCCCGCCTGGACGTAGCCGCGACGTTCCAACTCGAACAGGTAGCCTTCGGCGCAGATGACCGGGCCCTGGGCGAGGCGCTCCATCAGACCCCTGCGAGGCGCGCCTTCCGCCGCCGTCGCATTTCCGTCCGTCATACCCATGGGCAGTGGCTGTTGCTGGCGCCGAAGGTCTTGCCGTTGGCGAAGCGATCCAGCGCAAAAGGTACGAGCTCGGCGACCGGCTGGCTGCCCGCCAGCAGCTTCGCGACGAGCTTGCCGACGCCGGTCATCTTGAAGCCGTGATTGCTGTCGGCGATCATGTACACGTTGGGCGCGATCCAGTCGAAGATCGGCACGTTGTCCGGCGTGAACGCGCCGATGCCGCCGTTGCGACGCTCGCGGAAATGCGCGCGCGAGCCCTCGAAGCGCTGCATCAGCTGGCCCATCGCCGCCGTCAGGTAGTCGGCGAATTCGGGCGCGGCCTGATAGTCGTCGTTGTCGTGCCCGTAGGGATCGGTCACCGCGTCGGGACCGATGCGGATCGGGATCGTTCCGCCCTGCACGCCGGGACGGTCCATGCGCTCGGCGCCGTTCTTCCAGTAGACATAGAGGTGATCGGCCAACTCCTTGCCAGAGCGCGGATCGACCACCGGCGTGTTCATCAGCTCGACGTGCAGCACCGGCGGATCGAGGTCCTGCGCGGTACGGTAGGGCTGGTCGACGTAGACCTCGCCCTCGAGCAGGCGCCAGTAGGTCCACATGTCCTTGTGCACCGTGTGGCCGTCCGCGTAGCGCGCATCGATCGCCATCGGCCTGCCGAGCATCGCCCAGTGCTTCGGCGTCCATGCGCCCAGACCCAGCACGACGGCGTCGCAAGCGATGTCGCCCCGGTTCGTGCGCACGCGCGCGACGCGGCCGCCGGTGACGTCGTAGCCCGTCACCTCGACACCGGAAAAGATGCGCACGCCGTGCTCGTGGCATTTCTGCGCCAGTCCGGCAATCGCCTGCCGCGTTCCCGCGTAACCGCTGACCTTTTCGTGCAGCACCACGTCGATGCCGTCGGTCTTGAAATCCGGCCAGATCTTTTTCAGGAAACGCTTCGCGTCCGCGCCCTGGAAGACGTCAGACGGATAGCCGACGCGCGCCTGGCTGGCGTGCAGCTTTTCGTAGTCGGCCGCCTGGTTCGCCTCGCCCGCCGACACGTAGCCGACCTGCTGGAAACCGAAGGCGACGGGGTCGTAGGTCCACACGTCGACCGAATGCCGCAGGATCGCGTGGATCGGCTCGGTCATGTAGAGGTTGCGCACGCAGCCGCAGGCGATTCCCGACGCGCCGGCGCCGGGGCTGGTCTTGTCGAGCACGACGACGTCGCGCCCCGACTTGCCGCGGGCTTTCAATTCCATCGCCAGATGCCAGGCGGTCGACAGCCCGTGAATGCCGGCACCGATGACGACGTAGCCCGCGGACGAGGGCAGGGGTTCGATCGAAGCATTGCTCGTGAAAGCGTTGCTCATCGAAGCGTTGCTCGTTGAAGGTTTGCCGGCCGAAGTTTTGCTGGTCGAGGTGTTGCTCATCGGAGTATTGCTCGAGGAATGGGTGGTCTGCGAAGAGGCGTCATCGAAGCGTTGCCGATCGTGCTGGGCGAGAATCGAGCTCGGTGGACCGAAGGCGAGCGGGGCGCTATTGTGCCGCAATGCCCCCGCGTCTTCCAGCGCGCGCCGATCGCGTGTGCGCGCCTCCATGAAGGTCGGCATGCCGATGTACGACCCGCCCGAGCTGCGGCAGACTGTCGACCTGTGGTGGAGCGGGCTCGCCCGCGCGTTGCGCGCAGAAGGCATCGCGGAGGTGCCGGAGCGACTCGACCGCGGCGTGTCCTTCGATGCGCTCTGGAGCGCGCCCGACCTCCTGTTCGCGC
>JBDSLT010000308.1:0-4948 GCA_039916265.1 Casimicrobiaceae bacterium | reverse complement strand
TCTCGAAAACGGCGAAGCTCGGTCCGCTGGGCCGCATTCTCGCCGCGGGCCTCGCCAACGTGAAAAGCCCGCGTCCGGTCATGAAGGAAGCGATCGAGGAGGTCGGCCGCGTCGTCACGCACGACCTGGAGCGCTACCTGACCACGCTCGGGACGATCGCGGCGATGTCGCCGCTCATGGGCCTGTTCGGCACCGTCGTCGGGATGATCGAGATCTTCGGCTCGCAGACGGCCGCCGGCTCGAACCCGATCCAGCTCGCGCATGGTATTTCGATCGCGCTGTACAACACGGCGATGGGCCTCATCGTGGCGATTCCGAGCATGATCTTCTACCGCCACTTCCGCGCAAAGGTCGACGCACTCGTCGTCGAAATGGAGCAGCAGGCGATCAAGCTCGTGGACTTCGCGCACGGGGAGCGCAAGTGAACGCGGCGGCTGCGGGCCGGCACGCGCCGAAGAGCGCCGCATGAACCTGCGCGGCGCGCGGTCCCGCGACGACCCGGAGATCAATTTCATTCCGCTGATCGACGTGCTGCTCGTCATCCTGATCTTCCTGATGGTGACGACGACCTACCAGCGCATTTCCGAGCTGCAGATCACGTTGCCGGAAGCCGACGCCGACGCGACCAGGCAGCGACCCCGCGAAGTGAACATCGGCGTCGACCGGGACGGGCGCTACGTGATCGACCGGACGGTGTTCGCGTTCACCACGCCGGGCGCTTTCGCCGACGCGCTGAAGCGCGCAGCCGGCGACGCGAAGGATCCGGTGCTGATCATCAACGCGGACGGACAGGCGACGCACCAGTCCGTGGTGCGCGTCATGGAGGCTGCGCGACTCGCCGGCCTCGTCCATATCACCTTCGCCACGCAGTCTTCCCCGCCAGGAAAGTGAGCGCGGCGGCCGAAGCGGGGACCTGCAGGGCCGGGCGGTGACCGGCTTTGCCGGCCGGCTCGCCGGCGCCTGGTACGCGCCGCGGCTCACGGTGCTCGCGGTCCTCCTGTGGCCGCTGTCGCAGGTCTTCGGCGCCGTCGTGGCGATCCGGCGGGCGCTGTATCGCAGCGGCGCGTTGCGCAGCGAGCGCGTCGGCGCCCCCGTCGTCGTCGTCGGCAACCTCACGGCGGGCGGCAGCGGCAAGACGCCGCTTGCGCTGGCGCTTGCCGACGCGCTGGCGGCGCGCGGCCGGCGTCCGGGATTCGTGAGCCGCGGCTACGGCGGCAGCGCCGCGAGCGCGCGCGCGGTCGTGCCGGGCGACGA
Organism: Casimicrobiaceae bacterium; assembly: GCA_039916265.1. GTDB lineage: Bacteria > Pseudomonadota > Gammaproteobacteria > Burkholderiales > Casimicrobiaceae > VBCG01. The sequence goes on along the minus strand of JBDSLT010000308.1, from coordinate 3,694 downwards.
TCCCCGCGTGGTCGGCGACGAGCCGCTGTTGCTGGCCGCTTCGGGCCATCCGGTGTGGATCGGGCGCCGCCGCGTCGACGCGGCTCGCCGGCTCCTGGCGGCGCACCCGGAGGTCGACGTCGTCATCGCCGACGACGGCCTGCAGCACTACGCGCTGGCGCGCGAGTGCGAGATCGTCGTGGTCGATGCGACGCGGGGCTTCGGCAACGGCCTGCTGCTGCCGGCGGGGCCATTGCGCGAGCCGGTGTCACGGCTCGCGCACGTCGACGCGATCGTGCAGCTCGAGACCGTTCCGCACGGAGCCGCCGTCCACCTTCCGGCAGCGGTTGGGCTTCGCTCGACGATGCGCCTCGAGCCGCAAGCTTGGCGCAACCTGCGCAACCCGGACCTTCGCGCCGACCCCTCCGCGTGGCCGCGCGGTCGCGTGCATGCGATCGCCGGCATCGGCCATCCCGTACGCTTTTTCGAGCTGCTGCGCTCGCTGGGCCTGGAGGCCGCGTGCCATCCCTTTCCCGACCATCACGCCTTCACGCCGGCCGACCTCGACATCGCCGGCGCGGCGGCAATCCTGATGACCGAGAAGGACGCGGTAAAATGCACCGCATTCGCCGACGATCGCTGCTGGTGCCTGCCGGTTCGGGCGCGCATCGACGCGGCGCTCGTCGATTGTGTGCTCGCGAGGTTCGATGGACGCCAAGCTGCTTGAAATGCTGGTCTGCCCGGTCACCAAGGGCCCGCTCATCTACGACCGCGAGCGCAAGGAGCTGATCTCGCGCTCGGCGCGGCTCGCCTATCCGATACGCGACGGCATCCCCGTGATGCTGGAAGAGGAGGCGCGCAAGGTATCTGCCGAAGAGTGCGAGCCGGGCAAGCCGTGAGATGTTCACGGTCCTGATCCCGGCGCGCTACGCGTCGTCGCGGCTGCCGGGCAAACCGCTCGCCGACATCGGTGGGAAACCGATGATCGTGCGCGTCGCGGAGCGTGCGCAGGCGAGCGGCGCCGCCCGCGTCGTCGTCGCGACCGACGACCCGAGGATCGTCGCGGCCGCCGCTGCCCACGGGATCGACGCGGTGCTGACGCGCCCCGACCATCCGACCGGCACCGACCGGCTCGCCGAGGCCGCGCGCAAGCTGGCGCTCGCGAGCGATGAGATCGTCGTCAATGTGCAAGGCGACGAGCCGCTGCTCGAACCGGCGCTGATCCGGCGGATGGCCGAGGTGCTGGCGGACGCGCCTGACGCCGCGGTCGCCACGGCGTGCCATCCGATCGACGACCCGCAGGAAGCGTTCAACCCCAGCGTCGTGAAAGTGGTGCTCGATGCGCGAAACTACGCGCTCTACTTCAGCCGCGCCACCATTCCGTGGGCGCGCGATTCCTTCGGCGGCCCCGTGCGTACGATTCCCGAGGGACTGCCGCTGTATCGCCACTACGGGCTCTATGCCTACCGCGTGGCCTTTCTCGAGCGCTATCCGACGCTCCCCCCCGCGCCAATCGAGCGCTTCGAGGTGCTCGAGCAGTTGCGCGCGCTGTGGCACGGGTATCGGATCATCGTCGAGGTCACGGGCGGCACGCCGGCGCCGGGCGTCGATACGCCGGCCGATCTCGCGCGCGTGCGTGCGCTGTATGCGGGCGCGACATGAGCGGGCAATATGAGCGCCGCCCTCATTGACCTCGATGCAGCGCTGCCGTCAGAATCTCCCCGGCATCGAATCCGCCCACCGACACGAATGCCGTTATGCGATTGATACTTCTGGGCCCGCCCGGGGCGGGCAAGGGAACGCAGGCCTCGTTCATCAAGGAAGCCTACGGAATCCCGCAGATTTCCACCGGCGACATGCTGCGCGCTGCCGTCAAGGCGGGCACGCCGCTCGGCGTCGCTGCGAAGAAAGTGATGGATCGCGGTGCGCTGGTGTCCGACGACATCATCATCAGCCTCGTCAAGCAGCGGCTGAAGTCGCCCGACTGTGCGAAAGGGTATCTGTTCGACGGCTTTCCGAGGACCATTCCGCAGGCCGACGCGATGAAGGATGCCGCGGTGCCGATCGAATTTGTACTGGATATCGAAGTCCCCGACACGGCGATCGTCGAGCGCATGAGCGGCCGGCGCGTGCATCTCGCGTCGGGACGCTCGTATCACGTGGTGTTCAATCCGCCGAAGGTCGCGGGCAAGGACGACGCGACCGGCGAGCCGCTGGTGCAGCGCGACGACGACAAGGAGGAGACGGTCAAGCACCGCCTCGCCGTCTATCACGGGCAGACCGAGCCGCTGCTCGCGTACTACGAGGACTGGGCGGCAACCGGCGATCCGCGCGCGCCCGTATACCGTAGCGTCGACGGTCTCGCCACCGTCGACCAGGTGCGCGAAGCGTGCCTAGCCGCGTTGCGGACGTGAAGATGGCGCCGAGGAACGCGTTCTACGCGCAGTCGGGCGGCGTCACCGCGGTGATCAACGCGAGCGCCGCGGGCGTCATCGAGACGGCGCGCCGGCACAAGACGAAGATCGGCAAGGTGTACGCCGGCCGCAACGGCATCATCGGCGCACTGACCGAGGACCTGATCGATACCGGCAGGGAGCCGGCGCGGTCGATCGCCGCGCTGATGCACACGCCGTCGGGTGCATTCGGCTCGTGCCGCTACAAGCTGCGCAGCGTCGAGCAGTCGCGCGCGCATTACGACCGGCTGATCGACGTCTTCCGGGCGCACGACATCGGCTTCTTCTTCTACAACGGCGGCAACGATTCGGCCGACACCTGCCTCAAGGTGGCGCAGGTCGCGCGAATGCTCGGCTATCCGCTCGCGGCGGTGCATGTGCCGAAGACCGTCGACAACGATCTCGCCGTCACCGACGTGTCGCCCGGCTTCGGCTCGGTCGCGAAGTACGTCGCGACGTCGATGCGCGAAGCGGCGTTCGACGTCGCTTCGATGGCGAAGACGTCGACCAAGGTGTTCGTGCTCGAGGTGATGGGACGCCACGCGGGCTGGATCACCGCGGCGGTCGGAATGGCGGAGGACGCCGCGACGCCGATCCCGCTCGTCCTGCTGTTCCCTGAAATCCCGTTCGACGAAGACCGATTTCTGGCCGCGGTCGACGCGAAGACGAAAAAGCACGGCTACTGCTGCGTCGGCGTGTCCGAAGGTTTGCAGGACGCGGCCGGCAAGCTGATGGCCGAGGTCGGCACGCGCGACGCGTTCGGCCACGCGCAGTTGGGCGGCGTGGGTCCGAGGATCGCGTCGCTCGTCAAGGACAAGCTCGGCTACAAGTATCACTGGGCGGTCGCCGACTACCTGCAGCGCGCGGCGCGCCACCTCGCATCGAAGACCGACCTCGAGCAATCGTACGCGGTCGGCAAGGCGGCGGTGCTGCTGGCACTCGCGGGGAAGAACGCGGTGATGCCGGCAATCGTGCGCGTGTCGGACAAGCCGTATCGCTGGAAGATCGGCGTTGCGCCGCTCGAAAAGATCGCCAACGCCGAAAAGAAGCTGCCGCGCGACTACATCACCGCCGACGGCTCCGGCATCACGGCGTTCGCGCCCTCCAGGGCCAGCTCGACCGCGCGTTCGCCGAGCGCGTACGCCTGCTCGACGTCGGTCTTCGAGGCGATGTGGCGTGCCGCGCGCTGCAGGTAGTCCGCCACGGCCCAATGGAACTTGTAGCCCAGCGCCTCCTTCACGAGGTGCGCCACGACCGGCGCC
>JBDSLT010000307.1:0-7963 GCA_039916265.1 Casimicrobiaceae bacterium | reverse complement strand
CCGCGCCCGTCCGCCGCCGTTCCCGCGGACTCCGGTCGCCCCGGCGGCACCATCGCGGTGCTGCAGTCGAACTCGCTGCCGACGCTCGTCCAGCGCGAACTCGAGCGGATGATTCTCGCCGGCGACCTCGCGGCAGGCGCCAAGCTCAGCGAAGCGGCGATCGCCGACCTTCTCGGCGTGTCGCGCGGGCCCGTCCGCGAGGCGTTTCGCGCGCTCGAGGAGTCCGGGCTCGTTCGTCTCGCCAAGAATCGCGGCGTCTTCGTGCGCCAGATCGACGTCGCGGAGGCCGACGAGATCTACGAGCTGCGTGCGGTGCTCGACGAGTTCGTGGGCCGCCGCGTGGCGCAGAGCGCAGACGCCGCAACGGTGCGCGAATTGCGCGCGCTCGTCGACCGCATGGATAAGGCCGCGGCGAAAAGCGACCTCGACGCCTATCACCTGGCGACCCTCGCCTTTCACGATCGGCTGGTCGAGCTCGCCGGCAATGCCAAGCTGCTGCTGACCTACCGCCGGCTCGTCAACGAGCTGTCGCTGTACCGGCGCACGGCGCTCGCCGAGGCCGGTGCGCTGCCGCTCTCCTCGCACCAGCACCACGACATCGTCGAGAAGATCGCGGCGCGCCAGGCGGCTGCGGCGGGGCGCGCGTTGTACGAGCACGTCATCGGCAGCCGGGAGCGCATGCACCGCAGCACAACCGCGGTCGTGCCTGCAGCGCCGCGCACTGCGCGGAAGGGGCGCTGAGTCCGCTGCAGCGCGTGTTCACGGTATCGGCATCGCGTCGCAGATACCACGATTGCAATTCGACAGGAGGCGATCATCCTTTCCATCATCGTCGTCGTGCTCACCGCGGAATTCCTGTCCGCCTGGGTGCGCGGCCGGGTCGCGCGCGCCGTCGCGTGAGCGTACTCCGACCTTCGGACCAGAACGGATCCTCCATGGCCCATTCGAACGCCTCTCCCGTCACCGTCAACGGCCGGTCGTATCGCCCGGCCGACCGACCGGTCGTCATCGTCTGCGTCGACGGCTGCGAGCCCGACTACATCACGCAGGCGATCGAGGCCGGCGCGGCGCCTTACCTCCGCGCGATGTGCGAGCGCGGCGCGTCGCTGCTCGGCGACTGCGTCGTGCCGAGCTTCACCAACCCGAATAACCTGTCGATCGTCACCGGCGTTCCGCCTGCCGTGCACGGCATCTGCGGAAACTTCTTCTATGACACCGAGCGGAATGAAGAAGTGATGATGAACGACGCGCGGTATCTCCGCGCAGAGACGATCCTCGCGTCGTTCTCGCACGCCGGCGCGAGTGTCGCGGTGGTCACCGCCAAGGACAAGCTGCGCGCGCTGCTCGGTCACCACATGCGCGGCGTCTGCTTTTCGGCGGAAAAGGCCGACCAGGCGACGATGGCGCAGAACGGCATCGACGACGTGCTCGCGCTGGTGGGCCAGCCGTTGCCGTCCGTGTACAGCGCAGCGCTGTCGGAGTTCGTATTCGCCGCCGGCGTCGCATTGATGAAGCGCGACCGGCCCGACGTCATGTACCTGTCGACCACCGATTACGTCCAGCACAAGCATGCGCCGGGCACGCCGGATGCCAACGCCTTCTACACGATGATGAGCGGCTACCTCGAGCAGCTCGAAGCGCTCGGCGCGACGGTCGCGCTGACCGCCGACCACGGCATGAACGCCAAGACCGACGCCGCCGGACGCCCGCAGATCGTCTTCCTGCAGGACTGGTTCGACGGCGAGATCGGGGCGGGCAAGGCGCGCGTGATCCTGCCGATCACCGATCCTTACGTCGTCCATCACGGCTCGCTCGGCTCGTTCGCGACCTGCTACCTCCCCGCGGACGTCGACGTCGCGTCGATGTGCGAGCGGCTCGCTGCGGTGCCCGGCATCGAGACGGTGCTTCCCCGCGCGGCAGCCGCGGCGCGCTTCGAGCTGCCCGAGGATCGCCTGGGCGACGTCGTGGTGATCGCCGAGCGCCTCGCCGTGCTGGGCACCACGCCCGCGCGCCACGACCTGTCGGGCCTCGACGCCCCGCTGCGCTCGCACGGGGGCGTGTCCGAGCAGAAGGTGCCGCTGCTTTTCAACCGCCCGCTGAACGACGTTCCCGCCGGGCGGCGCCTGCGCAACTTCGACGTGTTCGACCTGGCGTTCAACCACTGCGCGTGACAATGACCTGGCGCTATCACAATCCGGTCGACGTGCGCTTCGGCACCGGCGCGCTCGACGACATCGCGAGCCTGACGCGCGGCCGCAGGGTCATGCTGGTGACGTTCCCCGAAGCCGCCGGCCTCGGCCTTGTCGCACGCATCGATGCCCTCCTCGGCGACGCTCTCGTGCAGACGATCGATCGTACCGAACCCAATCCCGATGTAGCGTCGCTCGCCGCGCTGTCCGCACTGATGCGCGACCTTCGCAACGCCGACCTGCGCGAGCAGATGGCCCGCGCGGCGTTGCAGGCGGGCCTCGCATTCTCGAATAGCAAGACCGCGCTGGCGCACTCCATTTCCTACGACATGACGCTGCGCCACGGACTGCCGCACGGCAATGCCTGTTCCTTCACGCTGCCGATGGTGCTGGAACGTGCCATCGGCACGGACCTTGCTCGCGATGCCGTGCTGGCGTCCATCTTCGACACCAATCTGCGCGATGCGCCCCGGTTTCTGTCCGCCTTCCTCGAACGCCTGGGCGCCGGCACCCGTTTCGACACTTACGGCGTGTCGGACGCCGAAGCGCAACGGATGGTCGCGGCGGCGCTCGACGGCGTGCGCGGCAGGAATTTCGTCGGCAACCGCAGCCTCGATGCGCCCGCCACCGCCTCGCCATGAGACGCCCATGAACGCACGCGACTTTCTGCAGGAATCCATGCGCATCGCCGGCGAGAAGGTCGCACGCGACCGCGTCATCGAGGTGCGCAACCCGTTTTCCGGCGCGCTCGTCGGCACGGTGCCGAAAGCGAGCGTCGACGACGTCCGCCGCGCGTTCGCGATCGCCAAGGGCTACCGGCCCAAATTGACGCGCTATCAGCGCTACGACATCTGCCGGCGTGCGTCCGAGCTGATCCGCAGCCGCGTCGACGCGCTGTCCGATCTCATCACCGCCGAGTGCGGCCTGTGCAAGAAAGACTCGATCTACGAAGTCGGCCGCGCGTGCGACGTCTTCACGTTCGCCGGCAATGCGGCGCTGCAGGACGACGGCCAGATCTTCTCCTGCGACCTGACGCCCCATGGCAAGTCGCGAAAGGTCTACACGCTGCGCGAGCCGCTGCTCGGCGCCATCTCGGCGATCACGCCGTTCAACCACCCGCTGAACCAGGTCGCGCACAAGATCGCGCCGTCGATCGCCACGAACAACCGGATGGTGCTGAAGCCCACCGAGAAGACGCCGCTTTCCGCGCTCGCACTCGCCGACATCCTCTACGAGGCCGGCCTCCCGCCGGAGATGCTGTCGATCATCACCGGCGACCCGCGCGAGATCGCCGACGAGATGCTCACCAATCCCGACGTCGATCTGGTCACGTTCACCGGCGGCGTGCCGATCGGCAAGTACATCGCGGGCAAGGCGGTCTACAAGCGGCAGGTGCTGGAACTGGGCGGCAACGATCCACTCATCGTGATGGAGGACGCCGACCTCGATGAGGCGGCGACGCTCGCCGCGAACGGCTCTTACAAGAACTCGGGCCAGCGCTGCACGGCGGTCAAGCGGATGCTCGTCCACGAGGACGTTGCGGACGGGTTCGTCGAGCGACTGTTGGCCAAGACGCACGCGTGGACCTACGGCGACCCGATGGATACCAAGGTCGACATGGGCACGGTGATCGACGAGGCCGCGGCGACAGATTTCGAGTCCAAGGTCAACGAGGCCGTCGCGCAGGGCGCGATGCTGCTGGTCGGCAACAAGCGCACCGGCGCGCTGTATTCGCCGACCCTCATCGACCATGTCGACCCGGCGATGAACGTCGTGCGCACGGAGACCTTCGGTCCCGTGTCGCCGGTGATCCGCTTCAAGGACATCGACGACGCGATCCGCATTGCGAACGGAACGGCCTACGGGCTGTCTTCCTCGGTATGCACGAATCGCCTGGACTACGTCACGCGCTTCGTCTCCGAGCTCAACGTCGGCACGGTCAACGTCCGCGAGGTGCCCGGCTACCGGCTCGAGCTCACGCCGTTCGGCGGCATCAAGGACTCGGGGCTGGGCTACAAGGAAGGCGTGCAGGAGGCGATGAAGAGCTTCACCAATACCAAGACCTACTCGCTGCCATGGTGACGACCCCCATGCTCACTACGTTCGCTGCCCCCAGAGGGGGTGCAAGCCTCGCTTGGGACGGCCCGGCGCGAGGCTGAATGCAGACGCTGCTCAACCTGCTGGCCGGCGTCTCGCTGCTCGTGTGGGGCACGCATATCGTGCGCACGGGCATCCTGCGCCTGTACGGCGGCGACCTGCGCCGAATCCTGCGACGCAGCGTCTCGCGCCGCGTCTCGGCGTTCTTCGCCGGCCTGGGCGTGACGGGGCTGCTGCAAAGCAGCACCGCGACGGCGCTGATCGTCGCCGCCTTCGCGGGCCAGGGATTGATCGGCACCGCGCCGGCGCTTGCCGTGATGCTCGGCGCCGACGTCGGCACGTCGCTCGTCGTGCTGATGCTCTCCTACGATCTGTCCTGGCTCGCGCCGTTCCTGATCTTCACCGGCGTCGTACTGTTCCTGTCGCGGCAGGCCACCAACGTGGGGCGCTTCGGCCGCATCCTGATCGGGCTCGGCCTTATCATGTTCGCGCTGCAGTGGATCTCCGTCGCGGCGAAGCCCGTCGTGCAGGCCGCCGGCGTCAAGGTGATCTTCGCTTCGCTCACCGGTGACGTGCTGCTCGACATGCTCGTCGCCGCCGTGCTCACGATTTTGTGCTACTCCAGCCTCGCGGTGGTGCTGCTGCTGGCGGCGCTCGCGGGCCTACAGGTGCTGTCGCTGCCGGTTGCACTTGGCCTCGTGCTCGGCGCCAACCTCGGCAGCGGCCTGCTCGGCATGTTGTCGACGTTGCGCTCGCCACCGGAGGCACGCCGCGTGACGCTCGGCAATTTCCTGTTCAAGCTGATCGGCTGCATGCTCGCGGTGCCGTTCGTCGGCTACATCGAGGGGTGGATCGCCGACCTCGCCCTCGATCCGTCGCGCGAAGTGGTGCTGTTCCACCTCGCGTTCAACATCGCGCTCGCGCTGATCTTCGTGTTCTTCACCGATCGCATCGCGCGGGTCGCCGAGCGGCTGTTGCCGGCGAAGCCCCACGACGAGGATCCTACCAAGCCCCGCTATCTGGACCCCTCGGCGATCCCCACGCCGACGCTCGGCATCTCGCTTGCCGCGCGGGAGGCGCTGCGCATCGGCGACATCGTCGAGCAGATGCTCGGCGGAATGCTCACGGTGTTGAGAACCAACGACCGCGCGCTGGCAGAGCGCCTGCGCAAAATGGACGACATCGTCGACGAGCTGTACACGGCGGTAAAGCTCTACCTTACGCAGATCTCGCGCGAGGCGCTCGACGAAGCCGAGGGCCGGCGCTGGGCCGACATCGTCTCGTTCACCATCAACATGGAGCAAATCGGCGACATCATCGAGCGCGTGCTGTCGGACATCGAGGACAAGAAGATCGATAAGGGCCGCAATTTCTCGGAAGCGGGAATGACCGAGATCTGCGATCTCCATTCGCGGCTGATCGCCAACCTGCGCCTCGGCATGTCGGTGTTCCTGAACGGAGACCTCAAGAGCGCGCAGGAGCTGCTGGCGCAGAAGGTCCTGTTCCGCGACCTTGAGCGGGCGTACGCGGACTCGCATCTCGCCCGCCTCGCCGGCAACACCGTCGACTCGATCGAAACATCGTCGCTGCACCTCGACCTCATCGCCGACCTGCGCCGCATCAACTCGAATATCTGCTCGATCGCCTATCCGATCCTCGAGCAGGCCGGCGTGCTGGCGCGTACGCGGCTCAAGGCGCCGGACGTCGGCGTTCTCGCCGGCGTCAGCGACGAGGAGGACAAGTCCGCATGGCAAAAGCCCCGCCCGGCATGAGCGCAGCTCTACCGTCCCAACGCGCGAACTGCATCGAGGCGCGCAACGCGGAAGTGGCGCAATGGCGTTGACGATCTCCGACATCTGCGTGCTGTTCGCGCGCAAGGGCGGGCGCGAATACGACGGTGAAGGCGTGACGCAACTCGAGCACGCGCTGCAGACTGCCGCGCAAGCCGAGTCCGCTGGTGCCACGCATTCGCTGGTGGCCGCCGCGCTGCTGCACGACCTCGGCCACATGCTGAACGACCAGGGCGAAACGCCGACGCTTCGCGGCGTCGACGACCTCCATCAGTTCGCCGCGCTGTTGTTCCTCCGCGCGACCTTCGGCGACGACGTGCTCGAACCCATCCGGCTGCACGTCGACGCCAAGCGCTATCTGTGCACGACGCGCCCCGGCTATTTCGAGGCGCTGTCGGCCGACTCCAAGCGCAGCCTCGCGCTGCAGGGCGGTGCGTACGGCGCCGCCGAGGCCGCGCTGTTCATCGCGCGACCTTACGCCGACGATGCGGTCAACCTGCGCCTCTGGGACGACCTGGCGAAGCGCCCGGGCGCGCCGACGCCCCCGCTCGCGCATTTCGTCGCCGCGCTGGACGCGGCGCAGCGCGCCGCCGCGTAGGCCCCGGCCGCATGCCGGTGCCCGAGCTCACGCTGGGTGTGACCCTCGCCGTGCTCGGCGCGGGGTTTCTGCATGCGCTGTGGAACGCGATGCTGAAGTCGGCCGCGGGCGACTCGATGCTCGATACGGGGCTGATCGTCGCGGGCTCTTCGGTCGTCGCGCTGTGCCTGCTGCCCTTCGTCGCGATGCCTGCCGCGGCGGCGTGGAAGTTCATCCTGATATCGATGGTCATCCACTTTGCCTATTACGTCACGCTCGCCGGCGCGTACCGGCGCGGCGACCTGTCGTTCGCCTACCCGCTGATGCGCGGCGTGGCGCCGCTGTTCGTCACGCTGCTCGGCCTGCTGTTCCTCGGCGAGCATCCGACCGGACAGATGCTCGCAGGCATCGCGCTGATCTCGATCGGCATCATGGTCATCGCGTGGTTCGCCAGCGGCCGGCATTCGCCCGGTGCCGCCGCCTGGGCGCTCGCCAACGCCGCGATCATCGCAACGTACACGCTGGTGGACGGAACCGGCGTACGGCTGAGCGGCAACGCGGCCGGCTACGTCACCTGGCTCTCCTTCCTCGACGGCTTGCCATTCCTCGCGTGGCTGTACCTGCGCCGCGGTCCGCCTGCGGCCCACTACATGGTGTTGCGCTGGCAGCGCGGCATTGCGGGGGGCGCAGCCAGCCTCGCTGCGTACGGCATCGTGCTGTGGGCGATGACCCGCGCGCCCGTCGCGGTCGTCGCGGCGCTGCGCGAGGTCTCGGTATTATTCGCGGCGCTGATCGGCTCGCTCGCGCTCAAGGAAGGCTTCGGGTGGCGCCGCATGGCCGGCGCGGCCACCGTCGTTGCCGGTGTGGCGGCGCTCAAGCTGTGACGATTCGGAGGGGCTGATCGTGCCAAGCGGTGTTCCGACGCACGCGCGCGTGGTCATCGTCGGCGGCGGCATCGCCGGTGCGTCCACCGCCTATCACCTCGCGCAGCTGGGCATCTCCGACGTCGTGCTGCTCGAGCAGGGCAAGCTGACCTGTGGCACCACCTGGCATGCCGCGGGGCTCGTCGGCCAGACGCGCGCGACGCGCAACGCCACGCGGATGAGCCGCTACGGCATCGAGCTCTACTCGACGCTGGAAAGCGAGACGGGTCTCGCGACGGGCTGGAAGCAGTGCGGCAGCCTCAACGTCGCCAGGACGCCCGAGCGCCTCAAGCTGATCAAGCGCCAGATGGCGCGCGCAAAGAGTTTCGGCGTCGAATTCGACTACGTCTCGCCCGCCGAAGCGGGGCGCATCGCGCCGATCCTGCG
>JBDSLT010000306.1:0-4184 GCA_039916265.1 Casimicrobiaceae bacterium | reverse complement strand
CCAGGCCGTTGACCATGCCGACGACCGCTTCCTTGCCGACGACGCGCCGCCAGTGACGCAGGCTGATTTCGCGCAGCACCAGCCCGCGCATCGTCACCGCCAGCGCCTGCGCACCGGCGTTGCCCGACTGGCCCGCGACCACCGGCAGCAGCACGGCCAGCGCGGTGAACTTGGCGATCGTGCCTTCGAAGAGGCCCACGACGGCGGCCGCGAGGAAGGCGGTCAGCAGGTTGATCTGCAGCCACGGCAGCCGCTTGGCGATCGCGAATCCCGGCGGCGACAGCGCGCGCTCGTCGCGGCTCACGCCGACCATCGTCTGGATGTCGACGCTCGTTTCCTGTTCGAGCGCGCTCACCAGCGCCGAGTGGCGGATCACGCCGACGAAGCGGCCGTCGACGTTGACCACCGGCAGCTCGGTGATCGGCTGCTGCTGCAGGAGCGTCACGATGTCTTCGCGCGGATCGAGGTCCTGCACCACCGCGATCAGCTTGCGGGTGATGTCGTGCAGCGGCAGTGCCGGGTCGGTCGTTGCGAGGTCCTGGATTTCGACCCGTCCGGAGAGGCGCCCCTCGTCGTCGACGACGAAGAGCTCGCGCAAGCCCCGCCGTCGGATGGCCTTAAGCCGCGTCAGCGCTTCCTCGACGCTCAAGTCGGCGCGCAACGGCGCGACGTTGGGGTCCATCAGCCGGCCCGCCGCGTCCTCGGGATACGCGAGCAGATCGCGCAGCTCCTTCGCGACCTCGGCGTCGACCGTGTCGAGCAGCCGCGCACGCTCGTCGTCGTCGAATTGCGCGAGCACCGACGCCGCGTGCGCGGGCTCGGCCTCCGAGAGCCACTGTCGCGCGAGCTGCGGCGCCACCGTGCGCAGCGTGCCGGCGGCGGCGTCGGCGGTCATCGACTGCCATACCGGCAGCACGACGCTGGGCGGCAGCGACGACAGCAGCGACGCCGCGTCGTCGATCGCGATCTTCTCGAGATGGCGCGCGGCTTCGCGCGGATAATCGAGCAGGTACCGCCGGTCGAGCGCCGCGACTGCGGCCACAGGGTCCGCGCTCATGGCCGGTGACGTCCCGACGCCGCGAGCATCGACAGCGTCGCCTCCATCAGCGAAGTCACCCAGTGCCAATACCCGGTCGCCAGCACGCCCGCCAGCGACCCGCTCGCCGGCGCAGCGCCCGCGCCGAAGCGCCGCTGCGCGGCAAGCAGCGCGCGTCGCCGCACCACACCCACCAACGCCCCGCTGCGCTCGACGACGGGGACGACGTCGGCGAGCCGCCACAGCGGGTGATCGGCGGAGCCTTCGAGCGGCGTCACCGCCGGCAGCGTCGCGGGAATCGCCCCCATCACGCGGTCGAGACGATCGTGCGGCGCGGCGCGCAACAGCACCGCGAGGTCGACCTGCCCCACGGGCCGGCGCTGCGCGTCGATCACGTACACCGGGCCGGAGGGCGTGACGCGCGCAGCGCCGAGCGCGTCCTGCGCGTCGCGCACGCGATGCTCCGCCGTCAGCGCCACGATCTCGGTGTCGACAAAGGCGCCGACGGAGTCTTCCGGGTAGCCGAGGAGCGCGCGGCAGGCGAGCGCCGCGGGCGTAGGCAGCGCATCCAGCAACGGGATGCGCTGCGCCTCCGGCAGATGGCGAAGGATCGCCGCCGCGGCAGGCACGCTGATCCCGGACAGAAGCAGCGGCGCGCGCGTCGCATCGATGCGCTGCAGGCAGCGCGACGCAGGGTAGGGCAGCATTGCGCCCAGCACCGACGCGCAAAGGCGTGCGGGCGCGCTGTCGAAAAGCGCGGCCGCGTCGTCGCTGGGAAGTTGCTCCAGCACGCGCGCCGCGTCCTGTGGGTGCGCAGCGAGATACGCGTGCGTGAGGACGTCCGGCTCAGCCATCGCCTGGTCGCTGCGCGATCAACTCGACCGGCTGCTCGCCGAACAGGCGGCCCGGCAGTGAGACGCGCCCGTCGCCCGTCTCGAGGATCACGGCCTGCGGCGCGAGGGCGAGGATCCGGCCTTCGAAGCCGGCGACACGGATGAACTGTCCGAGCTCGTAGCTGCGGCGCATCTGGTGCATGCCGATGAGATTCGCGGCATGCGTGCGCGCGCCGAGGCTGATCGCGATGATGACGCCGCCCGCCACCGCGCCCGCGGCGATGCCGACGAATATCGCGAGGAACGTGACGCGAATGCCGATCTGGTCGGCGCCGACGAGCATCGCCGCCACGAGGACGGCGGCCTGTGCGGCACGCGCCGCCGCCGGACGTTGCTCCGGCGCCAGCGGGACGCTGTCGCTGCGCACGAAGTCCGCGACGACGCGCGACAAACCGTACCCGACGGCGACGATGAGCAGGCCGGCGATCAGCGTCGGCAGATAATCGAGCAGGCGCGCGAGCCATTGCGTGAACGTCTGCAGCCCGAGCACGTTGGACGCAGCGGTGACGAAGAACAGCAGGACGGCCCAGAAAACCAGCGCGCCGAGGACGTTCGCGGAACGCGAAAATCGCACGCGCTCGGCGAGACGTGCGCCGAACACGCGCGTTCCCACGGTGTCAAGCAGCGCCAGCACCCGACCGGTGAGCGCGCGCAGTACCTTCGCCAGCACCCAGCCCGCCAGCAGCAGCAGCACGGCGCCCAGAATGCTCGGCAGGTATTCGACGGCGCGGTCCGCGACCAGCGCCGCGATCCGGGTCATTTCCTCGCCGAGCGCTTCGCCTTGGCCCACTTCGCTCCCTGTCTGTCGCGATCACCCGGCGCGGGCGCATCGGGCGTCCTCACGACTTTAGCGGCAAACACGCGTCGGGGCCAGCGCAAAAGCGACGGCACGGGCCGGACGCTAGACGTCCAGCGCGCGATAGTGGCGAAAGATTCCCTGCTCGTTGAAGGCGAGGCGTCGCGGCGAGGCGAGATACGCGGCGATCCGTGGCCGCGCGCGAATGCGGTCGCGCAAGGCGAACACGCGCCGGTGATCGCGCGCGATCCGCGCCATCGCCCCGGGCAATGCGTAACTCAGCCCTTCGACGACCTGGAACAGCGAGAGGTCGGCATACGTCAACCTGGCTCCCAGAAGAAACGGCCCACCGCGCGAATGGCGCGCGAGCACGCGCTCGAAATAGTCGAGGTACTTGGGAATCCGCTCCGCGATGAAGGGCCGCGCGCGCCGCTTCGCTTCGCGCCGCTGATCCTCGTAGTAGAGGCTCGTCGAGATCGGATGGTGCAGGTCGTGCGCCTCGCCGACGAGGTCGGCGATCGTGAGCTGGAGTTGATGCGTCCACAGCCTGCCCGCTTCACTCCCGGGTGCAAGGCCGTGGTGCGGCCCGAGATACAGCAGGATGTTCGCCGTCTGGCCGATCAGCAGCTTGCCGGCCTTGAGAAACGGCGGTGCGAATGGCGGGCGCACGACACGCCTGCCGTCGATCAGTGCGAGCATCGCGTCCCCGCCCCCTGCGTCGCGCGCGACGTCGACGTAGTTCGCGCTTGCCTCTTCGAGCGCGAGCCGCACGAATTCGCCGCGGCCCTGAATGCCATCCCAGTAGTAGAGCTCGTAGCCCATCGGCGCTACCTGCGCAGCGCGTCGATGCCGCGCGCGACGCCGTCGAGCGTCAGCGGAAACATCCGCGGGCCGAGCGATTGCAGGACGAGCTGCGTCGAGCGCGTGTACTCCCATCCGCGCGCAGGCTCGGGGTTCCACCAGATGACCTTGCGGAAATGGCCGAAGATGCGTTCAAGCCACTTCAAGCCGGGCTCGAAGTTGCGGTACTCGACGCTGCCGTCGATCTGCGTAAGTTCGTAGGGGCTCATCGCGGCGTCGCCGACAAAGATCACGCGCCAGTCCGGCCCATAGGTGCGGACGAGGTCGAGCGTGCCGAAGCGCTCGGTCTTGCGGCGAGCGTTGTCGCGCCAGACGTGGTCGTAGACGCAGTTGTGGAAATAAAAGTACTCGAGATGACGGAACTCCGACTTCGCTGCGGAAAACAGTTCCTCGCACACCCGAACGTGCGGGTCCATCGAGCCGCCGACGTCGAGGAACAGCAGCACCTTCGCGCGGTTGCGCCGCTCGGGCTGCATCCGCAGGTCGAGCCACCCCGCGTTGCGCGCCGTGCCCTCGATCGTGCCGTCGAGGTCGAGCTCGTCGGGAACGCCCTCGCGCGCGAAGCGTCGGAGCTTGCGCAACGCCACTTTCAGGTTGC